>DATJII010000386.1:0-2889 GCA_035493435.1 Candidatus Limnocylindria bacterium | reverse complement strand
GTTGTCGGACACCACCACCTCAGCTTTGAGTTGGGCATTTTTAAGCGCGGCCTGTGCCTGTTTGATGCAAGCGCCGACCGAACGGGCCTCGTTGAGACAGGGTATAACAATCGAAATCTCCACGGGCCGGTCTCCCCGCTTGTCACCATCCGCGAGGGCGGACTGGGTTTGCATATCTGGGTGTGTCATCACGCCAAACCTCATGTACTTTGTGCCGGTAAAGTTTCATGGACCGCCAAGTCAAACCACCAATTTCGCGCAAAGACCAGAATCAGGAAAAAGGCGACGTTGCCCAGGGCAATGAGAATCGTGATATCGAAGCCGGGCAGCATTCGGATCCATTGTTCGCCGGCCGGTACATTTCGCCCGAAGCCCTCAAATAGGTAGAGGTCCAGGCCCAGGATGCCCGACAAAACTAAATAACCCCGTTTGAAGATGGGGGTGTTTAACGCCAGCAGCGGCGCCGCATAAACGAAAAAACTATCCAGATGGTTTTCGTGAACGAAAAGGGAAAGCATTGTGTAGCCGTAAACCATCAGAGCTCCGGCCCAGAAAATCGCCAGACGATTGCCCAGTTTCATTTGTTTCATGAACATTTTCAATCCGAAGAAAACAAAAGCGGCCAGCGCGAGGTTGGCAACCCAGGCTGGTTGAAAGCCCACCCATCGCACGAAATCACTTCTCGTATACATGGGTATCATCCCCGACGGGTCCCACGGGCCAGGGCCGAAAACCGAATTCAGCAGAGGTCCTGCAAGCCACCACACGTTCAATCCCTGTCCTGACAGGACGGGATCCACAAGTAACGAGGCGACGTGGGCGAGAACCGCCAGAACGCGGTGAACAAGAATATAGGGCAGGAGCGCGGCCAGCGCGAACAACCCAACTTGAGCGCCATAACGGAAGGTTGTTTTTAGCCCGCCGTCCGCCCACGCCGCCGCGGCCAGCACGGGGATCAAGAACATGGCTTCGGGTTTTGACAAACAACCGAGGGCGAACGCCAGCGCGCTCCATTCGTACTTTCGACGGTAGAAAAGTATGAGAGCCAGCAAACCGAAGAAAGCGAACATGGAATCCGCATAACCGAGCAACGGTGAATCCAGAATTAAGGCAGGGTTCAGCCAGAAGGCCATGACCGCCCACATCGGATGGGGCAGATTTTCCGCGCGTGTAAACCACCAGATTAACAGGGTAATGCCCAGCGAAAATATCACCGGCGGCAGATTGAGACACGCGTCGAGCAAAGGCCCGCGGCGCAGCGATCCCGAATCCAGGAGTTTGGAAAGCCTCACAGAGGCATCAAGCATCAACATCAAGCCCGGCGGGTGATCGGGAAATCCGTTGAAGGGGCCCAGCGCCGTCATGTTGGTCACTTGCGGATGAGCATGGATATGTTTCGACAGCAGAATGAAGAAAGTCATCACTTCCGTATCCGTCTGCGTGTACATGTAGAGGATGCCGGGTTTCAAGGTCATGGCGCCCCACATCCGGCAGTGCTCCATGTCTTCGGTTCCGGGAAAGGGGAGTAGAATGAGGCGAACGGAAAGCCCGCTAAGGATGACCAGCGCGAATGCATGTCGCTTGAAAAACCCCATCACTATCAATTTCTCCTGAAGTTGGGCTTAAACGCCGCACCGTCTGGCGGACGGATAGCTTGCAACGACCACAATGGTCCAGTACGAATGTGGATGAGGTTGATCAAAGACGGCGTTGACGGGTGCGCGCCGCAAAACTCAGTGCGCGCCTCGTCATGATGAATCAGACTTTCGAGACTACCACAGATTAGTCGCATTCGCCATCGCAGGGAACCTCTTCCCGGTCGGTCTGTAATGCAAAGGGTGCTTGGAAGCCGAAATTCCTTTGCCGCGTCGGCGATCCGGCTCGGCCTCGCCCAGCTCGCGTGATCCCAAATCCGACTTTCCCAAGGTTCGGTGTATTATCTCTGCTTGGATTTAAGAACGGGAGAGGCTCCTTCCCGGTGCGAGCTGGATTTTCGATCCGCATTGAGCGTCTCCATTCTGATTTTTCCAAGCCTTTCGAGAGGGACATAAGCATCATGGAGACCATCCGCTCGAGGTCCCGGCACGCCTCACCGGGATTCATTCGTATCAACGCCTTTGCTTGCCTCCTACGATTCTTAATCTCCAGAGGGGTTGCACTTTCCCAAAAATTGCATACGAGGACGAATGATGACTGAAAAGCCTGGCTTAAGTAATCCAGCCACGGGCTACACCGTTGATCTCAGCGAACGCGTCCGCCTGATGCGGGATAGTTTGATCAACAACTCCATCCTTGTTATCTCCGCGCCGGTGGGAATCATTCTTGTTCCGATCATGGTTAAAGGACTCGGCGCCGAAGGATATGGTTTGTGGGTAGCCGCGTCAGCCCTGGGGAGCTTGTTGTGGATCGACCTCGGAATCCAGGCCAGCACCACCCGCGTGGTCGCCGCAGATCGTCTCGCCAATTCCCCCGATGAAATGCCCCAATTTGTGGCAGCGGCATGGAGCGCCAATCTTGCTCTGGGACTTCTCGTTGCAGTTCTCATCACCGCGTTCGGCCTGGCTTTGACTCGTGGGTTGCATCTTTCTGCCGGAATGATCGGCATCGCCCCGCTTGTATTTGGCCTGGCGGGTTTGACGTATTGGGGGAGCCAACTTCTCACGTTCACGTCAGCCGTCCTTAACGGGCTGCGAAGATTCGATGTGTCAAACTACCTTGCCATCGGAACCACTCTAGCCGGAGCGGCAGGCGTGATTGCGGTGCTCAGGCTGGGGGGATCGCTGCTGGCAGTCATGGTGTGGCAGGTCCTCATTATTTGGTGTTCCTTACTCGTAGCCATCCACGTAGTGCACGGCCTTGAACCAAGGCTCCAACTAGGACGGGGCAAAT
>DATJII010000385.1:0-26465 GCA_035493435.1 Candidatus Limnocylindria bacterium | reverse complement strand
GCGACGCCGGTGCTGCCGGTGGTAGGCCCGCAAGTGGTGAATGAACTCACGGCGCTGATGGTAACAAATACCGCGACCGAGTCGAACGTGCATACGACGGTTACCTATTCCTTGGTCAACCCGCCCGCCGGGATGACGATTAATGCCGCCGGGATCATTAGTTGGACGCCGTCCCAAGTACAGAGCCCCAGCACCAATACGATCACCACAGTGGCGACGGGAAGCAATGCCCTCGACGCCGTAAATCCCGTCCTGAAGGCCACCAACAGCTTTACGGTGGTGGTGAAGGAAGTGAATGTGGCCCCCGTACTGCCTGCGATTGGCTCAAAAACAGTCAATGAGCTGACGGCGCTGGTGGTGACGAATACCGTCACGGAACCGAATATCCACACAACGGTGACTTACGCTCTGGTCAATCCCCCGGCGGGAATGAGTATTAGCGGGGTGGGCGTCATCAGTTGGACGCCGTCGCAAACGCAGAGTCCGGGCACCAACTCCATCACGACTGTGGCGACGGGAAGCAACCCTTTCGACGCGGTAAACCCAGTGCTCAAGGCCACTAACAGTTTCACGGTAGTGGTGAAGGAAGTGAACGTGGCTCCCGCGCTGCCGGTGATCGGCTTGAAATCAGTGAACGAGCTTGCCCCGTTGGTGGTGACCAATACTGCCACGGAACCAAATATCCACACGACGGTAACCTACGCCTTGGTCAGCCCGCCCGGCGGCATGACTATCAGTGCGGGGGGCATCATTAGTTGGACACCGTCCCAAGCGCAGAGTCCGAGTACCAACACGATCACGACGGTGGCGACGGGAAGCAATGCCTTCGACACCGTGAACCCGATACTGAAGTCCACCAATACCTTCACCGTGGTGGTGCGAGAAGTGAATCTCGCCCCGGTGTTGCCAGTGATTCCGATCCAAACAGTGGATGAACTGACGCTTTTGGTGGTAACCAATACGGCCAGCGAAGCGAATATTCATAGCAAGGTGAGCTATGCGTTGATCAATCCGCCTGCTGGCGCGAGTATTACTCCGAATGGTATCGTCATCTGGCCTCCCAGCCAGATCCAGAGCCCCAGCACAAATACGATTACGACGATTGCCATGAGCAGTAATCCGTTCGATACCGTCAATCCAGTCCTAACTGCCACCAATAGTTTTACGGTGGTCGTGAGGGAAGTGAACGTGGCGCCTATTTTGCCGGTGGTGCCGACGCAACAACTCAAGGCGATGACCCTCCTGGCGGTGACCAATACCGCCTTTGAGCCGAACATCCACTCCAAGCTGGACTACGTCTTGATCAGTCCGCCGTTAGGAGCCTCCATCGATACGAACGGAACTATTCTTTGGAGCCCCACTCAGAATCAAGGTGGGGCGACCTACACGATCATCACCCTGGTGACGGCGACCAATCCCTACGATTTGATCCGTCCGCAGATCTCCGCGGCCAATAGCTTCACGGTTATTGTCGATCCGGCCAACGTGAAACCTTCGCCGCCTGGTGGTCCGGCTGGCAACACGGGAGTCCTTGTCACCGCCACCCAGATGTCGGAAAGTGAATTCCGCATTGAGGTTAGGGCGCGCTCTGGACAAAACTATATACTGCAAGCCTCGGATACCCTTTCCGACGGCGTTTGGACCGACGTCCAGTCGTTGACTCCGCAGTCATCTCTATTCCAGATGTTTGAAACCAATCCTCCAGAGGGGACGCAACGCTTCTACCGCGTCGTCACTGCGCAGTGATTCGATTCTGGGATGATAGTCAGAGTTGTCTGGGCCACAGTGCCTGAAGTGTCGCCAAGTGGTAAACCGGTGTTGAACTCCGTTCTGCTCGTTTACCGCTTGGCGTGCTGTGCGTTCCTCAATACATGACTAGACGGGGGAACGCTTATTCTATCAATGACTGGGAAGGTTGGGAAATCTGGGCAAGTACTATATCTCCCGTCATGAAGGGCATGGGCAGATTCGCGTGTGCGGCGGGCGTCTATCAGACACCAGCCTGCTATTGCCCAGGTGGTTAACGTCACCAGAACGCTGAGCAGGAAGAACGTCGCTTCGGTTGCGGAAATGGCCCCTTCGTTGTCGATGTCGGCGTTGCGCGGGATCTCCATCTGTCCGGTGTTAGCCAGCGCGTGCAGAATTCCGGGAAGCAACTGAGCCACGCTCCAATGCAGCGGCTGACGCCGGTTTTGCTGGGTGGCGCGCCACACGTGCCAGGCTGCGATCAAGCCCCAAGAGCGATGCATCGTTGCGCCTAGCAATCGTCCGACAAAAACCTTCAGGGCTCCCTCATTGCCGTGCGCCCTAGCAATCCTTGGCAATCCTTCGGGGAGTGAGGTTGGCGGATGAACCATGTACGCCACGTTCAGAATACTCCCCGATGGAGTCCCGTTTTGGCGGCTCGCGGAAATGACGGCTACTCACGGGTCGACGATTTGCCTTGAAGGAGGTTTTCATGACCTTCCGATCATGATCGCAGTAGCCCATTGAATTCGGCAGTGGTCACTGTGGTGTCCAGGTAGTTAAAGCGCCCGGTGTCCTTGATTTCGTGGGCGGCGGCCAGGAAACCGGAAATGGCGGCCCGATAGAGGGAGGCAGCAAAGCTGATGCGTTTGACGCCGACGGCCGCGAGTTCTGCCACGGTGAAGGACTTGCCCTTGATGCCGACCATGAAATTGACGGGTTTACGCACGGCGGAACACACTTCGCGCACGGCGGCCAGGTCCGGCAGGCCCGGGGCAAACAATACGTCAGCTCCGGCGCGTTCGTAGGCCACCAGACGTCGGAGGGTATCATCCAGGTCGTGGGTTCCTTGGGAGAAGTTTTCTGCACGGGCCGTCAGGGTGAACGGGAACGGCAACGATCGCACCGCCGCTACCGCCGCCGCGATCCGTTCCGTAGCGTGGTTCAGGTCGTATTGCGGGCTCTCGCGATGACCGGTGTAGTCTTCGATCGAGCCACCGACCAGACCGGCGGCCGCCGCGAGCCGGATCGTCTCAGCAACTTGCTCTGGATCGGATGAAAAGCCATTTTCTAGGTCAGCAGCAACTGGGAGATCGGTTGCCGTTACGATCAGGCGGCAATGCGCTATCGCTTCATCTCGGGTGATTCGTCCATCGCGACGTCCCAAGGTGGCGGCGCAGGCACTGCTGGAGGTAGCTAGGGCGCGAAATCCGAGGCTCTCCAAGATGCGAGCGGAGCCGCCGTCCCAGGGGTTGGGAAAAAGGAGAATGCCCTCAGATTGATGAAGGGATTGAAACAGAGCCGCTTTAGCCGATTGTGTCATCGAAGGGCTTTCGGTAGATCAGACATCTCCGTGAGTCAAATGATGTGTTGCTCCTACTGAATTGCTATGCCGCGGGTGTCGTTTTGTCGGGAACGGATGTCGGTCGTGATCTCCGTTTTGTAATGGCCGGAACTGCTGAGGAGTTGTTGTGGTGGGGAGGGTTGACTACTCACCAAGATTCCGGCGCAGGAGTTCGCGCAGTCGCGTGGGAGAAAGGACAGTGATGGTTTTGCCTTTGACGATGAGGAGTTTCTGCACTCGAAGTTTTGCCAATGCACGGGAGAACGTCTCACTTACAGTCCCTAGTTCTGCCGCGAGCACGCGTTTGGTCATGGTTAATTGTATCGTCATCGATTGGTCGGAAGCGGGGGAAGGACAGCGTTTGATGAGCCAATTGGCCAGACGAGTTTCCACGTCTCTAAGTGTCAAGTCTTCCAACTGGCCGACCAGCACCCTTAGGTGGCTGCTCATTGAGCCGAGCATCCGGAGGGCAAGCTCCGGCTTTTGACGGATCAGCGCCAGGATACCCGTTTTCTGGACCAACACCACCTGCGAGGATTCCAACGCACGCGCGTCGGCCGGATAGCCAGTCTCGGAAGCCAGAGCGACCTCGGCAAAGGAATCGCCGGTGCGAAACACATGGATGACTTGTTCCTTCCCGGTAGCGGTTACCCGGTGGACGTTCACGGCACCCCGTTGTACAACGTAGAAACCACGGGCCGGATCTCCTTCGCGAAACAGATAGTCACCTTTCTCCAGCGATTTAACCACGGAGGTTGCGGCAATGTTTTCCAAATCTTGGACGGGAAGCCCGGTAAAGAGCTGGCAACTTCGCAAGGTATTGACCAAGGCTGCCGTTCTAAAATTACCCAGCGGAGTGGACATCGGCGCCAGTTAAGCCGACTCGCGCCAAAAGTAAACCAGCCAATCTGCGCCCTGCCCCCGCTCTACCTTGGTGGCAAGCCCCTCACTGGTTAGCCGTTCCACAAGTGGCGATGGCAAAAAGGGAGCGATAACGATCAGACCTTCGCCCACGGCAAGGCTGTTCACCTTGGCCGATATCGCGGCAAAAGGCTCCACCCCCTCGCGTAACAGTCCCCGTACGTCAAAGCGTGTGAATTGACTTAACGGAGGCATGGGTGGAGGAGAGCAAGGTCTCGATTTCCCTGACTATGGCCTTGGTGTCCTGGGCAAGACCCTCCCACTGGTGGTCTATTTCGCCACCGGAATTCAGTACCGTGATGAGGTTGGAGTGGGAGAATTGTCCGGTGGCTTCTTCTTTATATTTCACGCCCAACAGGGCCGCCAGTTCCAGGATATCATCCGTCTCGCCGTGAAGTAGCGTCCAGGTCCCGCTGGTCAGGTGGCGGCTCTGGCGGAATTCCGCCAGGGCGGCGGGGGTATCACGGCGCGGATCGATGGATACCAGGGTAAATCCGACCCGGGCTCGAAGTTCCGGCTGGAGCGAAGATTCGATGGTCTGCAGGTTGTGAACTAGAATCGGGCAGGCCATCTGGCAATGGGAGAAGAACATCACGACCACCTGGGGCCGCCCGCGCAGGCTGGCAAGGGTCACCTCCTTGCCGGAATCTGTGATCCACTTGGCTTGGGTCTGATAGAGCGATCGATCGGTCAACGGCTTGACGCTTTCTTCCTTCGTACCGGCAATCTCACTTTGTTTCGGAGTATGGCAACCCGCCACGACCGGCAGCAGGACGGCGGCAATGAATGCCCGGACGGGCGATTGAAGGCGGAATCTTATCATAAATCCTTGGCGCAACGGAAGCCAAGGTTGTGGACGCAATAGTCCGCCTTCAGGCTGCTGCGGAATCCATAGCGCATAAAGGCGGCGAAGTCTCCCGGGTCGCGTGCCCCAACAGAACCGCTGCCGCAAAACAGTTCGCGATCCAATCCAGAATCCCCACGCGCGTCGCCAGTCACCATGGCGGTGTTAAAATCAGCGACCCATTCCCACACCAAGCCATGCAGGTTATAGACCTGCCAAAAGTTAGCCCGCCCAGAGCCCACTGCGGCAAGCGAGGTGTCGCTGGGGGACGTGTACCATTTTTGCAGGCTCTGCTGGAAGATCGGATCATTCTCACCGTCCGATCGGGTTATTCCAGCCGCCGCGGCGAATTCCCACTCGGCGACGTTCGGCAATCGCTTGCCCTTCCACTGGGCGTAAGCCTTGGCCGCGAACCAGGACACATAAGTCACTGGCGCAAAGGCTGGCGCATTCGTGCCGGGGTCGACATCTCCACGCCAGTCTTTTAAGTAGGCGGGGTCGGCGAACAGCCTCTTGACCCCGGATCGCCGCCAGCGTGGATTGACTTGGAGGAAGTGGAGGAAGTCAGCATTCGTTACGGGTACTCTATCCAGGGCAAAAGGCTTTACCGCCACTTCCCTGAAGTCAGCGGTCGAACGAAACTGCGGTTTAAAAACTCCTCCCGCGATACGCACCATTTCTGGTGGCACGGTGGGCGCGGAGAACGTGGATCCACCTGGCTGGGTCAACCCAACCGTGACTATAGCTACCAGCAGGTGGATTCGGTTCGTTCCCATGGAATCACTCGTACGGATTCGCGGCCGGAGGTGCCAAGGTGGTCCGGATCCTTTTCACTTCATCCAGATTCACTGCGTCGCCTTGGTTGCCAAAGCTGTTGCGGACATAGGTCAATACGTTCGCCACCTGATCGTCCGTAAGATAGTTCAGCGGGGTCATGATTCCCGAGTAAGTCTTGCCATTCACGGTAACCTCGCCGGACCGCCCCGCGAGGACCGTTCGTATGGCTTCTTCGTTGTTCATTTTGGCGAAGAAATCGGACTTCGCGAGGGGCGGGATCTGTCCGGGCAACCCCTCGCCGTTCAACTGGTGGCAGACAAAGCAGGTTTGCATAAACACGCCCTTGCCCTTTTCCATCTGGATCTCCCTGGAGAGATTAGCAATCTTCGGATTGCCCTTGATCTCCTCAGCCACCGCGGCTTTTAGTTCAGCCACACGCTTCTCGGAGTCGCCCTTTTCCGCAGCCTTTCCGAGATACGCGGCATCGACTTCCTTGCCCGAATAGACAACCAGGTTGGCCGGTCCTTCCACCTTCAGCATGCCGATGGCTCCCTTGTTGAAGGCCCGGAACAAGGCGTGGTCGACCAGGATATAGGTGCCTGGTACTTCCACCTTGAATTCGACGATTGCCGAGCCGCCAGCGGGAATGGCTGTGGTTTGGACATTGTGTTGCGCCACGCTCCCTCCCTCTTGATAGACGTTGTCAAAAATCTCGCCGATCACGTGGAACGAGGAAACGAGATTGGGGCCGCCATTGCCCACGAAGAAACGAATCTTTTCACCAACTTTCGACGTGAGCGCCCGGTCGCCGACCAGTGATCCAACTCCTCCGTTGAACACGACGTAAGTGGGGCGCTCGTCCAGCGCCTTGTTCATATCGAATTGCTGGAGGCCTTCCTCCCCGTACTTGCCGGTCGTATAGAAATCGCCCTGCATGATGTAATACTCCTTGTCGACCGGGGCCAGCCCCTCTTTGGGTTCGACGAGTATCAGGCCGTACATTCCGTTGCCGACGTGCATTCCCACCGGCGCCGTGGCGCAGTGATAGACGTACAGGCCGGGATTCAGCGCTTTGAACGAGAACTGGGAAGAGTGCCCCGGGGCGGTGAAGGACGATGCCGCGCCGCCGCCCGGACCCGTTACCGCGTGAAGATCGATATTATGCGGCATCTTGCTGTCCTGGCGGTTGTTCAAGTGAAATTCCACCTGGTCCCCCTCGCGAATCCGGATGAAACTGCCTGGGACGTCCCCTCCAAAGGTCCAAAAGACGTATTCGACGCCGTCGGCCAGCCGTTTGGTTACTTCGCGGACTTCTAGGTTCACAATGACCCTGGCCGGGTTCTTGCGCGTGATCGGGGGCGGCACATTGGGAGCCTGCGCGAGAACGGCGATCTCCTCAGTCTTCACCTCGGGATCGACGAACTTGGGGCCGTTGGGTTGCGCTGGTGCTTCGGCCACGGATAACACCGTGCCAAACCAGCAAACTTGGGCCGTTGCGAATATGATAATCTTGTCGACGGTGGTTTTCATGGTTTGGTGCTGGTGTTTCTATTTTTGTCGGCACTGACAGTCGATCCGGGGGTTAACCCTACTGCCGCGGCTTTTCCGGGACCTTGACCGGAGTCAAGTTTGGGACGGATTGCGGAAGTGGCCAACGTTCGAAGGCCACCGGTTCACCCGGTGATAGAATTCTGTGTCGGCATATTCGCAGTCTTCGTATTTTTGCCCGAAAGTCAATCGGGCCTTTCACGAGGTCCTCCCGTCAGATTGAATCTCCGATTCGTTGGCAAGCCCTCGTTTTTTAAGTTCTGGATAAAGCCGGGTGGGACGCCATCGGGTATGGAATCGCAGCACACTGGTGGTCGTTGCCCCACGTCAGCGAGGGCCTCCATCAACGAAACGATTTTCGAGCTCTTGCCACCAAACAGAGGACATCTCTCCCGGAGGAGTGAGACCCCGGGCCTTGACGTGGGTCAAACAGTCGGAGCGATTATTGAGGCGATTTGCAAATGATTCCGCGCGAGTTGATCGGCAGGAACGCGCCTCGCTCCCTGGAAATCACTATTGGGCGGATTGTCCGATCGACATCTTAGTATCTTAAAGCTGCCGCACGTTTGTGGCCAACTGGTTCGCAGTGCGTTGGTTCCCTGTCACGCCTTCTTCACGAAACAGGCTTTCAAGCCAATGGACATGCCCTCCATCTTGCAGGAAATCTCGTGGTCGCCGTCGACGAGGCGGATAGGTTTGGACTTGGTCCCACCCTTGAGCACTTGCGAAGACCCCTTCAAAGGGAGGTCCTTGATTAAGAGGACACAGTCGCCGTCGGCAAGAACGTTGCCGTGCGCGTCTTTGACGACCCGCGGACCGGCCGGAACTTCGGGTTCCAATTCACGCGGCCATTCGTGCCCGCAGGTAACGCATTCCCAGCGGTCAGCGTGTTCCAGGACTTCGGCCATCTCGCACATGGGGCAGGCAGGCTTGCTCATTCAGGGGCAAGTTACCGGCGGAGTGGCAGGAACTCAATGCCGCTCTTGTCCCGTTTGGACGCCGGTATACTGATGGATGGTTGCCTGGAGCCAATCCGCCAGCACGCTGGCGGGTGGGTGCGGGTGGGGGAGGCTAAGTATAGAATGGCGGCGAAATGCGGCGAAAGCTTTCCTTCTTGGCCTTGTCCCCGCGGACCCGCGGCGGCGGAGGGGGTGTCAGGCCCAGGGCGGCATCGGGTAAAGCAGGCGCACGACTCACTTCTTTTTCTTCTCGGGTATATCCGTCCGGGTCAGCTTGATGAACAGAAGGAAGCTATAATAGTTCTGGTGTGCCCGCCCCACCAGCGGACCGCTGGAATAGAGGTGCTGGCGGGACTTGGCATCGTAGGCCAGCAGGGCGATCTTGGCGGTGGAGAATTGTTTCTGGCTCTTGAAGATATAGAGATCGGGGGTCGAGAAGGTCCCCGACAAGGGCACCGGAATGCCCATCGCAGGAATGCCCACCTCCGAGGAGGTGCTGTCGGTTGACAGGGCGCCACTTCGGGGTTCGACGATGATCTCCGCGTCCTTCACATCGGCGACCAGCAAGGCGCCATGGCTGCTCAAGGTGTCTCGAATGGCCCCCAGTACATAAGGCTTGTCATAGCTTTCGAAATAGGCTGGGTCCATGAACACTTTCTTGTCCTGGAAGGTGTTCTGGAAATTGGCGCTGGCGAGGCTGCGGTCGGCGGCGGTGCTGAGCAATAGTTGCTCCACGGCCGCCCGGGGGGGTTCAGTCATTTTCGTCTGGACGCAGCCAGCGGCCCCCATGCCCAGCAGCAAGACCAGGAGTATAAATAACAACGCGATTAATTTGCCCGCCAGGTGGCCTTCACTCATTCCTGGGCCGGCCGCAGATGGATGGCAGGGAACCGGCCCCGATTGGTCGGCGATTCCGGCGGTCCCGTTCATAGGCGAGGTTTCCTGGCGCGGTTGTTCCGGCGCCATGGACGGACTCTCTGCCGGTTTCATAGGTGTTGCGTTCATTTCCCAAGGGCTGTTTCCGAGGCCGAGGCCGAGATCGTGCGTGGAGTGGTCGACATTCGGTCTCATCGGCCAGCTGTGGAGAGAAAAGACCGTGCCACCCGGGAAGGTTCGCAGAACCCACAGCGTGTCAAGGGAATGAGCCACATAGCGGAAGGTACCAGCCGGCGTTGCCGATGCAAGTTGCACGGACGTTCCCCTGGCTTTTCCGCTCATGCTGCTTGGTTCTTGAAGAAACTGGCGGTCAGCCAACGGATCCGCCCGTCGGCTGGCTGCCAAGTCGTTCTCCAAAGGTGAAAGGCCGACCGAGTTGTTAACCCCCGGGGCGAGTAGCCCAGCGTCGGCCCAAAGCGCCCAGCAGGACGGCTGTAGCCACCACAGTCCCCGCCAGACCGGGTTCGGGTACCGCAAGATAATCGTGTCCGCTGGCTGAATCGACGACCGAGTCGGGAGTGATTGCTTCAAAGGTATAGAAAGCCCCGAAAAAAGGATCGGGTGAGACCGAGACACCATTGGAGCTGCTCACAAATTGGACGGGGGGCCCGCCATTGGCCTGGGCATCCGCGTGGAGTTGCAGGTAACCCGAGATAAATGCTCCGGCGCCATTGGGCACGCTAAAGATCACTGGCGCATCATGCGCTGAAACGAACCCGATGGACGGGCTATAATCGGCGGCATGGATCTGGATGCCAAAGTTATCAAAGCGAAGGCCAAAATTGGCGCCCGCGAGCGCCCCGCCCTGTCCCCCGGGGCTAATGGAGGAAACCAAGTCCAGGCGGGCTCGATAGGTCAGGCTGGCGCCCAAGGGAAGATGGGAGTTGAAGAACGTGACCGTATCCCAGAAATCCTCCTGGCTCGCGCCGTTGCTACCTGCCACGGCTCCGCCATGTGGAAAATTGCCTGGTGGCGCCGTCGATTCGGCGCTGGCTTGCGCCGTGCCCAATAGCAAGCCTGGTTGTGCGGTAAAATGAACGGAGGCATGGCTGAGGCCCATGACGCCATTGCCGTCGGTGCCGCTTTGATTGGCATCCACGCCCGCTGTAATAATATGGCCAAAGGGAACCGGCGCGGGATTGTCGGACGATCCGGATTGGCCTTGGTTTCCCGGAACGGCAGACGGGTAAAAGAGGACTACTGAGGCATTGGCCGCCACCCCATAGTCGCCGGTGAAGATTTGCGCGGAAGCGTGGGAAGTGGCGGCCACTACTCCGAACACCACGGCGCCAAGCCATCGTAACGATTGAATCCGGAACCGTTGCCGGCGAAAGGCGTGGGTTCTTGCGTGGTCAGGATATATTCCCTTCGGGGTCATTGATCTCATGATATCGTCGCTCCAATACTGCGCCACGCACCGGAGTCTGCCGGTACCTTTGGAACCTCAACTCATGAGGGATTCGTCACGTGGAGGCGCCCTTTTTCAGGTATTTTGAAAAATCCTTCGGCGACCTATCAAACCCAATGGCGGGGCGTCAGTCCTGCCGCAAGGCGGTCATGGGATCGATGTGGGCCGCGTGGCGGGCGGGCAGCCAGGAGGCGACTAGAGCGACCAGCAATAGCACCAGGGAAACGCCAGCAAAGGTCGTTGGATCCGCGGGCTTAACCTCATAGAGAAACTCCCGGAGCACGCGGGTAAGGCCCAAAGCGCCACCGATCCCGAGCAAGACGCCGGCCCCCGCCAGGACCAAACCTTGTCGCAATACCAAAGCCAAGACATCGTACCGGGTAGCGCCCAACGCGGTGCGAATCCCGATCTCCCGAGCCCGCTGGGCTACAGAATAGGCTATAACGCCGTAGAGCCCGATGGCCGCGAGGAGCAATGCCACGCCGGCAAAGCCGGCCAGAAGCAGCATCGTGAAGCGGCGTTGGTCAATAGAGGCAGAGACTGCTGCTTCCAAGGTTCGAACATTGGCTGCTGGCAGGTCGGCATCGAGTCCAAGGATCGCCTGGCGAATACTGTTGGCCAGGGTCAACGGAGCACCCGCAGTGCGAATGACCAAGTGCCAGTTGCTGCCCCAGGCATACCATTGGGGGCGATATACACAGGGGTGCGGTGGTTCGTCGAGTCCTCGTTGCCGCAGATCTCCCACGATCCCTACAATTTCCCAACCCTCGTCTACTTTGCCGGTAAACACCTCCAGATGAATCCGTTTACCAAGGGGATCTTCGTTCGGGAAATACTGGCGCGCGAGTGTTTCGCTGATAACCACCACACGCGGTGCCCCCGTCCGGTCGTGCCGGTCAAACAGGCGGCCTCTCACAAGGGGAGTCCCAACCGCCCGAAAGTAGTCCGGAGTACAGAAATTATAGTCGGTACCGAATCCGCTCGCCGGTTGTTCGGTGCGGCCGATGACGGAGAAGCTCGTGCTCTGCCCCCAACTGGCCAAGGGAGGCATTTCCACCACCCCGGCGGATGAGACCTGCGGCAGGCTGGCAATTCTTTCAATGAGCCGTTCGCAAAACGCCGCGCGTTGTTCCGCGTTGGGATATTTCCTCTCGGCCAGGGAAAGCTGCATCGTCAGTGCATTCCGGGTGTCGATGCCCGGCGGCACGTTCAGGATGCGGACAAAACTATTTAGTAACAGTCCCGCGCCGATCAACAAGACCAGCGAGAGCGCGACCTCCGCGACGATCAGGGTGCTTCGGACCCGATTGCGAGAACGGCCCCCACTGGTGCGCGCGCCTTCCTTGAGCGTCCCATCCAGGTCCGGGCGCGATACCTGCAGTGCCGGGACCAGGCCGAAGACCACGCCTGCCAGGACACCTACAACCAGGGCGAATGCCAGGACGCGCCAGTCCAGGGAGATCTCTTGCGCCCGGGGTAAATAGACCGCCGATTGGCGTGCGAGGGCGTCGACACCCAAATAGGCCAGGAGCACCCCCAAGAGCGCGCCAGACAGGGAAAGAAGCAGGCTCTCCGCCAGGAGTTGGCGGATGATCCGGAACCGGCTCGCGCCCAGTGCGGTGCGTATAGCCATCTCCCTTTGCCGTCCGGATGCCTTCGCCAGAAGGAGATTCGCGACATTGGCGCAGGCGATCAGCAGCACGCATCCCACGGCCCCGAACAATATCAGCAGGGTGGGTCGGATCTCGCCGGTCACCTGTTCCTGCAGCGGCACGAGCATCACGCTCCAGTCCTTCTTATAAGCCGGATAGAGCGGTCGCAGCCGGGCCGCGAGGGCCTTCATCTCGGCCTGGGCCTGTGGCAGCGTTACACCGGGTTTCAGGCGACCAAGGACCTGCAGCCAATGGGCGCTCCGCTGGCTAACGTCATTCGGTCCGACGGCCGTGGGAAGCACGAAATCGGCTTTGTCCCAGAGCAGGAATCGACGGGGAAGAATCCCAATCACCGAATGACTTTCACCGTTCAGTTGAATCGTTCCTCCAACAATATTGGTACCGCCCCCGAACCGGTTCTGCCAGAAACTCTCGGTGAGCAATACCACCTTGTCCTTGCCCGGTTGATCTTCGTCCGGCGCAAAAATGCGACCGAGCAGGGGGTGAGCCCGCAACACCTGCAAGCCCGAAGCAGACATGGATATTCCTGTCACGCGAATGGGTTCTCCGGTGCCGGTTAGGTTCACGTCGGCGTCCTGCCTCAGGGAGAGGCTCTCAAATACTGTGCTATGCTCGCGCCAATCCAGAAAGGCACCGGGTGAAACCGCATTTCGTTCACCCGTATCCGTGGCTTCCCAGACCTGCACCAATTGGCCCGGCTGATCGTAGGGCAGGGGCTTAAGCAAGACGCCGTTGACGACGCTGAAGATGGCAGTGTTGGCACCAATCCCCAGCGCCAGCGTGATCATCGCCACTGCGGCGAAGCCAGGATTCTTCAGCAGTTGGCGTAAGGCGAACTTAAGGTCGTTGAACATGGCAAATTCTTTACTGGGTCAGGCGAGCGGTTTCCGATCATGCGAAGGATGCACGGGCGATGCCAAGCGTCGGTGCCACACAAGAATGAATGCCGTTAGATTCATATCCTGTTGAAAATGAGTCAGTTGGGAAATTTCCAAGAATCGGTCCGGAGATTCCAAAGGCATCCTGAATTGTCAGAAGCCTTTCGCCTTCGGGAACCTTAAGTCCCATAAACGAGACGGCTACGTGATTGCGAGTCGTTGCACGTTTCTGTTGTCCCTCCGGGAAAAAAGCCTGCTTTTCCGATACTGCCAGTCGGCCGTCCTTTGGCATTGCCACCATGCGCTGCGTTGGTAGGATTAGAACGTTCACGGATGAAATAGTCTGTGGCATCCGAGAATCGAAAAACAGGAAACCAATGGCCAGTTGCTCATTATGTGGCACCAGCATCCTATTCGGCGGGAAATGGGACAGCGGTATGCGGTTTTGCAGCGAGAGATGCCGCGCGAGAAGTGGAATACTCCAAGTTGCCAGGCAATTGCCTGAGGCCGACGTCCAGGCCCAGGTGGCGCTTGTCCATCAGGGGCATTGTCCCAAGTGCCAGGGAGCGGGGCCGGTGGATGTGTATAAATCCCATCGCGTATGGTCGGCCGTCTTTTTGACCCAGTGGTCCGATCATTCGCTGGTGGGCTGCCGCTCGTGTGGACGAAAACAACAAGTGCTGGATACTTTGTTTTGCTTCGCTTTGGGTTGGTGGGGTTTTCCGTTCGGGTTGCTCCTCACGCCCGTTCAATTGACGCGAAACGTGGTGGGCCTTGCCCGCCGGCCTGATCTGTCCCACCCGTCGGGAAACCTGGCTAATCTTGTTCGAACCAATATGGCAACGCGGTTGGCCCAAATGGCTCAGCAACAAAACCGAGTGGTGCACTCGACGGTGCCACCGAGGACCCCTCCACCTTTGCCGCCCAAGTAAGGGCCTCGAGTAAACGCGGACCGGGAAGTATTATGGGTGTCCGCGACTGAAACTCAGGCAATCAATGCATCTATGCGCTCCCCGCTGACATCCGTGAGGCGGTAGTCGCGGCCTTCGGAGCGATATGTCAGGCGGAGATGATCGACACCCAGCAGGTGCAACAGGGTCGCGTGGAAGTCATGCACGCTGACCGGGTCTTCAGTGATATTATAACCGAATTCATCGGTTTTCCCATGCACGAGGCCGGCCTTGAAGCCGCCACCCGCCGCCCAGATGGAAAAACAGCGGGGATGATGATCCCGCCCGAAATTGTTTTTCGAGATATCCCCTTGAGAATAGGCGGTCCGGCCGAACTCTCCGCCCCAGATCACCAGGGTATCGTCAAGCATGCCGCGTTGTTTCAGGTCGCGTATCAAGGCGCCACTGGCTCGGTCGGTGTGGCGCGTCTGCGTTTTGATGCCTTCGGGAAGTCCGCCGTGGTGATCCCAGTCACGGTGACAGAGTTGGATGAATCGAACGCCGCGTTCAGCCAGGCGGCGGGCAAGCAGGCAGTTGTTGGCGAAGGAGGCCTTGCCGGGTTCCGCCCCGTAGGATTCCAGAACTTCTTTTGGCTCTTTGGCGATGTCCACCAATTCCGGGACGCTAGTCTGCATGCGGAAGGCGAGCTCGTAATTTTCTATATGGGTGGCGATCCCGGGATCGCCCAGCATGCCCAGCTGTCGCCGATTGAGATCCTGCATGGCGTCGAGCAGGTCGCGACGCGCGTTGGCGCTCAAGCCGGGCGGGTTGGATACATAGAGTACCGGATCACCTTGGCCGCGCAGTTGCACGCCCTGGTAATTGGCCGGGAGAAAACCGTTGCCCCAATATCGGGATTGCAATGCCTGGCCGCCCGACCCGCTGACGAGTACCACAAAGGAGGGCAGGTTCGCGTTCTCGCTGCCCAGCCCATAGGCCGCCCACGCACCCATGGTGGGCCGTCCCGGTTGCTGGTTGCCGGTGCCGAAGAAGGTCACGGCCGGATCATGGTTGATCGGGTCGGTGAACATGGATCGGATCAAGGTGATATCATCCGCCACACTGCCTATGTGCGGTAGTTGCTCGCTTAGTTCAATCTTGTTCCGCCCATAGGCTTTGAAGGGGTAGGCCGAACCGACACACTTCAGCACTGCTTGGCCGGCCGTCATGCCGGTGATTCGCTGGCCTTTGCGGACGCTCGGCGGAAGTTCTTCGCCGGTCATGCGCTGGAGCAGCGGTTTGGGATCGAAGAGGTCGAGATGCGACGGGGCGCCCGATTGGAATAAGTAGATAACTCGCCTGGCCCGGGCTGGATGATGCAGGACTTTCAATGAGCCCGGCACCGTGGCGGGACTGGTATCTGCGGACGCTATAAGCTTGGGATCCAATAGCGAGGCCAGGGCCAGGCCACCTAGACCGGTGGTGCCCCGGAGAAAAGTCCGCCTCGTCATCGCGCGTTCGACTTCGTTCGAAAAGAGCATAAGGATCGATGTTAGTGGGTGAGCGCTTCGTTGAGGTTCAGGAGGACGTTGGCGACGGCGGTAAAGGCCGCGAGCTCCACGGGGTCGGCTCCAGCGGGTGGCTTGGACTCGCCCACGGCAATCAGGGCCTTCGCCGCATCGGGATCTTTTTTATACTGGGCCAACTGGCGATCGAGAGTTGCTGCGAGCAGGTCGACTTCCGCGGCTGCGGGCGGCCTGCCCACGACATGGCGAAAGGCGCGTACCAAGCGTCGACGCCGGTCCGTGGGTTCTTCACCCATGACCCGGCTCGCGAGTGCCCGGGCGGCTTCGACGAATACTGGATCATTCATAAGCACCAGGGATTGCAAGGGGGTTTGGGTCCGTTGGCGCAGGAAGGTGCATACTTCGCGGTTGGGAGCATCGAAGGTGGCCATCGAGGGATAATGGGCCGACCGCCGCCAAAACACATACATGCCACGTCGATAGAGCAGGTCGCCATGGTCTTGGACATATTGCGAATCGGTCCCGTCCCAAATGCCGGCGGGCTGGTACGGTTTTACACTGGGGCCACCGATTTTGGGATTGAGCAGACCGGAAACCGCGAGCGCGTTGTCCCGGACGAACTCGGCATCAAGCCGGATTCGCGGACCACGTGTAAGGAGGCGGTTGTAGGGATCGCGTTCCAAGGTCTGCGGCGTGACAGCAGCGGATTGGCGGTAGGTAGCGGAGGTGACGATCAGGCGGACCAGCTCGCGGACGTCCCACGGGCGGACTTCAACCGCACCGCCAGCGGACCGGGTAGTATGACCAACATTGGTGGAGGTTCCGTCGCGAAATCGGACGGCCAGCCAGTCGAGCAATTCCGGGTGGCTGGGCCACTCCCCTTGGGAACCGAAGTCATTGCCGGTTTTGACCAACCCCGTCCCGAAGAACATTGCCCACCAACGATTGACCGCCACCCGAGCCGTGAGCGGGTTGCCCTGTGAGACCAGCCATCGCGCCAGGGTCAGGCGATTCGTGGGGCCGGGCGGCAGGGGTGGGAGAAAGGCCGGGGTCCCGGCAGTGACCCTCTCACCTTTGTTTCGGAAGTCTCCGCGTATAAGAATATGGGTGTCACGCGGTGGATCCATCTCTTCCATCACCAGCGAGGTGGGGATTTTTCCGTAAAGTTCCTCCTTCACCCTGCGGGCCTTGGTGAGAGCCGCTTCGGCGCGAAGGTAGTCGACGGCGTAGCGTTCGCGGTAAACCCGCGAGAGATCGCCCCGTTCCTCGTCCGTGCGATGTCCGCGCGACCGTTTGATGATGGAAAACCAGCCGTCAAACTCCAGGGAGGAAATCGCTTCGCCAGCAAAGGCTTGGTTCGCGATTCGCAACGAATCCAGCGCTCCGTTAAATCCCACACCCAGGGTTAGCGAACCTCCCCAGGCCAGCCCCGCCGGAAGCCGGTCGTTTTCCGCGTCGAATTCCCGCGGCTTGCCGCCCATGTATAGCTTAATGCCCGCGGCTTTGCCCGAACCGTCGCTGGTTAGAGCCAGATGCATCCATTGGTTCTCCGGCAGGGCGTCCTTGGCGCGGATCCGCAATTGGCTCGTTTCGTTGGTGGAACCCAGGCGCAGGCGGGGACGCCCTTCGGCCAGCGAGAGTTCGATAATATTAACGCTGTTGGTTGCGGCCCATTCGCCGATTGTCAGCAGAACGCCATCGCCGCGACGTTTGACCCAGCCAGCAAGGGTGAAACTCTTGGTGGGCTCCTTGAAAGCAGGGCCATCCCATTCCAGGTGGGTGGTGGGTTCGATTCGCAAGGCGCGCTCGGGCCGTCCCGGTTCAAACTCCAGCTTGCCGGTTCCGTTGGTGTGACCCTCAAAGCGATTCGTTCCGCGCAGTGCCGCCAGGTTGTCTTCAAAATCCAGCACCAGAGTCGTATTAGGCGCCAGGACTATAGCCTGCGGCGGACGCTCCACCGTTTCCCGTTCCCATTTCTCCTGCGTCTCGCCCAGTTCGTTGATCCGGTCCTGCACGGTCTTCTCGTCATCGCGAACGGCGAAATCCGCCTCGACGAATTTCAGCGCCTGCTCCGCCGTGGGCACTGGCAGTCGGGGCGGCGGATTATCGGTCCGGATCCGATCCAGGCCCTTTTCGGGAACATTGTGGAAGAAGGCATAGAGCCGGTAGAATTCCCGGGTCGTCATGGGATCATACTTATGATCGTGGCATTCGGTGCAACCCACCGTGAGTCCAAGCCACACTGTTCCCAGGGTGTTGACCCGGTCCACCACATATTTATTAAGATACTCGTCGGGGTCGGCGCCTCCCTCGTCGTTGGTCATGTTGTTCCGGACGAATCCCGTGGCCACCCGCTGTGACTGGCTGGCTTCCGGCAACAAGTCCCCCGCCAGTTGCTCGACGGTAAAATCGTTGTAGGGCTTGTTGTCGTTGAACGATTGGATCACCCAATCGCGCCACAGCCACATGAACCGGACCCCGTCAAAATGGTAGCCACTCGTGTCCGCGTAGCGGGCCAGGTCCAGCCATTGGGCCGCCATCCGCTCGCCGTATTGCGGACTGCGGAGCAGGCGATCCACCAGCCGTTCGTAGGCGCCCGGAGAGCGGTCGCCAAGAAAGTTGTCCACCTGCTCGATGGTCGGCGGGAGGCCGGTCAGATCGAACGTCACCCGCCGGATCAAAGTGGCGCGATCCGCTTCGGGAGCGGGTTCGAACCCCCCACGTTCCAGCCGCTCGGCAATAAAGTAGTCGATTTCATTGCGCGCCCAACGGCGGTGCTGGATGGACGGGATGGGGGAACATTCAGGAGGCAGATAGGCCCAGTGCTGTTTCCACTTGGCACCGGAACGGACCCACTCCTGGAGCAAGTTGATCTCCCGTTTGGTCAGCTTCTTGCCCGACTTCGGGGGCGGCATGAGGTCCTCTTCGTCGGTAGTGAGAATGCGGCTGACCAGTGAACTTTTTCCAAGATCTCCCGCCACGAGGGCGTGGCGTCCGGATTTCAATTCCTTGAAGGCCTCGGACTCCAGGTCCAGGCGAAGGCCGGACTTGCGACGGCCCTCGTCGGGACCGTGGCAGGCGTAGCAGTTCTCGGAGAGAATCGGCCTGATATCGCGATTGAAATCGACACCGGTGCCGTTCGCCATCGTTGGCGCAGCACAGGCTGGGCCAATCCCACCCGCCAGGAGCCAGCAGAAGGCGAGAATCCGGACGAAGAATAAAGGTGTTCTGGGAGATTCGGACCTGGAAGCGCGCGCGACGGCGACGCGGACGGCTCGCTGCCGTTTCGTCCCCATTTCCACGTGATTCATGGCACCGAGCATCTCCACTCAAAAGATGATTTGCAAGGGGCGGAAGAGGGTTTGGGAGGAAGAAAAACGCGCCGGATTCCTTGAGAAACTTCGAACACCGGAGGCCTCGCAAACGTCGTCCGCGCTTGGTTCCGGACGCTGAAATGCCTTCCGATTCGCGGTTTTGTCCGGGATACCTGAAAATCGGCGGTGGCGTTGAACTGCCATTCCGTCCGGCGGGGTCGGCGCGCCGCATATAATCAAAATGTGCCCGTCGGCCGCGGCGATGCCCCGCCCGGAGGGCGCATCTTCTTTTCATGGACGAGATGTGGTTGGAACCACTGGTACACCCACCCCTCGTCCGGCCTGCGGCCACCTTCCCCCCAGGTGGGCGAAGGAAATCGCGTCGCTTTGCTGACACTTTCGCAGATCCCCTCGCCCCCGAGATTTTTCGGGGGGAGGGCCAGGGTGAGGGGACGATAATAAGATGCATCCCCGCCCGGACCGTCCAGGCGCCGTTGTAAAAATGGGTGATCCGGCACTATAATTTACAAACCGCCCGCCGGGCCTTGATTCCGAGGCACGTGCGTCCGAATGTTGCCAAATCGCGCCACCAGGGCTTTTGCCGTTGACTTTCCTGACTTTTTATTAATAGTAGGCTGGTCTATAAAGATAGTTCCCCGCCAGGCGCAGTATGGCTGGGGATTCCAGTTGCACTTATGAATACTCAGGTCAAGCGTGGTTCCGAAAAACTGCTCGCCGCGTGGAAAGCCCGCGCGCTCACCGAAGAATCCGTCAAGGAAATCGCCGAAGCCCTCGACAAGTCCCCGGCGAAAGTTGAGGGCGCCAACGTGGTGGGTGGCACCAGTGCCACCGGCGTCCAGGTGTCACTCCGCTACGACGGGGACGACACCCCCCTGTGCGGGAACGACATCCTGTTCTGGCTCAAGTGGCACCGCATCCACGGCGGCGCTCCCCGTCCTCCCCGCATCATTATCAACGGCATTCCCTTCCCGGAGATTATCCGCTTGGATCTCGATTTTGGCCACGTGGACGTCCAGGGATCGCTCGTGCAGGACATCGCCGGCAAAGCGGGTGGAGGGTTTGCTTTATAGCACCCAACGTCCCGGCTTTGGAATCATTTTGTCTAGTGAATCCGGAAGAGTCTTGTTGGTGTGGTCCCACGGGCATCGCTCCTGTTCTTCAGGTTCATCCGTCGCGGTTGTGCAACCTGGCCTGCGCCCATTGCTATACCTCATCGGGGCCGCGCGAGCAGGGCGAATTGCCTTGGGAGATCCTTGCCGATTGCCTGAACGATGCCTATAAGCTGGGCTATCGGCAGCTCGCTGTCTCGGGCGGCGAGCCGCTTCTCTATCGATCGCTGGTGAACCTGTTATCGCGGGCGCGAGCCCTGGGTATGATAACCACGGTCACGTCAAATGGGCTGTTGCTTTCACGCGATGCCTTGCAGCCCTTGGCACCTTGGGTTCATTTCATGGCCATCTCCATCGATGGCCGGCCCGGGGAACACGATGCTCTGCGGTGCCGCAAGGGAGCTTTTGACGGCACCGTGGAAAACCTGGCGAATCTCCGCGCCGCCGGCGTGGCATTCGGTTTCATTTTCACCCTGACCCAGCATAATATCGACAGCCTGGAATTCGTTGTTCGCCTCGCCGCGGCCCAAGGGGCGAAACGGGTGCAGGTGCATCCTCTCACCTTGCATGGACGGGCCCTGAAGACGCTGCCCGGCGCGCGTCCCGATGGAGTGGAACTGGTGGCCGCGCTGTTGGAAGCTTCCCGTCTGGGCGATGAACTGGGCGTTCCGGTCCAGGTTGACGCGTTGACGGTGGAACAACTCCTGGAATATCGGAGTCACGTCGTTCCGGAGCGCCCCATCACGCAGTTGATCCAGATCGCCCCGGTCCTGGTGGTGGAGGCCGACGGGGTCGTCATGCCCCTCACCCACGAAATCAGCCGGTCGCTGAAGCTCGGTTCCTTATACGAGGCGCGGCTGCAGTGGCTGGCGGAGTGCTGGCTGGCCATGGACCAGGGCGAACGCCTCGCGGACGCCTGCGAGCGAACCTGGAGCGAATTGTCGGCCAATGTGGACTCCCCCGCCGTCTATTGGTATGACGAAGTCGCGGCGAGGACTTAGATTGCCTAGAAACTGGTCCCGAACCGGCTAAGGAATGCCGACATGTTGAGCCTGCCGCGTTCGGCGGCGACCAAAACCGACGTGTCCAGAATCACTCCCATGACGACGTCAAAGGAGGAATGTCGGCGCGGGCTGCCTCAATGTCATTCGCGAAGGCGCACCCCTCTTCACAAGTAAGCGTCTTGAGGTTCTGCCAACGTTTCCCAAGTTCATCGCAGCTTTGGGCTACCGTTAACGGCCTCTCAGAAACGTGGTCGAGCAAGGTGAGGAGCGCGTGGGCTCTGCCCGGCAGCAATTCATTGCCCGTTGGGGATACTCGCCCATTCTCAAGTTCGACCTCAATTGTCCGGTAGCCCATGGGCAAACCTTAGCAAACCGTTGGTTCTGTGCAAGGTGTCGGATACGCTGCATTGCCTCTACCTCTGAAATTCCAACCACCCAAACCTTTCCGGAGTGTGAAAGGTATTGTTTAACGTGGGGTTCAGCGCCAGGAATGCTTTGTGCGCACGGTCAATGCGATAGAGGTTCACTCGCCAGCGCGTTCCGGGCGACGGCAGGCTTCGGCTGATCGCGGTGATGGGAATCCGCACTTCGCAGGTCCACAGATGCCGATCCGTGTCGACCCGGACGTTCCATTCCATTCGACTCGTCCATTCGAAGTCCGAGTGGGGCCGTTCGATGCGTAAGTCGAGCGCTTCATTGTTGGGCGCCCACTCATACTCGGTATAGTGATTGATCTCGGTCGCGTCCGGGGCGACAAACAGCTCCACCACGTCCTTGTCCCATAGCGCATTGGGGGCCTTGATTCGCTCGGTTTTATCCGGCTTGCCGTACTCGGTCAGGGTGGTGAAAGGGCACTCATAGCCGAGATAGAGGTAACGATCCGACCACACGGCGCGGCAGGTGGTGCTCACGTCTGGATGGACCCGTCCATCCCCGGAATCCTGTTCCAGGTGGAAAGGGACCGCCTGCGACCAGGCGCGGTCATTCAGCTTGCCGTCCGGTTTGAAGTCTTTGGCGATATACTTTGCCGTCAGGGTGGGGAAAGGCAGTGCGTTGGCCAGTAGTCTCCGCGAGTTGTCGAAATAGATTTTTCGCAAAACGTCGGGCGGCAGGCCGATGGCACTTATGTTCCAATCCCCCTGGATGGGTGTCATGTGCGGCCAGTTGCGATCGCGCGTTTCCAGGAACCTCCACTCCTTGTGGAAAAAAGTGACGGCATCGTCGTCAGTGGGCCGTTCGGCGTCACCGGAGGATCCTAATATCAATTTATCATAGACCTGGAAATCGGTGGCAAAATAGATCCGGTCCTGGTGCTTGATGAATAGGCGGCGGAGCTTTTCCGGATCGTGACGGCCCAACTCCGGGATGCGGGCCGCCAGGTCCGCGTTCATGTTGGGATGCTCGTCGAGCTTGCGGTCCACCCAATCGATGTCCTCGGAGTTGTTGGCGAAGTGGACACAAACGAAGGTGGTCTTCGGATGGCGCGTAATGACGCGGTCCAGCGCGGCCAGGAGGTCTTCGCGCGAAGGAAATTGCTTGGGGTCGCCAAACCACCAGCTCTTATGGTCCCGCAATTCGGTCCAGCGTTCGTTTTGCTGGGTATAGGGAAGCCAGAAAGCCCGGGGATCGGCGACATGGACGCTTACGGGCAGGCCCAACTCGCCGCACCGCTCCCACAGCGGGTCGAGCTTTGGGTCGTCGATCTTGATCAGGTTGCCCTGGCCATCGCGGAGATATAATCCCAGGCGTTTGTATTCCTTGAATCCTGCCGCGCCCAATTTCCGGGCCTTCTCCGCCTGTTGGACCGCGCGTTGGGCAAAATCGGGTTCGTTCCAATCGGTATAATCGAGGTTGAAGTAGTGGACAAACCGGCCGGGGGCGACCCGGTCGGTGAGTTCCTTGGTGGCCTCGAATTCCGACTTTCCCTCTTTCGTGGGAGTAACGGTACCCGCCGTCAGGTTGACGCCGATGCCCACCCCGGCGCGATCCATGATCCTGATGGCCCGTTGCACCCGGTCCTCGCGATTGTCGATATGCTGGTGGAGATCGATGATCCGATGCTCCTTCCGCCATTCGTCCCCGGGCCAAGGGGGTGGCGTCTCCGGTTCGGCGAGGGCGAAGTGCGAACCGAATAGTGATATCAAAATCAACGTGGCAGCTCGGCTGGGCAACATGCCGGTAATAGACCATCGCTGAGGCCATTTGGCCAGCGGGCAATGAGTGGCTTGGTCCGGCCGGGGGCCATGGGGTGGTTCTGATCGAGAAGTTTCAATGCCCGATTCAAGTCACTTCGGCCATTCTCGTATCTTGGCCGCGTCCCACGGTCCAAGGGGCGGGTTCAGATAAACAAATGAACCACGTTCATCACCCGGCCCCAAAGTCTGCGCGGCAGTGAGGGTTTCAGCAGGTCGGACAGTTCCCCTTTGAATTCCTGGGTTGTCACTGGCCGAAGCACGATCACTTCGGCGCTGTCTGGAGAATCGGTGAGACTGAGCGCTCCGCCTTGATCCGAGAGACGCAGAAAGTTCATCTGGCCTGCCCCGGCCACCGTTTGGGTGCGCCAAGGCATGGTACTGAAGGCTTCCCGCAGAAAGGCTTCGGCAAACGGGTAGTCCGAATGATGCAACCGAACGACTACTCCGAACCGATCTCGCGCGTACCGCCAAGGGTGGGTCAACGTAAGAAAACCATTGGTCTTGACCGGATGCCCGGTGGCCGCAACTGCCTGTTCCAAGATAAAGGCACCCACGTCCCCGTTCCCGCGGGCGAACCGGAATCCCTTCGTTTCCCGGTACATAAATCCGAGGTAAGCCACGAGCGAAACGATGGCGACACTAGCCGCCCAATGAGCGGGGCGGAGGCGATGGGGGTTGCCGGGCGGCTTCATGTCACTACTGGCCGACACCTTAGAAACCCTTTTTGTTTAAACGTAGTGGAAATCGTCACCCTCTTTTCCAGTGAGGATGATGCTTTGCCTTTTGCGGCGATCGTGAGCATTTTTTCCGTCGAACGGTCGAACTGTGTTATGGAAGAGCGTCCCGCCAGCATCCCCAGCCAATACCCCCCTCTTGGGCGCAACCCAATCCGCGCGGTCGCCTTTCTACTGGGTTGCGTCCTGGTTGCGGGGGCGGGTTGCGAACGCTCTCAATCGGGCGGTAGCCAACCCAGGCAGGAGGCAGCGAGCCAGCATCAGCCCCCGTCAGCGGCACCGTCGCCAACGGTGAAAGCCCCTGCCTCAGCCTCCGCCGAGAGGGACCCGACAGGTGTGCCGGAAGACAACTGGTTGGCGGTTGCCACCTACGAATTGCGGATGCCCGAAGAGGATTTGCTAAGTATCGAACGCGACCCCTTTTCCAACAAGAATGAGAAGCCCGCTTGGGATTTAACGAGCATTGGACGTGAGGCCTCGGCCAGCAAAATGGCTCCCGTGACCTTCGTCGCCGAAGGACACGAATATCGGGGAGTTCAAGTGCGGGTCCGGGGCTCCTGGGCGCGCACGTGGCCCAAGAAGGCCTTGAAGGTTATCTTCCCGAAGGATGATCGCTTCGATGGTCACCACGCGGTGAATTTGAATTCCGCCTGGCGTGACCCCGCCTTTCTCCGGGAACCCTTGGCCTACCACGTCTTCGCAAGCTGCGGCCTGCCAGTGCCCCAATGCCATATGGCGCGCCTGCTCTTGAACGGCAAGTTCCGCGGACTCTATGTCGATGTGGAGCAGCCGGAGAAACCGTTGCTCAAGCGGAATGACTTGAAGGGCGCCATTTTATACAAAGCCTTGTCGGGCCAGGCGGACGAACGGGATATGGGCCCCGGTCCACGATGGAGTCGGGTGTATGAGAGGGCTTCCGACAAGGAAGCGGGATTGGAGGACTTGCAGAAGTTCTGCCGCGACCTCCAGGCCGCCCCCGACGCCCGTGCGTTTTTCGAGGAGCGGGTCAATCTGGATTTCTATATTGACTACCTGGCCGGATGCGTCTTGGTGCAGCACTGGGACGGATTCAATAAAAACCATTTCGTGGTCTATGACGCCGGCGACACGCATAAATGGTTTATCATGCCGTGGGATCTGGATCGGACCTTTGGCGATTGGTGGGATATGTCCTTCTCCCACTACGACGCTCCCATACTGCTCGGTACCCAGGCGTCACCGGGCATCACTGGTTGGAATCGCCTGGAAGAACGATTCATGGCCGATCCCGTGCTCCGCGCCCGATTCCTAAAGCGATTGGAAGAATTGCTGGAAGCCGAATTCACGACCGACAAGCTCTTCCCGCTCATCGACCAAATCGCGGCTGCGATCGCGAAGGATGCCCCGGAAGATCGGCGTCGCTGGCCCAACCATGCCGGCGATCTCCGAAATGGGGTCCAGGGTGTCAAACGATTCATTGAGCAGCGGCGCGCGTTTCTTAAAGGGGAAATTCCCAAACTGCGGAAAGCTGGATGAAGGTTTGGTCTTTGCCGCCGGGGCGCTATCAACAAAAAAACCGGGCCCCCAGCCGGATATCCGGGAGCCCGGTCGGGTCTTGGGTTAGGCGTCAATTTCCGGTATCGACGACCCGGAAGAAGCCCGCCGCGGCCGTGGCCGGTGCGGTATAGGTTTTGTTGGGGGTGGTGGCAAGATCGCCCCACGCATCCGTCAGGTGGGATTTGAATTGCACCTTGAAGGGACCGGTGCCGCCGGTCCAGGCGAAGGAAACTCCACCCGCGTCCGTCGTGGGGACACCCAGTTTTGGCGGTTTTACCACCGGGACAATCTTGATGAGCTCGAAGCCATTGAGGGCTGGCGCCACCGTCAGGCCGGGTGCCCCTGTTCCCAACAGGTCTGTGGCTTCGGAGGTGATGCTCAGGGTAAGGGTGCCATCCACAGCGGGGCCAATACCCTCGAACTCGACATAATTTCCCAAGGCCCGGGTTTCGCCCGTTCCCGCCACCGCGCGCACGTAGGCGCCATTATACTGGCCGGCATGTTGCGCGGTGTAGGCAATCGGGGGATAGGCCTGGGCTCCCACGAGATTGGCCGTCTGGTCGTACTTCGTGTTGAAATTGAAACCCATCGTATAGAGGATCAAAGCATAGTTGCCCGGTGGAACTCCGGCCAGCGTTACATCCAGGGAGGCGGTATTGTTGTTGTGGATATAACCCTGCAACAAGGCGTGGTCTGCTGTGTCGAGGCCGGTGCCGGTCGAGGAAGTGCCCGCCCCCGCCACAATGGACAATGTCACCGGTGAGGCGTTGCCGGCGGCGTCGACGAGCGCGACGGGATCCGTGGGAACCCCGGAGATTTCATTGTAGTTCTCCTGTTGGACGACGCCTGCGACATCCTGCGGCACCAGCACGCCGCCCTTGC
>DATJII010000384.1:0-56697 GCA_035493435.1 Candidatus Limnocylindria bacterium | reverse complement strand
GGGCTCTGGAGCAGATGGCTCTTCATCAGCCGGTAGACCCATTCCAGCCACCAAGCCGCTTTGCACACCCTATCGCAGAGCCGTTGACGAGGCAAAGTGACCCTCAAGCGGGCAAACTGTTGTCCCTGCCGGTAAAGCGGGAGGTGACCGACGTACTTGGCCAGGATGACTTGGGCGATCAATCCCGGGGGCCGCCCATCCCCGCTCCACGATCTGGAGTGGCTTGGGCGCCTGCTGCGACTTGCGGAGTCTTAGAAGGCCACTCCAAATCCGGGCCAACTCGGCGGGGGGGACGGTTACTTTCTTCGCTGCTGAAAAGAAAAAATGTCGTCGCGCTGTGCGCCAATTGCCTCTTGCCACAAGGGAGACGATGCTGTCATCGGCAGCGGGGTCGAACTGGCGCGACACCCACCGAGTGCGCGATAGCTTATCGCCATCAGGCGCGCAGCTAGCCGGAATAATCTGTCCGCTTTTTCAAAAAACAAACGAACGCCGGTTCGTTGTTCGACACTTTTTGTGTGGAATTGCAGTCCCGATGGTAAGAGGGGATTGTCGGTTATTTGAGTTCGTATTCCCAACCGTTGTGACTACCTCTCAAACCTACTTCAACTCCAGTACGGCGGAGTGAAAAAGCACCCATTTTTGGGCCTTTTCAGCGAGGCAAACCATTAAACCTCACACCCACTTTGTGACTATCTACGTGCTCCGAACCTCTGTGACTACTGCGGAAAGTCCTTCAAAAATGAGGTTTTTAGGAAATGGAGCGGGTGAAGGGAATCGAACCCTCGTAACCAGTTTGGAAGACTGGCGCTCTACCATTGAGCTACACCCGCAACGGGGGCGATACATTGCCCAGTGACGCTTGCGCTGTCAATGCGGAGACGAGTAACTTCTTTTCACCAAATGCGAGCACTCGTTCTCAAAGGGGGCAGGGTCGTCGATCCCGCCTCGGGCCGTGATGAAGTCGGCGATGTGGTCATTGTCGAAGGCAAGATTGCGGCGGTCGGGCCTCAGGCTGCGGCTTCGGCTCCAGCGGATGCCGAAGTCCTGGAGGTCTCCGGGAAGGTGGTTTGCCCCGGATTGATCGATCTCCATGTCCATTTCCGGGAACCAGGTCAGACGGCCAAGGAAACCATTGCCACGGGGGCTCAAGCGGCCGCCCGGGGCGGGTTCACGACCGTGGTTTGCATGCCGAACACGTCCCCTGCGATTGATTCCGCAGCGACGGTGGCGTTGATTCAGGAAAAGGCGCGCACGGCTGTCATCCGCGTCGAGATATCGGGAGCGCTGTCCAAGGGGATTGCCGGCGAGGAGTTGGCCCCGATTGGCTCGTTGTCGCGGCAGGGTGTCATTGCGCTGACTGATGACGGGCATTGCATCCAGAATAACGACTTGATGCGTCGGGCGTTGGAGTACGCCAAGCAGTTCAACCTCCCCGTCATGGACCATTGTCAGGATTATTCGCTCGTGACCGAGGGAGTCATGAACGAAGGGTACTACAGCACCATGCTCGGATTGCGCGGTTGGCCTGCGGCAGGTGAAGACATGATCGTGGCGCGCAATATCCTCCTGGCCGAGCAGACGCAGACGCACATTCACTGCCAGCACATGAGCACGGCGGGGAGCATCCGGCTGTTGCGGGAGGCGAAGTCGCGTGGGGTGCCGATTTCCGGTGAGGCTTGTCCCCATCATTTCATTCTCACGGATGCCTGCGTAGCTGGGGCAGAAGAGTTTTGGCGAGCAGACGGCAAAGCTTGGGCGGAGCGTTGGGAGCAGGGGAAGGCTCTGCCGTCCTGGCCGATCTATCACACCCACTTCAAAATGAATCCGCCCCTGCGCACGGCAGCGGATCGACAGGCGATCATCGAGGGCGTGGTCGACGGCACCTTGGAAATCCTCGCCAGCGACCATGCGCCGCACACGGATGGCGACAAAGATGTCGAATTTGATTTCGCGTCTTTTGGAATCGTCGGGTTGGAAACGGAATTGACGCTCTCACTCATGCAGTTCGTCCACACGGGTTTACTACCGTTACCGGCTTTGCTGGCAAAATACACCGTGAATCCCGCGAAATTGTTGAAATTGGATCAGGGAAGGGGAACATTGGGCATAGGTGCGGTGGGGGATGTTACGGTATTTGACCTTGATAAGGAATGGGTCTGCCGTAAGCAGGACACGGCGAGCAAATGCCAGAATAACCCTTTTGACGGATGGAAATTAAAGGGAAAGCCCGAATACACCGTTGTAGAGGGTAAGGTTGTCTGGCGCTGTTAGTGCTCGGTGGAGTTTGTAAGGGGAATATCAGGAGAGCAAGGGGACCGGTTCCGGTCTCGGCTCTTGCGCTGTTGCCTTCGTCAGCCCTGCCGCTACGCAAAAAACTATGAGGTGGAGTCTGTGGGCTGGTCTATTTCTGGCGGTATTACCCGCTTGGGCGCAATTCTTTGCGCCTCCTCCGGCAATTCGAATCGAGCGCGATCCTGCCGAAGTTCAACGGGCTCTAGAGCCCAAAGGGACAGGCGGAGGTCCGGTGTATTCCATCGGCAATCCGACGGACGACGAACAACTCGTGCTGGAGTTGATCAATCGCGCCCGGGCCAATCCCGGCGACGAAGCCTTTCGATTGGCGACGATCACGGATCCTGAGATTCTCAGCGCCTACCAATTCTTCTCGCTTGATTTGAACAAAATGTTCAACGACATCAGCGCGATTCCTGCCGTTCCGCCCTTGGCGATGAATGCGAAGATGATCACCACGGCGCGCCTGCATTCGGATTGGATGTTCGTCAACGCGATCCAGGCGCATTTCGAAACCAACGGTCTTAAGTTAATGGGCCCAGGAGAGCGCCTCACAGCACAAGGTTACGCCTGGAGTACCGCCGGAGAGAGCGTCTTTGCGCGGGCCACCAGTGCTGAACAAGCCCACATCGCCTTTGAAGTCGATTGGGGTCCGGGGTTGGGCGGCATGCAGGACCCTCCAGGACATCGGGAAAACAATCATTCTGCGGCTTTTCGTGAACTCGGGGTCGGGATTCATTACGGATCCAACCAAACGCTTCTGGGCGAGGTGGGTCCTCTGGAGGTCACGATTGAATTTGGCGCCGACGTCAATCCTAAACCGTTCATCACAGGTGTGGCCTACTATGATCTCGACGGTGACCATTTTTACGGAGTTGGCGAAGGATTGGACGGGGTCAGCGTAACTGCCAACGGTGTTTCGACTTCCGCCGTTTCCGCCGCTTCGGGTGGATATGCCTTACCGGTGGACAATGGGACCTATCAGGTGGTTTTTAGTCTGGGCAATTTTCATTCGACTCCCCAATCGGTAACGATTTCAGGGGGCAAAAACTCGAAAGTCGACCTGGTTATCCCCTACGTGGCACCAACGGTAACTGGACCTGCTCAGGCGTTGTTCGGAGGTGTTAACGTTTACCAAATCGCCCACGCACCTATTGCGACGGGATATTATTGGCAGGCAGCATTGGCCGTGCCCTACACCGCTGTGGAAGGTGCTGAACCTGGCACGAGTAACTTCGTGGCTTCGGTCGGAGGATATTCCACGGTCAGCACCGACTTCGCCAGTACCGGCACTTCCTCCTTTCATCTCGTGCACGTGACGCAGGCCGATCAGCAGATCGCCCTCCGTCCGGAATTGTATCTACTCCCCGGCGCAACACTCACTTTTGCCACTCGGTTCGGGTTTGCGACTCCCAGCGAGGTGGCGCGCATGGAAATCTCAACCAATTCGGGGCAATCCTGGTTTTCTGTCTGGAGTCAGGCAGGCATCACGAAATCCAATCAGACCGAGAAAATCTTTACCCATCAATCGGTCAATCTCTCGGCCTACGCAGGGTTGAGCATCCAGACGCGATTCCGATTTACCACCAGCGGGGCATTCTATAACCAGTTCAAGTCGGGGGTGGGCGTCTATGTTGACGACATCGCCTTTACCAACGCGGAGTTATTGGCCAACAAGGTGGGCAACCTGGCTACTGCGGATGGAGCCGCTTACTTCACTCCTCCTTCGACGGGAAAGTACTACGTTCGAGGGGGCACGTTGGTGGGAACACGATTTTTCCCCTTGGGCACGGCGTTGGCCGTACAGAGTGGCAATGTCGCCGTCGCAACTCCGGTCACGCGAGTGGTCGGAGTGAATATGATGCCGTCCATCCCGGATCATCCTTTGCAGATCGACGCTCGTTTTTTGAGCGGCTCGGCCATGGGATTCCAACTGCAACAGGCTACGGACACCAAGGGCCCGTGGGTACCCGTGGCCAACGCCCTGTCGGCAAGCGATGGATTGGGCTCGTGGCACTACAGCATTGCCGTAACGCAGAATCGCTTATTCTTCCGTTTCCAAACGCAATGACGCAGGCGGTGAAGGCGATTAGCTTCGATGTGGGAGGAACCCTCATCAGGCCCCATCCGTCGGTGGGATCGATCTACTCGCGCGTTGCTGAGCGGCAGGGGTTTGGGCCAATCGACCCCGATGCCCTTGACCGCCAATTTGCTGCCGTGTTCCGGCAACGGTTGTTGCAGCGTTATTCGGAAATCGAATGGCGGAAAGTGGTGGAACTCACTTTCGCGCCATTTACCGCGCAAGCCACCAGTAACGAGCTCTTTGCCGCTTTATGGCAGGAGTTCGTCGAACCTCCGTCGTGGCAGGTCTTTACCGACGTGGTACCCGCTTTGGAACGCTGTCGGGCCGCTGGGATCCGCTTGGCAGTGACTTCGAATTGGGATCTCCGACTTCGACCTACCCTGGCGAATCTGGGCTTGGCGAAGTACTTCGAGGTGATTGTCGCTTCCGCCGAACTGGGCGAACCCAAGCCATCCCCCACACTCTTTCACCATGTGGCCGAACGTCTTCGACTGTCTCCCAGCGAGATTCTCCATGTGGGTGACAGTGTGCGGGAGGATCTGGAAGGCGCGAGAGGGGCAGGATTTCAGGCGCAGTTGATCCGTCAGGAGCCGGAGTTGGCCGGTATTCGGACCTGTTTGACCGTTTTGGTCGATAAGATCACCGGTTTGCCTTAACCGGATTCCAAGGCTGCCTTATAGATTTTGCTAATGGTTGACGGAATCATCAGTTCACTATTAGGTACCCTGAACGTGAAGGCGGGCGACCTCGTCGCGTTTCGTTTCCCATGAATCTGTTGCAAAGAATTTGGCTGTCATCGCTCGGGAAGAAGTACGTCATGGCCCTGTCGGGCGCGGCAATGTTCGCGTTTTTGATCGGGCATCTCTTGGGGAATCTCCAAGTGTTTGGCCCTCCCGAGTTGATCAACAAGTATGCGCATTTCCTTAAGAGCGAGCCCCTTCTGCTTTGGGGAGCGCGCTTGGGCCTGCTGACTTGTCTGGGCTTGCACGTGGCCTCGGCGTTGGCGCTTTCCGCAGCCAACAAGGCGGCTCGGCCCGAACGGTATGCCGGGGGCAACGCTTACGGAGCTACCAAGACTTCCCAATACATGCTCGTGACGGGAGCGGTGATTTTCGCGTTCGTCGTGTACCATCTCGCCCATTTCACCGTGCTATTGCCTGGGATCAATGGCGTTGGCGATTTCCGGTCCTTGAAGACCGAACTCCACGGCGAACAGGTGGCGGACGTTTACGCCACGATGATCCTGGGATTCCAAGTGTGGTGGGTGTCGCTCTTTTATCTCATCGCCCAGGCCATGCTGTTCTTCCATCTCAGCCACGGTGTTGCCGCCATGTTCCAATCCGTGGGATTGCGGAACCACGTTTGGTGGCCGCGTATCCAGGTTTTCGCTCGCGTCGCAAGCATCGTCTTGTTCCTAGGTTTTGCGTCGATTCCGATCTCCGTACTGGTTTTTCGGCATGGGGCGGACTACGCGAAGAAAGCGAAGGCCCAGGTTACTTTGACCTCGGTCGTTGACGCAGGGAAGGAGGTAGCCCGGTAATATGGCCACACTGAAATCGAACGTCCCATCGGGCCCGCTGGATCACAAGTGGGAGAAGCACAAGTTTGAGTCCAAACTCATCAACCCGGCCAACAAGCGGAAGTACAAGGTCATCGTGGTTGGAGCCGGATTGGCTGGCAGTTCCGCCTCTGCGACCCTGGCTGAACTCGGCTACGAGGTTCACAATTTTGTTTTCCACGATTCCCCTCGGCGCGCCCATTCCGTGGCGGCGCAAGGTGGCATCAACGCCGCGAAGAACTACCAAAACGACGGCGACTCCGTTCACCGGCTGTTTTACGACACCATCAAGGGTGGTGATTTCCGTTCCCGCGAGGCCAACGTGCATCGGTTGGCGGAAGTCTCGGTCAACATCATCGACCAATGCGCGGCCCAAGGCGTTCCGTTCGCCCGCGAATACGGTGGCTTACTCGACAATCGATCCTTCGGCGGAGCCCAAGTCAGCCGGACGTTTTACGCTCGGGGCCAGACGGGACAGCAGCTCCTTTTGGGAGCCTATTCGGCGCTGAACAAGATGATCGCCAGTGGTGGGGTCAAATCCTACACCCACGCGGAAATGCTCGACCTGGTGGTCGTTCCCGATGCTCAGGGAGTGCCGCACGCGAAGGGCATTATCGTCCGGAATCTCCAGACGGGCGAGATCACCCGGCATAGCGCCGATGCGGTGGTCCTGGCCACCGGCGGTTATGGCAACGTTTTCAATCTATCCACCTATGCGCGCGGTTCGAACGTGACCGCCATCTGGCGGGCGTACAAGCGTGGTGCGTGCTTCGCGAATCCGTGTTATACGCAGATTCACCCGACGTGTATTCCCGTCTCGGGCGATTACCAGTCCAAATTGACCTTGATGTCCGAGTCGTTGCGTAACGACGGACGCATCTGGGTGCCCAAGAAAGTAGGCGACAAGCGTTCTCCCGAGACCATTCCGGACGACGAACGCGACTATTACTTGGAGCGTCTTTATCGGGCGTTCGGCAACCTCGCCCCGCGCGATATCGCTTCGCGCGCGGCCAAGTACGTCTGCGACGAAGGTCGTGGTGTGGGTCCCACAGGCTTGGGCGTTTACCTCGATTTCGCGGATGCCATCAAGCGCCAGGGCGAAGACAAGATTCGGGAGCGGTACGGCAACCTTTTTGCCATGTACCACGAGATTACCAACGAATCCGCGTACCAGACGCCAATGCGGATCTATCCGGCGGTGCACTATACGATGGGCGGCCTCTGGGTGGATTATAATTTGATGTCCAACGTGCCGGGACTGTTTGTCCTCGGCGAGGCGAATTTCTCTGACCACGGCGCCAACCGCCTGGGAGCTTCGGCCCTGATGCAAGGTTTGGCGGATGGCTACTTTGTGTTGCCCTCCACCATTGCGACCTATCTTGCGACGCAACCGGCTGGCAAGCGTCCCGCCACGGACCACGCGTGCTTCAACGATGCCGAAGCCAACGTCCGGGGTATGACCAAGAAACTTCTCGGTTCCAAGGGCAAGCGCACCCCCTCCTACTACCATAAGGAACTCGGCAAGATCATGTGGGAGCATTGCGGCATGGCACGAACCAAGGAAGGCTTGGAGCGCGCCCTGAAGCTACTGCCCGCGTTGCGCGAGCAGTTCTGGAATGACCTGACCGTGCAGGGCGAGGAACTGGAATGGAACCAGGCCCTGGAAAAGGCTGGCCGGGTGGCCGATTTCATCGAACTCGGTGAACTCACCTGTCTGGACGCCCTGGTGCGCAAGGAAAGCTGCGGCGGTCATTTCCGCGAGGAGATGCAATACACCAACGCCGACCCCGAGGTGCAGCAGGGCCTGGTCAATCCGGGCGACGTGAAACGCGATGATGAGAGTTTTGCCTTTGTGTCCGCCTGGGAATTCACCGGTGTGGGCAGGGAACCGGTGCTGAACAAGGAACCGCTGATATACGAAGAGGTCAAGATGTCGACCCGCTCGTATAAATAATACGGAACGATCGAAACCCAAAAGAAATCGGCGTCCATGAAAGTTAAGCTCAAAGTTTGGCGGCAGAAGAACGGCAAGACCCCGGGCAAGTTCGTCCACTACGACACCCCGGAACTGAATCCGAACATGTCCTTCCTGGAGATGCTCGACGTGATGAACGAGAGCCTTTCGGAACGCGGTGAGGAGCCCATCGCCTTCGATCACGATTGCCGCGAAGGCATCTGCGGAACGTGCTCTTTGGTCATCGATGGCAAGCCCCATGGCCCCCACAAGGGCGTGGCCACCTGCCAGACCTATATGCGGAGCTTCCGCGATGGCGAGGAAGTCGTGGTTGAGCCGTTCCGTGCCAAGCCGTTCCCCTTGATCAAGGATCTGGTCGTCGATCGCAAGGCGTTCGAGCGCATCCAACAGGCGGGCGGTTATATCAGTGTGCGCACTGGCAGCGCGCCTGACGCCAACTCAGTCCCGGTGCCGAAGGAAAACGCGGACCTGGCGATGGACGCCGCCCAATGCATAGGCTGTGGCGCCTGCGTTGCGGCCTGCAAGAACGCCAGCGCGATGCTCTTCGTCTCCGCCAAGGTGAGTCACCTCGGCCTGTTGCCCCAAGGTCAGCCCGAGCGTCATCGCCGCGTGAAAGCCATGGTGGACCAGATGGACACCGAAGGATTTGGCGCCTGCACTGTGACCGGATCTTGCGAAGCCGTCTGCCCGAAGGAAATCAGCCTCGACTTCATCGCCCGCATGAATCGCGACTACGCCGTCGCACTGTTCAAGGGCGATCCGAAGAAGGGTGCGGCTGGTGGAGCGGGCTAAGCTGGCCACGAGAGACGGTTCAGTAGACTTTACCGATAATCGAGAGATCGGTGAACCGATAGGCTTTGATGGAGCCGTCGGCGAGATCGAACTCTACGAGCATCGCTGGCACTACTCCGTTTAAATCTCCCATTTCCCATTGTTTTAAGGTCCTGAAAATCACCGAGCAGTATCGCAGTTCCTCGGTGCCACCGATGTATTTTTCACCACGCAATTGGTCAACGAGCGCGGCTTTGCGGGGAAACGCTTTCTTGAGGGTCGCTAGAAAGCTGGCGGCGCATTCTTCCCAGGTCTTGTTTTGCGTCCCGCCGAATCGTTTCCATTCTTCCTCCGAACGTTGCTCACGGTCACCCGCGAAACAGGCGTCCCCACGGGCAAAGGTCAACGGTTGGCCAGCTTTGGTAATACAGGTGCCGCCATTTTTGAATACGATCTGACACCACATGTTTGTTTTTGTACCATCCGCCACGTCGTTCCAAAATGACCTGTCCCAGTTGATATGTGATTCGTCCATGTCGGGATCGGGTTTAATCCCTATTTTCCCACAAAAATCTTGCATCGTTTTCAAGACGACACGTGCGTCGTCCGAGGTCGGCATCGGCATCAGTTTCCGGTTGATGGGAGGACGTTGCGGTAGCGGCTCAGCGGTATAGACTCGACGATTAATTTCTTTACCCATTTCGTCGTCGCGGAATCCGATATCATAAACGTTCAAGGAGGCGACAATCGCTTTGCCCGCATCAATTTCGACATCTGCCACGGTAGGGGAAAGCTCAGGATGCTGGGGGTCCAGGTGGTTTGTCCTGTACCACGTCATGAAATAATACGGCACGATCTTGCCGTAATTGGCGGTAGTGGGGCCGGTGACTTTCAAGAAAGTTCCCGAGAGCACATTCGGAACCTTGGCGATCCGCTCCAGCATTTTTGAAGCCAGAGCCACTGCTTGATTGGACGAGATGACTGCATCTGCGGCGTAACTGTCAATGAGTGCCGGATCTTGAAGTATACCGAAGGAATCGAGAAGGCGGAAACCCTGCACCACCCCGAAGCCAATGTAATAAACGCAGCCACGGCACTGTAGCCCACCCTGAACCATCTTTGAGGCGTAAAATACCTGGGGGTGTGAAACATCGCTGACGGATTTGGGAACCCATTCTTTTGGCATGTCCACTTGCTGGGTGAAGTTGGTCACCATGGCAAAGGCGATTTCGACAAACTGATTGGTGCTGACCATATCGTAGGTAAGGTATTGTACGGGGAAAGAATCGTCAAAACCATTGCTTGTGAAGCGACGGCTACCCATCCCTTACCAGGTATCTGCTGGGTGATTGAATTGATCGTACTTTAGTGGCGCAAACCCGCAAATCTTAAGATGGACAGTCGGGTTGTATAGCTCAAGAGCAAGTCCACCGCCAGTTTGAATAGTTTTTCCATTGGAATTGTGAATGGGTGATTCATTTGGTTCAAAGGAGAGGTAAGCCACGCCATTGGCAAAACTCACTGCCTCTTTCAAGCTTTTGCCTTGAACTGACCATACCTCAAGTAGCTGTATTCTGATATTTGCAGCCGCCGTGTAGTGCTTCCAGTTGCAAACCAAATGAGTGGTGGGATCCGTTTGCTCCGTAGGGAGAAAATAGCACTGCGGAATAGAGGTTGACCAACTTACAAAAGCGCCTGGGCGGATTCTCCTTTCTGAGGCTCCCGTCGATGGATTGATAAATTTATAATAATTTAAATCAGTGATTTCTTGAGAGAATTCCCCGTTTTCCATCCCAAAGCAATTTAATAAATCGCGTGAATATGTGAGGCAGCCATCTAAGAAAGCAAACCGAAACCTTTTTCGGCCTAATTTAGCTTCGTATATCGATTTGTATATATTGATAAATTCATCAGGCAAGCCGTGTCCGGACCCGTAAAAATTGCGCGTAGTGCTATCAGCCAAATATGAAAGCAGCAGTCGTTGATCCTCTCCCGCATGCCCAGTATTCTTGCCCGGCATATTCCGAATCGGATATGTCTGCGGCCCCTTTCGATCGGAATTCATCATTCCTGCAGTCCAAAGTACCGGAAGATTTGCCGTCCAAGGAGCATGAAGCCAACCGTCAAGGCACGACTCGTGCATCCAGCGCTCTTGCACTCCGTTGACCGCGTGAAGTGGATCGAGAATGTTGCTGGCATCGGTAAAATCAGTGTCATCATCAGAATAACTCACCACCCAAGCCCCATCGCTATCGAATGGTGGATCCCGTGGTATGGATGGTTTTGCGGTCTGGGGGCCAAGCTGAGTGGCGGACGATCCAATCTGGACCATTGGAAAAAGATAAGGAGATTCGTTGGCTGGACCATACTGTAACGAAGCAACGTCGGAGGAGAATTCGACCCCGTTCGCCGAACTTCCGACATTGGAATGAACCACGGTGGGATTGCTTTCAATGGGAGATTTGGAAGAATACCAATCGATCCGGTAGTAGGTCGTTGGAAGGGTGGTCTGGAGTGACACCCTGGCTTGGGCATCAGATATTTGCTGCCAATTGGGATACGACATCGAATTGTTCGAGGTGATTGAAATGGGGTCGGAATACTCTGAATCCCTCAGGCTGGTGGTGGAATCGGTGTAGTGCGACGCGATATTGAGGGTGTGGGGACCTTGGGAAAGCTTCTGGGTGTCAAGTTCGAGCTCACCTCCGTTTTCACTTGGCTGCCTGCGGGAAAGGGCTGCGTCCGTCGGAAAGCCGTCGACAAAAAGAGTCACCGAAGCGACGTTTGCGATATTGCCTCCGAGACGAAAGCGGACTTTGGTTATTCCCGAACAGGTGGTACCTGTAGAGGGCGAAATAATCGCGGGCAATCCGGAATTGGCCGATTCCCACGGGCTCTCGTTGGCCGGACTGGGATTTGCACCGTCGCCATTAACATCCTCAATGTAGTCGGCAATCTTGTCCCCATCCGAGTCGACCGGCTTCCCCGCACTCAATGCGAGGTAGTGCTGGCCGATATTGACTGTCTTTGGGTCCTCGGACGCGACCGGAGTTTCGTTGCCCTCCTTGACATTGCTGGTAAGGGAAGTGAAGTGATAAAGACCGGCGTATTTGGCGTAACGGGACCCTTTGTTAATCAATTGGGTCGCTGTTGACGGGAGGTAGAACTGGCCCAGGGGGCCACTGGCGTAGGTCAGGGACGTGAGATTCGGGTCCGTCGTGGTCGGCGCGGCGGGCTGGAGGCGGCTGGTCATGGCCACATACGCATTATGGTGGTTGTTGGCGATGGCCCCGTTTTGCGAATCCAGGGTGCAAGTGTCGAAGATATTGTCGGTAACCAGCCAATTGGCGGCGGGCAGGGGGCGAAGTCTCAGGGAGCAATTGTAAAAGAGGGAATTGTATATCGAAAGTTGTTCGGGCACAGGGTTCGGCACCGTGACATTGATCGGCAGGATATCGATCGCGGTGCGGTCAAACACGGTGTTCCGTATTTCCACGATACGAAAGGAGGGGCCACCGGCGTTGCTGGCGAAATATCCGCCTTGAAACAAGCAACCGTCCAAGGTGACGTTGCCAATCAGGTCGAAGGCATGGCTGGCCAACTGTCCAAAATGGACCGCTGGACCCGCCACAGCGGGGAAGTCTGCGTAGCGGAGGGAGACTTCCGGGAGAGGGGTGGCAGGGACAAGATCGCGTTGCATTCCTTTCGTGGAAATTATCGGACCGACCCAATCCCAGGCTGCCCAAGGGCTCTCTTGAATAGCGTTGAGGCGGGCGAAAACCACGTGGTTGGTCGGAAGTCCTTCCACCACAAGTCTTCCCCCGGTATTTACCCGGATTCCCCACTCAGGGTAGATATTGTTTTCGGCCAGCCAAGGTGTCGCGAATGCGAGGACGACACCTGGCATGATTCGCAGGGTGGCGTTGTTGACGGTGGTCATGGTGCAGAAGTAGTCGATGGGTGTATAATGATAACCCAAATCCGGAACCGCGGTGTCGCGATCGACGGCCGGTGAAAGCTCTAGGTCAGCCACGATGTTTTTGGCGAGAAAATCGGGCGGACGGGTTGTTCGGGCACGTATCGATGCGAGCAGGCTTGAGGCGAGGGCCGATGTCCCGGAGTCAGAAAAGGGGGATTCGACCCGGAGGTAATAGTTTCCAAAATAGACGCAGGGCCAGGCGATGTATGTCGAATCGTCAAAATTTGCCGGTTCTAATGCTTCAAAGGGCCAAGTGGTGTCCGCCTGCGGATGAGATCCAAATGTTGCGGTACCCGTTCCATTTCCGTAAAAGCCGTTGTAGTCACCGCTGAGTTGGACGGGACCGGTGGAAAACGCGGGTGAACCGACGATGATGGAATTGGTAAAGGTGCAACTCGCAGTGCTGGCGGTGCCGGTGACGAGAGTTGTGGCAGCGTCTGTCGTGCAATGTGCAAGGCGCGCGCCGGCCCCGGTGCCGCTCCATCCCAAGGTCACAGGGTAAACGACTTTGGCGAATAATGCGTTGTTGACCGTGATATTCGGCCCCGAACCGCCCGAGATCGTCCCGGAGCCCGAGATGGTGACGCCACGCAGGCAGGCCACAAATTGGCTGTCGGCGACTACGGTGCCGACGCTTCCGCTGGTTCGTATCGATTCCTGGCAGTAGCAAAACCTGAGATTCGCAACGGAGGAGGTCGTGTAAGAGAACAACAAGGCGGGATTCGCGTAGTAGCGGGGGTAGCCATCGACGGAGGTTACGTCACCGGTGTAGGGCAAGCCACCCACATTGGCTGCGGAGTCACCAATGTTATCATCGTCGATAGCGGTAAAGATGATGGGTCGAAACGCCGTGGACTTGCAGGTGAGCGTGCCATTGATCTGGATTGACGTGTTGATCGGGGTGGGGTCTCCGGCGGCATGGGTGGTGGAGCTCGGAAATTTGAAAATGGCCCCTCCTTCAATGACAACAGCGCCATTACAGACCACTGGGCTCACCACGACATGGGTCTTGTCGCCCGGGAAAAGAGTCGTCGAGGTGGTCGACCCGATGGTTCCAGCGTAGTCGATGACATATCCGGGATTGGCAAGAAGCCTGGCAAGTTGCGCAGAATCCGAGACTTGCGCCAAGGTGGGATGGACGGTGTCCGATGGTGACCGGCTCCGGATTTGGTCTACCAACCCGTTGAAATTGCGGACTTTGGCCTTTTTGTTTTGAATGTGGGAGCCGCCTTCTCCGGCAGGGAGTTTATCCAAGGACGTTTGGACGTTTTGGAATTCCAGTGATTCGACTAGAAAAGTGCGATTGGCAACCCGCTGGAATTGTTTAACCACGGGTGTATCGGAATTGCCTTGTGCGAGATTCTGGCCGGTAGGAAAAGCCCTGCCGGTGGTCAAGGCGAACTGACCGAAATCCAGCACTTCATCGATCAGGTCGGGTTCGGCCATTTTTGCTCGGACTTTTTCCGAGGACTCGATCCGAATAGGCCGACGTGTCTTGTCCGGGTTTGGAGCATCGTAGAATTCCGTGAGGATTTGGATCCGGGTGGCATTGGTGGGAAAGCCGAAACTGGAGACGTCGATCGGTTTTCGTAAAATGACGTCCTGTTCGAAGGAACTGATACTGACTCGGTAGACAATGTCGGCTTCCACCCCGCTTTCGCTGAAAGCGCTCGGAAAAATCACAGAATTGCTGGAGATCTGACTTCCGACAGTGTCACGAAGGCTGGCAATGATTTGTGATTCACCGGTTTCTGCGTTGAACAGGGCGATGGCCACCGGGGTTGATCTCAAATTCACGCCGCTAGGGGTCTGGAGCGAAATGGCACCCCGCTGATTGATTTGTTTGGCGATCCGGACAGGGTGTTGGATCGTGGACGTATTAAAGAAGGTTTCTTCGGAGGCAAGTGTCGGATCACTCGGTGTCCAGGCTGAACCGTCCCAATAATTCAGTCCCGTTCCGATTTCAACGATTTGACGTGTAGCGGAGGCATCTGCCGGAGTCTCGGGAAGGGCACCTGCGGTTGCGTTGGGGTTGCCCGATCGCGTGCCCGGGGAGGGAAGATTCCAGGTGCGTGAATGGGGGCCGGTTTCAACGAGGGAGGGGGCACCCCTTGACGAATTTCTTCGCGCGGAGGGCGATGGTTTGGATGGAGTGCTAAACTGGAGTCCCGATGAATGCTTCGGTGGCACGGCCCCTTTTTCGGAAGCGCCTTGAGAAACTTGTGGGATGAGTGCGAGGCCAAAAAGCAGAAAAATTGCCTGAAAAGACCTGGGCAAAACGCGATATTCGATAGCATCGGGTTGCATAACTGGTTGTCTGAGAAACGTCCTTGGAATCCAATCTGCAGCACGTCCTGCAGACTGGAATTTGGAGATGCTTACCTTCCAAATCTGCCAGTGTCAAGCAGGCAACAAAATCACAGCCTGTGGGTAAGTCACTGAAAGATTACACGAGTAACGCATCCCAACGGATAGAGTGTTCAAGGCTGGCTTCGTTCAAGAATGGCCAACTCCTAAAACCGCCAGTTCTTGAGTCAAAGGGTAGCTTGATCGCGTCGATTACAATGAAAACGCCCGCAATCGGTGAACTGCGGGCGTTCGACTTTGGCCATGGATGCTGGAGACGCCTAAAACCGCCAGGTGAGATCGACCGTGAAACGATCCTTGAAGATGTCGTTACTGCCAATCACGCCGTATTCGTAGGCGAAGCCCAAATCGAGGCTATCCGTCAGGCGGGAGCGAAAACCGCCACCGATGGCGCCTTGGGTGGTGCCGCTCGCATTAGAACTGCCGAAGTTAATGAGATCGAAACCTTCGGTGTTGAAGGGCACCCGCTTGGCGTCGCTGACCGTGGTGAAGGCGTTGGCCGACACAAACGGAATAAACCAGCGGCACGCGTAATAGTCCAGCATACCGGAGTAGTGGACCGACGAAGTGCCTTTATCCCCATCGATAGGGACTCGGAATCCGACATTGGCGGTTGCGTGAAAATCATTCCATCCCTTGGTGGCAGACACAAAAATGTTCGCTTCGCCGCTGCCGTAGCCTTGGAAAACTTGGTGGCTGCCCGTCGGGAGGGTAAAGGTAACTCCCGGGGTGATGACCGCCTGCTGGGCGTCGTTCTTATAGATGGCGTATTTGAGGCCCGCCGCCAGATCTCCCCAACCCGAGGACTTCTTTACCCCTTTGGGCTCAATTTCGATATAGCCGTCTTTCGTCGCAATGATCGCGAGCCGCTCGGTCACCGCATAGCGAAGTTGCAGGGCGTAGACCCGTACGTCGGTGGGCACCCCGAGAAATCCTTCGTCGGTCCGGTGCCAGGCGAAAATGGGCCGCACTTCATTTTGGATCAGCGGGCTCTCGAAGAAGATTGGGTTGGCGACCGGGGCGATCGCGTGGCCGGTCCAATCATCCGCCGCCATGACCGTCGCCGAAGCAAACAAGGCGCTGGTTGCGATACTGTTGATGGTCGAGTTCAGTTTCATAACGACCCCAGTATACGAACCTATGGCTTGTGCGATCCCCCTGCGTTGTCGGATCCTATGCTTAAATTGCTGCCGGATTCCGGCGCTTGATAAGCGTCTTTCTTACGGTCGGGGAATCGCCAACGACGACAGAGGCACACCTGGTCGCTCACTCCACCGCGTCTTGCGTATCCATCATGTGGGCTCGCTTGCGGAGCATATAGATACCGAGGCCGACCAGGCTCCAGGTGATGCTGATAGTGTAGCCCAGCAGGGAGACGGACAGGGCCTCGGAGTACTTGACGTTGAATCCGACCGCAGGAATCGCCAGCAGCCAGACGAAGAGGTTTTCCCGCACCCCCAGACCCGAGGGCGTCACGGGTACCGCCGAGATACAGACGACGGCGGGGACGACAAACCAGAGCACCGACGCGGGCAATTGCAACTTCAGGCCGTGCGCCACCGCCACGTAGGTGCCGATGTTCGCGATGTTCATCAGGATGGACCAGAGTGCCATCTTCCACATGAACCCCGGGCGTCTCCCGAAGAGTCGGCAGGAGGCCAGGCCCTTGGCAATCGAGTCGCCTTTAGGCAGACGATGGAACATTCGTGCGATCCAGCCTTCGTGGGAGAGGGCATCACTGTAAAAACCGATGACCACTGCGGCCAGTGCGGCAAAGGTCATGCTCGCGACCATCATCACAGCGGCGAGGTAGCGCTTGTATTCGACGATCAGCCGCCAGTTGGGGATCGCAAAAACCATCGCGAAGAGAAGCAGCGCGAGGATGCCAATGACCCGGTCCACGAAGACGGTGACCGCGGCCTCCGCCTTCTTGTGATGAGTGGCTTGGGCGGCGGCATAAGCTTTCCAAACGTCTCCACCAGTAGAGCCCAACAGAAAAGCGTTGAACAAATGAGCGATGAGCGAGATTTGCGTGATGTCGTTCAGGCGCATGTTCAAGCCTTGAACCCGCAGGACTTCACGCCAGCGAACACCACCAAAAAAGATAAGTAAACCCGACAAGACCCAGGCCAGGCCGAGGCTTTGGTGATTCAGGCGACTGAAATTGCTCCACAGCTCCGCTGGACCACGGGACCACGCCAAGCGGCGCTGGCTCCAAACGTCCATTTGGTTCCAAGCATCAGGCTGGCCCTTGGCGATGAGGTAGAGTTGCGCGTCATTGCTGAAAATGACGTGCATGACCAGGCCCATGAGCAGGAAGCACAGGACCATTCGGAGCCACCAACCGAGCGATCGCCTCGCCTTGCTCACTCCGGACCCCAGACACTTCGGATAAACTCGTAACCCTTCACCACGTCCTCGGCGGCTATCCCCGGGTTGAGTTCGAGCGTTTTGATGTGCTCAGGTTTCACAAAGGGTTTGAGTTGCTCGAAAGGCACTTCGCCGACACCGGGGGGACAGTGATCGCGAAGGCCGTCTTCCGGCGAGGCAACGACATCGTGCACATGGAATCCGCCCAGCATGGGTGCCAGATTTTCCAAATGCATGCGGTGTTCCAACAATCCGAGGTGGTGCTTAATCTGCGCATGACCGCAATCGTGCCAGTAACGGGCCACGTTCTGCGGCAATTGACCGACGAAATGATCCAGCTCGTAGTCGAAGGGGATTTCCTCCACCGCCTCGCGATTCTCGATGCCTAGCAACAGTCCGCGGGAGGCTGCCTGTTCCGAAAGCAGCGTGATGAACTCAAACGCGAGCTGCATCGGAATCTCCTTCGCCGCTTCACGCTTTCGTTCCATCTCCTCCACCAATTTGCGGTACTTGGGGGTATCCCGCTGCCCAGCGGCCACCATCGATTCCAGCTTGTCGTTGTAGTCCTTCAGCGGCACCTCGCCGGTGTGGAGCACAATGAGCTTCGCTTTGACCCGCTCCGCCATCTCGAGGGTTTTCATCGAGTGTTTCCAAGCGCTGTCGCGTTCCCGGCGGTCCGGGCTGGAGAACTTGAAGATATTCGGCGCTGCGTGGTTGATGCCGATGGGCAGGGGGCAGAAATTGTGGAGGGTGCTGATGCGGATCTCGCCCGCATCGACCGCTTCGAGTATCCCGGGAACCAGGCTTACCCGTATGCCGTGACTCAGTTCGGCGTACTCAAAGCCGAGGTCGCGGATCTCGCGCAACATGGCGCGACCGTCCGTATGCCGGTGGGAATTCCAACAAGTCGATAGCGAATACATGGTTACTGAACGTAAAAAGCCGGATGCAGCTAAGGCTTAGCATCCGGCTGTTACAAGTGCAACGAACTGTTACGCTTAAACGTCAGCGTAACGGGCAACCAGCATGGCGGTAAAGCGGGACACTTTCAACTTGCGTCGACGCTTTTCGCTGGGCTTTTCGTAATGGCGTTTGAGGCGCACGTCCTTCAACGTGCACTCGCGGTCCACTTTCTTCTTCAATCGGCGCAATGCGCGGTCGACTGGCTCGCCCTTTTTAAGCTTAATTTCGCTCAAATCACGTTCACTTCCTTTCTCAAGCCCGGCCGCCCCGACCTGTCATCGGTTTTCCATGCGACTTTCGAGCGTCAGTGGCATCCCAATCAGGGACCCACCACAACAGAGCAGGACAGCAAGCCACAGTTTCGTCGCCATGACAAGGATTCATCCAAGGGATTTTTGAATTGGGCGTTGATACGGGGCCTCCTCACTTTTCCATTTTCGGTGGTTGATTCAACAACACCCAGTACATGCCAAGGTCCTGCACTGCCTTGGCGAATCCTTCGAAGTTCACCGGTTTGACGATGTAGCTGTTGGCTCCCAGGCGGTAACTTTCCACCACGTCGATTTGCTCCTTCGAAGAAGTGAGTACGACTACTGGAATGGTTTTCGTACGTTCGTCAGCTTTGATGCGTTGCAGCACTTCGAGTCCATCGATCTTTGGCAACTTCAGATCAAGCAGGATGACTTTTGGGCCGTTTTCTATCTTGCGGGCAGCATGGGGGCCTTCGCAGAAGATAAAATCAAGCGCCTCAGCGCCATCCCGCGCGACTTCGATATGGTTAGTCACCTTGGCCTTCTCCAAGGCGCGCAAGGCCAGTTCCAGATCCTGCGGATTATCCTCCACCAGAAGGATTTCCACGATGTTTTCGATGCTCATAGATGAATATTCCCTTCCACGGTGAAATAGAAGGTGGCGCCACGGTCCAGGACCGCATCGGCCCAAACCCGTCCCCCGTGTCTATGGACGATTCTTTGCACAATCGCCAAGCCAACCCCCGTACCACCAAAGTCTTCCTGGCGATGGAGGCGTTGGAACACGCCAAAAAGCTTCCCGGCGTAGCGCATGTCAAAACCCGTCCCGTTGTCCCGCACAAAATAGACGGTGTCGCCTGGTTCCTTCAGTGCGCCAATTTCGATTGAGGCTTTCTCCCGCTTCGCCGTGTATTTGAGGGCATTGGAGAGAAGGTTGACCCAGACTTGCTTAAGTAAAGCGGGATCCCCTTCACAAGAGGGCAATTCGTCGATCTTGATTTCGATTTCCCGAGTACCTAGTCCAGCCATCAGTTCGCTGAGTGTGGAGCGGACCAATTGCTCGGTGTTCACAATGTGGCTTTTCAGCGGCAATCGGCTCAAGCGCGAGAAGGTGAGCAAGTCGTCAATCAGCATGCCCATGCGTTGCGCCCCTTCGCGGATGGTCCGTAAGTAACGCTGTCCTCGCTCCGGCAACTGCGGTCCAAAATCCTCGACCAGGGCTTGGGCGAATCCATCAACCGCACGCAGGGGCGAACGTAGATCGTGCGAGACAGAATAGGAAAACGCCTCCAACTCCTTATTGGCCGCTTCCAATTGTGCCGTGCGCTCCACCACCCGCCGCTCCAATTCGGCATTGAGTCGGTTGACCTTTTCTTCCGCCGCCTTGCTCTCGGTAATATCCAACAACGTGCCGACCGATTCGATGACCTGTCCTTCCACCGTGCGCCGGATAACGCCGCGGGAGAGCACCGATCGGACCTGTCCGTCGGGCCAGATGATCCGATACTCCCCCCGGAAATCGGAGGCGTCCGATTCGAGGGCACCCCTGAAGGCGCGGTAGCGGCCCTCCACGTCGTCGGGATGGACCCGTGCGAAGATGGCTTCCTGGGTCAACGGCGCCCGGGGGGAGAGCTTAAATAGTTCATACATCTCATCGGACCAGATATACCTGTCCGGCGGCAGGTAGCGCCAACTGCCGATGTGGGCGGCGTGTTGCGCCTCGTTCAGGCGCGCTTCACTCTCACGCAGTGCCATTTGCTGTCCCATGCGCTCGGTGACGTCCGAGCTATAGATTCTTACCCGGCGGGTCTCCGGGGTATAAGTCATTGTCTGGGCAAAACAAAACTCCCCCACCATCTGTTCCCGTCGAAAGATCCCTTTTTCCGCGACTTGCAATTCCATCTCCAGCAATCCGAAGACCAACGGATGCTCCAGTCCTTCGCGGGGCAGGTCGGGGAAAAGCTGTAGAGCCGCCGGATTCGCGTAGTGGAGCGTTTGGCGTGCAAGGTCGAGTTCAAGTATTGGATTGGGATTTTGCTCAGGGAACGAAGCCAGCCACACCGTGCGCTCCTCCGCTATCTTGCGCTTGGTGATGTCAAAGGTCACGCCGGTCATGCGACTCGGCTGGCCGTCTTCGCCATAATACACCTGGCCGCGGGAAACCGTCCAGTGGACCGAGCCGTCCGGCCAGACAGTGCGTTTTTCCTCGATATAACTCTTGCGATCCTCCACCGCCCGCTGGAGCGCGATGGCCACCCGTTCACGGTCTTCCGGGTGGATGGCCGCGAGAAATTTTGGGTAAGTTATACCCTCCCCGGGCGGAAGCCCATAAACTGCGAAACATTGCGGGCTCCAGGTGATTTCACCCGTCACTATATCCCAATTCCACAATCCCAACTGGGCGGCGTCCAGGGCCAATTGCAGGTCGGCCTGGCTGGTTCGCAATGCCGCCTCCGTCTGCTTTCGTTCGGTGATATCGGTAATGACCACCACCACCAGGTCGGTTCCGTCTGCGGCCTTGGTGGGGCGATAGCGTACTGAATAGAAGCGTTCCGAATTTGCTATGGGCTTGCGCAGCTCGTAGGTCACTTGTTCCCCGGCGAACGCGCGCTCCAGCCGGGGACGAATTTGTTCCTGGTAAACACCGTGGAGCACATCCGCCACCCTCCGGCCAACAATCTCGCCGGCGGGCAGGCCAAGAAGTGTCGAATAGGTTGTATTGGCGTAAAGGTAGCGATGGTCCCGATCGACAATCACCAAGCCCACCCGCACGTTTTCGGTCACGATACGCAGGCGTTCTTCACTCTGTAACGATTCGCGCGTCCGCCGCCGCAATTCCATTTGCGACATCACCTGTCGGCTCAAAACTTTCAACGTCTCCTGCTGCAGCGGAGTCAAATGCCGGGGCACGTGATCGACGACGGCCAGGGTTCCGAGAGCTTCGCCCGTGGGGGTAAACAATGGCATGCCTGCGTAAAACCGGATGTGGGGCTCGCCAGTGACAAGCGGGCTGTCAGCGAATCGTTCGTCCAACGTGGCATCCGGCACCACGAATAGGTCTGGCTGGAGAATGGCGTGTGCGCAGAAGGATGTATCGCGGGAGAATTCGGTATCGGGCAGCCCAACCCGTGATTTAAACCTTACCCGATGTTCCTCCACCAAGGAAACGAAGACGACCGGCACCTCGCAAAGCCGTTGCACCAACGAAATCAGGTCATCAAGCGCGTGCTCCGGCCGGGTATCGAGCAGGTCGTATTGCCGAAGTGCCTTGATACGTTGAACTTCACCTGTCGGTCGAACCGCAATTTTCATTCGAGTGGAGCGGTGAAGATATGGCCTAGCTACCGATCGATTGCGAGTCCGAAGTGCCTCGTTGGGGGCGTTCCACCTTGTACGAACGAATACCCCTTCGTACAGACCTCTCCAAGAACCAATGAGGACGGCCCCTGGTAATAAGGCACGCAAGATGCGTTGGCTGGCGTGCTTCAGCTGCCGATACCCATGATCAAACGCTCCGCTGCCGGGTAGAAGGTGGATTCCGCAAATCCGATGTGACTCTCCTACTGCGTATCCCCCCGGGTCACGCGCATGAAGACTTCCTCGAGGCCGATTTCCTCTTCGCGGAATTCCAGCAGGCGATGGCCGCCGAGTACGAGGCTCTGGGTTAGCGCCGAAGGATCTGCGTCGTTGCCGGCTACCACCGCGTGGATGATGCCGTCTTCGGCGCTGACCTCGGTGATTTCGGGCAAGGTGCGGAGATGTTCGACGGCAGAATCGAGGCTGCTGGCAACGCGGATGCGGAAGGTTCGGCCACCTGAGGCATGCCCGGCGACGCCTTGGACGGGGCCTTGGTAAATCAAGCGCCCCCGCTCGATGATGGCGCAACGGTTACAAAGCGTCTCCAACTCGCTGAGAATGTGGGAGCTGATGATGATCGTTTTGCCGAGCCGTTGGAGTTCTTGCAAAATGGCCATCATTTCAATGCGGGCCCGGGGATCAAGACCAGAGGCCGGTTCATCCAGCAGAAGCAACTGCGGATCATGGATGAGCACGCGGGCGAGCCCGAGACGTTGCTGCATGCCGCGGCTGAGGGCGCCGATCAAGCTGCCGCGTTTTTCGCTTAATCCCACCAATTCCAGAACGTCCACGACCGTCTTTTCGCGCTTGGCGGCGGGAATCTTGTAACAGGCACCAAAGAAATCGAGGTACTCGGTGACCTCCATGTCCTTGTAGACGCCGAAGAAGTCGGGCATGTAGCCGATCAGGTGCCGGACTTCGGCGGCGTCGCGGACGACGTCATGGCCGAAGATATTCGCAGTCCCTCCGGTGGGCGTCAGGAAGGTGGCCAGGATTCGCAAGGTGGTGGTCTTGCCGGCGCCGTTGGACCCGATGAATCCGAAAAGGTCCGCTTTCTCGACCGTCAGCGACAGCCCTTCGACGGCGACCATACTGCCGTAGGTTCGGCGCAGGTTCGTAATTTCGACGGCGGGACGTGAAAAGCCGGAACCGGGGCTGGGATCAGCCATTTGAATCGTGGGTGGGTTCATAAGGCGTTGCGAAGTTAGCGGGATTTTTCGGAGGAAACGGCCAGGCGGAGCAAAGTGCCTCGGCGATGACGGAAAGCAGTGAACGAGTTGAGCTCGGGCACCCCGACATTGTCAGAAGCCCAAGCCATGACTAGGTAGTCATCGCGGTCCAACGTGGGTGCCACATCAAATCCGGTGGGGCCAACAAAATGCCGACTATCGTCGGGCCTGGAGTTGTATTGGTTTGCGTCGTACTCAGGCGGCCGGGTGGCGAGGCTGAGCAGGCTGATCTTGGCCGAGTTGGTACTCCAATCGTCGAGGCGCACTGGCTCGCGACGACCGAAGGCGCTCTCGTGGGACGCGGCGGCGGCGGTCAGCAGGCTCAATTCCGACTGTACGAAGGCGTTGACGGAATGTCCTCCCGTCAAAGATACCGTCTGTGAAGCGCCTCCGCGCAAGCCATCGAAGTAGGCTGCCTCAGAAGCACCGCGAAAGACCCAGACGTGATCGAACAGGGTCCGGGAATGATTCTCGATTTTGAGTCCACCACCGGCCTGGACCTCACAGGTAATCGGTGCGGCGGCGTAGTCGAGCCAATCCAGGACCACCAGTTCGCTGCTCCATACCGGCACGAAAAACTCGGCGGAGTAACTATTGGGCTTCGAGTCAAAGGTCAGGCGCGATTGGTCGAGCTTGCCAGCGACACCGTTCCACTCGAACCGCATTCCCGAAAACGCCAAATTGGCTTTGGACTGATAGAGTCGGTTGGCCGGCGAGTAAAGATTGCAGAAGCTCCGACCGCGCAACGCTGCCCGTTCACCGCCGGAATCCATCGGGAGGACGTCAATGACGTGCAATTCGTTCCATTCCGTCCGCCCAGCCCGGAGTTTGTAGCCGATGACGTAGATCAGCAGGGAGAAGAGCACCACATAGCAAGGAAAGGTAATCCAAGTCAGCATCGGGCGACGAATGCGCTTGAGCCACCAATGATCGAAAGGCCCGATGACGATGAGGTAAGCCACCAAGAGAAGGATGAGCAGCAGCACCGGAGGTTTGCGAACCTGCGTCGTTTCGGTCATGGCTGCCATCAGGCTGTCCACACTGGTTCCGCCCCAGTATTGCGGCGAGTTTTTGCCGAGTAACGACGCGGGAACCCCTGTTAGTCCCGCCCAGAACCAGTTTTTAAGTTTCCACGACTTGAAAGGTTCCCGCTCAGGATTGAACGCCAGGAAAGTCACCGCTCCGCGCCCGATCGATTGGCGAATGATCAGCGGTGTGCTTCCCGCTTGGACGATGACTTTGTCGCTCTCTACCCGGGAACGAAACACGGGAAGATTCGCATTTGAAAACGTTGGGTCAGCCTTCAGGTCCTGGTAACGTTCGAAGGGCTGGTTTTTTGATTTTTGCCGGGTCGTCGATGAATTCGAGTCTTGGTCCGACTTTGATCGTTTGGGCGCAAAGGCGTGATTGGGAATGGCCGGTGTGCCCATCAACCAGGATTGCAACGCATTGCCCGCTGCGACCTCCGTCAATTCGCCGGGTTGCGCGGGCAAGATCTTAGCCAGCCACGGAAGCGAGTTTAGGTCGCCCGTTTGATCCAAGGCGACGATCAAGTGGCCACCCAGGTTAAGCCACGAAAGCAGCGCATCGACCTGCGGCGTTTTCAACTCCAGAGCCCGGGCGGAGTTGAGATAGATGGCATTGAGGCCCTCCAGGGCAATCGGATTGTCGGTGAAGATCGCTGGATCGATACGGGTGGTCGCCGGACTCCAATCACTGTTTTGATTTTCCGTGGACGGAAACTCAGGGCGGCCCGCGAAATTGGCGGGGAGTACTCCCAAGAGTGGCGTTTCCAACCCGACCGTGATCAATCGCACCTGCGTTTGTTCGGCGCGAACTTTCCCGCGCTCGTCCAACAACTTTGCGTCAAATTCGATGGTTCCTGCGCTCGGACAAAAGACCGGCAGACTCAGACGCTTGCGGGTGCCGTTGGGGAGCGAAACGGGGACCCGCACGGTCTGGGACCCCAGATTCGAGGGAGTGACGACTATGGTTCCCTCAAAGCTGGCTCCGTCGTTCAGGACCTCGATTCCGACGGGAAACCAAGCGCCTGCGTGGGCTCGGCCTTCGTAACCGGGGAAGACGTCGAATTGGATGGCGGCATGCGCGGCGAGGGTACCGAGCATCAACCAGACGAAGATCGTCCGCGACAGCCATTTTTGCCGGTGAGATTGCATTCCTTTTACCAGCGTGCTGCGGTATGCCATTCCATGTCGTTCCTGACAAGCGGGAGGCCATGTTGTTCGATTTCCGTCGGCACCTTGACGGTCAACTTACACAGGGGCATCCAGCGAGAACAACGGCAAACTAGAAATACAACATGCTGCAGATCGAACCTCAGTCTCGGGATGCCCTCGATTTACTGGCGCTGGGCGAAGTGATGTTGCGCCTGGATCCGGGCGAACATCGCATCCGGAACGCGCGGAGCTTTCAGGCCTGGGAAGGTGGCGGGGAGTACAACGTCGCGCGGGGCCTCCGAAAGTGCTTTCGCCTGCGAACCGCCATCTGTACCGCGCTCGTCGCGAATGAAATCGGCTATTTGGTGGAGGATCTGATCCAGCAAGGAGGTGTCGATACCCAGTGGATTAAGTGGGTTCCGTTTGATGGCGTGGGGCGCAATTCCCGCAATGCACTCAACTTTGTCGAACGCGGATTTGGACTCCGGGCGCCATTGGGCAATTCCGACCGGGCCTATTCGCCGACCAGCCAACTTCAACCTGACGACTTTGATTGGCCTGCCATCTTTGCCCAAGTCCGGCCGAGGTGGTTTCATACCGGAGGCGTGTTCACTGCCTTGGGACTGGGAACACCCGGAGTGGCCACAAAAGCGGTCGAGCAGGCGCGCGCCGGCAAGACGGTGGTTTCGTTTGACCTAAATTATCGCCCCAGCCTCTGGTCGTGCGTCGCCGACCCCGAGCATTTGAGGGGCAAGAATCGTGAAATAATGGCCCAAGCCCAGGTCGTTTTTGCGGATCCTAACAGTGCGCGCGCCTGCCTGGGAATCAAGGTGCCAGACTTGGGGCCAGAAGCCGGGGCGGAAGTGACTTTTAAATCGATGGCCATGGCTCTCCTGGAGAAGTTTCCCAATTTGTGCGCCGTAGGCGGCACACATCGGGTGGGAGGCAGTATGAACGAGCAGCAGTTCCAAGGATTCTTGTGGGAAAACGGACAAATTCATCGTTCCCAAGTGTGGACTCAGGTCGCATCGTTGGACCGTATTGGAAGCGGTGACGCCTTCGCCGCTGGCGTTATTTACGGCTTGATGGAAAAGTCCGATCCGCAATGGGCGGTCGATCTCGGGACCGCTCACGCCATTCTCACCACCACCACGCCGGGAGACAACAGCATGGCCAGTCTGGAGGATCTCGTCGCTATCCTGTCGGGTGTCGCCGGGCTCATTAGACGCTAGATCGGGATTTCCCGTACCCGGGTGCCGCTAGCCGTCAGATTGGATCCACCAAGCTGCGAAATCTCATCCAAAAGGTGAAGCGTCGTTTTTCCAGCAGATCCCGGCCCGCGCTACGGATGTTGGCCCAGAGAAGCTCCAGCCAGAACGCCCCGAAGATCACGGGTGGGAGATTTTGCCGGGCGGCGTGGCAGAGACCCTGATTAATTAGATAAACCCTGCGGGGAGTTTCCTGGCGGGTGACGCCGCCGACGTGGCAAATGCGCGCGCCAGGGACGTAGACCACCGAGGCGCCGTTTTTGCATGCCCGCAACGTCACCTCGGCTTCAACTCCGTGCAGAAACAACTTGGAATCGAATTGAAAGCCAGCACCGGCCGCATCCAGGTTGACGATGAAACAGCAGCCCCAAAAGGCGTGGATGCGACAGGTTTCGGTGCTGGGATGTTGGGGAATGCGAAGATCCCAAAAACGGAAATGCAGCCTATACCAGGATAGCAGCGATCTGTCAGTGACCGGCTTGGTCCCCAGAAAGTTTGCGATGCGAAAACCCGGGTCCTCGTAGACCGCAGGGCAGATTATTGCGCCGTTCGAATATGCTTTGGCTGCGCGGAATAATTCCGAGAGGGCGTTCGCGTTGAGTTCGACATCCGGATTAATGATAAGGACGTAACGATATCCGCTCGCCTCAGCGTATCGCAGGCCGAGATTGTTGCCCTGAGTGAACCCGCCGTTGTGGGACGACCGAAGATAGACCAGATTTGGATGCTGGGCTACCAGGAGACTCAGTGACTCGTCGACCGAAGCATTGTCCACCACGATGATATCCCGATGGTGGCCCCCCGATTTGAGGATGGATTCCACGCAGTGGAGGAGGTCTTGTCCTGAGTTATAGTTCAAAACCACGATCGCTAGTTCACGATCCTGTTCGCCAAGTGATCGTGGCGCCGATCCCGTCAAGCGCTCGTCAGACCACTGCGGCACCTTCTGGGAGACTGAATCCGGTCGCAGGCTCACAATAAACTCTGGCGTAGATAATTGGTCCACCTGGCAGGAGTCCCCAGGTCGTGAAAGGTTGCTTGCGGGAATTCCACCGCACGCATTTTGACACCGCGGGAAAGGGCTCCATTCAGCCAGGCCCCTATGGCAAGGTCCGGATTTGCCTCTCGCTGAGTCAGGATATCCTGGGTCGTCCGAGAATTCCAGGCCAGGCAACCCCAGGTGTTCGAAACCGGACTGGTATCGGGTTTGTCGAGCACCTGGGTGATGCGTCCTTCCTGATCTGTCAATACCGGCGCCAGTTCCCGGCAATCCAGCACGGAAAATACGCCGGCGACGGCGTCGACCGTGGCGTCAAGTTTTCCCACCAGTTCCGCAAGCACATCCGTCGGAGCGATGACGACGTCGGGTAACGCCAGCAATAGGGTGTCATTAGGGCCGGCGAGCCGGCATCCCTCGGCAATCGCCTGGAACAGGCCCGGAGAGGAGCCTGTCGAAGGGAAGTGGGATTGGAAGGCAGTCTCGCATCTCGTCTCCCGACCGTACTTCGATTCGATATACCTGACGATTTCAATCTTTTTGTGGCTGGCCACGACAACCAGGCGAGTTATTCCGGCTTGAAGCATTGATCGAATAGATAAATCACACACATGAATTACTCCATCCGAACTTGGGAGTGGCATGAGTTCCTTGGCGAAGGGGACCCCCAGACGGGTTCCAGCGCCGGCACACGGAAGAATGCCAATTAGGGCCATGAAATTATAGAATGAGTATTGATTATTAAACCGGTGATGAAACAAATGTGGTTGGGTTGGGTTGGATCGGTATCGGTGGAAATTCCAGGAACAAGGTCATGGCGCCAGAAAACGGATTGCTCCACGGGCGGGACAAGTTTACCCGCAGATCATTAGGTGTGGAAAATCGGGGCGGCGGCATCAAGATCTCGGGCTCGTTGGTCTGCGCTTTTTTGCGGACGTGTGGTCCGGCGGCCAAGTGGGCTCAGGCTATTCGGGGCAGTGAAAAAGTCAAGATTCTTGAGCCTTATTTGCGAGGGAAAGGCCGCACCGTTCCGAGCGAGATCCGCGAGAGCCCTTGCCTCACATGGCGGCGTCGGCCCTCGTTGTTCGCCGACGTGAGTCATTTTTGAAGTGACTCGAGAGCGGAGCGGAGTGCGGATCTCTTTCGGGACTAGATGCGGGAAAGCCGGAAAGGTTGGACTTCGTCGGCGAGTCGCGCACCATTTCGACATGTCTGCGGAATCACGAATCATTGAACTGAAACTGATCCTTCCCCCGGCTCCCAAGCCCGTCGCGGTGTACAAGCCGGTGGTGATCTTTCAAGGCGCGGCGTACGTGTCCGGTCATGGCCCAGTCAACACGGACGGCTCCTTGATCAAGGGGGTGGTTGGGAAGGATGTCGATCTCGACGCAGGTAAGGCTGCGGCTCGGCAGGTGGGCCTGGCGATTTTAGCAACACTTCGTTCGGAACTGGGTTCTTTGGATCGAGTGAAACGCGTCATCAAGTTGCTGGGCATGGTCAACTCCGCGCCGGACTTTTACGACCACCCCAAGGTCATCAACGGCTGCAGCGAGCTTTTCGCCGAAGTCTGGGGTAAGGAAATGGGCATTGGCGCACGGAGCGCGGTGGGCATGGGACCGTTGCCCGGCAACATTGCGGTGGAAATCGAGGCGATTTTCGAACTTGTTTAAGGTCCAGACCGTTCACTCCTTGACGTTATGGGGCTAGGCAATTCCGCCAAGGCAGACGCTTGGTACCGGCTGAAGGACGACTCGAATATCGATTCGCCCGCACTCTTGATCTATCCGGATCGGGTCGAGGCGAATATCGACCGGATGCTGCAGATCGCCGGGAAACCCAGCCGCCTTCGTCCTCATATTAAAACCCACAAGCTGCCGGAACTCATCCGGATGCAGCTTGCAAAGCGGATACAAAAATTCAAATGCGCCACCATCGCCGAAGCGGAAATGGCGGCTGCGGCCGGCGCTCCCGATGTCTTACTGGCGTGCCAGCCAGTGGGGCCGACCGCCCGGCGGTTGGCCGAACTGGCCGCCAAGTTTCCCGCGACCAGTTTTAGCGCGATTTTTGACGATTTGGGTGCCGCGCAACGTGTCGCGAGCGCGGCCTTTGGCTGGCAGCTTACGTTGGGTGCCATGGTGGACCTTGATATTGGCCAGCACCGTACCGGACTGGCACCCGGCAACGAGGCGTTCGATCTCGCACGGTCCCTAAACAATCTTCCAGGTCTCCGGTTTCTTGGGCTGCACGCCTATGACGGACAATTAGGTATCCAGGATCCGGCTGAGCGTCGGCGAAAATGCGATGAAGGTTTTGCGCCCGTGGCGGCACTCGTCCAGCGTTTGAACGAGGCTGGAGTGCGGGTTCGGTCCGTAGTCGCGGGAGGATCTCCGACCTTTGCGTTGCACGCCGAGCGGACAGGTGTCGAACTCAGCCCTGGCACCACGGTGTTTTGGGACGCGGGCTATTCGGCCAAGTTGCCCGACTTGCCGTTCGAACCGGCCGCCGCGTTACTCACGCGGGTCATGAGCAAACCATCCTCCAACCAAATCTGCCTGGATTTGGGGCACAAGGCTGTGGCCTCGGAGATGCCGCATCCGCGGGTGATTTTCCCCGAGATTCCAGATGCGGTCGCGATTTCCCATAGTGAGGAACATCTCGTCATCGAAACCTCACGTGCGGGCGAATTTGCCGTAGGGACGGTAGTCTATGCGTTGCCATGGCATATCTGTCCCACGGTTGCCTTGCACCAAAACGTGTCCGTGATCTGCGATGGGGCGGTGGCCTCCGTGTGGCCGGTGGTGGCGCGGGTGCGGCGATTGACTGTATGAAACGATTCTTGTGGCTCCTTATTTTCGTCGGTGCGTGCCGGATGGCTTTGGCAGCCGAGATACCAGAAGTTCGCTGGACGGATATCCCGCCGGTCATTGACGGACGAACAGATGATCCCGCCTGGGCAGGCGTGCCTGATTTCGCCGATTTTCGCCAAGCTTGGGAGAAGGCGCCGGAAAAAGTCCAAGCCACCCACGCAAAGCTGTTATGGGATCGCGAATACCTGTACTTCATGGCCGATTGTTCGGACGCCAGCATCGTTGCCTCCATTACCAACCACGACGGCAAGCTTTGGGAGACGGACGTCTTCGAGTTGTTCTTCCAGCCGGGTCCCAAGGAACCGGGCTATTTTGAATTTGAGGTGAACGCGGGGAACGGTGTGTTTGACGCCTATTTCCCCGACCGCAATGCTTATACCAAGGCCGGGGCCGCCGACCACGGTCGGTTTCACTTGGATACCGCGGTGCAGGTCCGCGGGACACTGAATCATCCGGGAGATACTGATATAGGCTGGACTGTGGAAGGGCGGATTCCCTGGCGCGATTTCTTCATCGCCAAGGGCCGCCCGGAGCCCGGCGACGAATGGCGCTTTAATCTGGCCCGCATCGATTTTGTCAAAGAAGACGGAAAGGGGACATTGTCGGCCACGGCCGGGCTGACCCAACCGAGTTTTCACAAGGTGGACGATTATTCGCCGATCCGGTTTGGTGAGCCTGCCTGGCTGAAGAAAGGGGCACCGGGAGGAACCTGGACGAATCGCACGTTGTTGATTCCCGCCGACCCTCCGCCACGCTACCAGGCCCAAAAAATATATCGTAACGCCACCGCCAAGTTCTTCCTGGCCGCCACCAGCATCCCCGGGACCCGGGACATCCTTTATCTGGAGAATACGGACTACTGGGGGGGCGATACCCACGTGTGGCGCTACAACACGGAAGATCCCGCCGGCAAGGCGAAGGACATCCTTACCGTGCCGGAGAAAGGCTATAGTATTGCATTCCATCCGGGCTTTGCCACCAACGGGTTTGTCTATTTTGGCGTCAATGGACCCCAGAATACCTCTCCCAAATACTCGCGCATCGTTCGTTATACCCTCGATCCCAAGTCGGGAAAGTCGGATCCCAAGTCACGGCTGATGATCGTCGAGTGGCTTTCCGATGGCCATAACGGAGCGGGGGTGTGCTTTGGGAATGATGGTATGATGTACGTCACCAGCGGCGATGGTTCGAGCGATTCAGATGCCAACAACGCGGGCCAAAACCTGGGCAAACTGACTTCCAAAGTGTTGCGTCTGGACGTCGATCACGCTCCTCCCGGGAAGCCTTACGCCATTCCGCAGGATAATCCGTTTGTCGGACAAGATGGCATTCGTGGGGAGACGTGGTGTTACGGTTGCCGCAATCCATGGCGCATCACCAGTGACCCCGTTTCCGGACAAATCTGGGTCGGCGAAAACGGCCAGGACCAATGGGAATTTGCCTATCTGGTTCGCCGGGGAGCGAATCATGGCTGGAGTGTTTTTGAAGGGAGCCACCCGTTTCTGACCAAGCGTAAATTGGGACCGGACAAGCCCGAGAAACCGGAGATTGAGCATCCCCACTCGGAATTCCGTTCGCTGACCGGCGGTGTGGTGTATCGGGGGAAGAAATACCCGGCCTTGGCGGGTGCTTATATTTACGGCGATTTCAGCACCGGTCGCATCTGGGGCATGCTGCACGACGGCACGAATACGATCTGGCATCGGCAATTGGCGGTGACCGGACTCCTGATAACTGGATTCGGCACCGATCCTGATGGGGAAGTATTGATCGTGGACCACACGGCTGGACTGCACCGCCTGGAAGCGGCTCCCGCGCCGGTGACTGCGCGGTCTTTTCCCAAGAAACTGAGCGAGACCGAATTGTTCACTTCGCTTAAGTCGATGGAGCCGGTGGCAGGTGTATTTCCTTACGAGATCAACGCCCAGCAATGGGCCGATGGAGCCAATGGTCGTCATTGGCTGGCCCTGCCAGCGGGCGCAACTCTTACGCCGCCCAATACCCACGGCTGGAATTTCCCGAATGAAACCGTGTTGATCCAGCAGTTGGAATGGCCAGGCACCAATGGAGCGGCGCCGGTACGCCTGGAAACTCGCTTGCTGGTGAGATTGCGAAACGAATGGGAAGGATACAGTTACCTCTGGCGCCCCGACCAGCAGGATGCGGATCTAGTGAGAGCCGATGGAGACGATCTGGACCTCTCCAAATGGGTCGCAGGAACCGGCGGCCCTTCGTGGCGCGTACCCAGCCGTGCGGAGTGCATGATGTGCCATTCCCGGGCCGCCAATTATACCTTGGGAACTTCATCCATTCAGCTCAATCACGTCCGGCACGATGGAGCCAACCAATTGGAAAAACTGGAAGAAGCGCGACTTTTGCAATCCGACGTCGTGGGGTTTGAGTCATGGAGGCACGATGCCGACGGCGTCCAGGACGAACTGGCTCATCTGGAAAACCCGAAACCCTCGGTTCTCTTGCCGCGAGCCGGAGGAAAGATGCCCGCCGAGGTGAATCCCTATGACGTGAGCGCACCGTTGGAGGCCCGGGTTCGCTCCTATCTCTCCGCCAACTGCGCGCACTGCCACGTCATGTCAGGAGGCGGAAACTCTTCGATGGAATTCGATTTCTTCAATCGGCTTTCCGACCTGAGAATCATCGACGCCTCGCCTCAACATTGGACCTTTGATATTGATCGTCCGAAACTCGTCGCACCGGGCGATCCGGATCGATCGGTATTGTACCGTCGCCTTTCCCAGCGCGAAGAAGCTGCCATGCCGCCCTTGGCCATCAACCGGGTGGATCAACAAGCCGCTGATTTGTTTAAGGCCTGGATTCTGAGTTTGAAACCGGCGAAATAAAACGAGTTACCCACTGGAAGGAGTGGGTGGGAGGTTGGAAATTCGGCGCGGCATTGTTCATCATTCGCTTCCCCTCCGCCGGGCATCCATGTGATGCTTTTGAAACTCCATGAATCCCAACGATTGGAAGCTGATCGCCCTGGCTTTCCTAGCCATTGGCGCGCTCGTTTTCTTGGTCACCAAGCTCAAGGTGAACGCGTTCATCGCGCTCATCATGGCCTCCCTCGTCGTCGGCGGGGGCGCGGTGCTGCAAGGGCGGGTATTGAAAGGAGCGGCGGGCGAGCTTCAGACCTATTCCATGGCCGGTGTCGGCAAGTCGTTTCAGGAAGGGTTGGGGGCCACTTTGGGAGGCATAGCTGCCGTCGTGGCTTTGGGGGTCATGTTGGGCAAATTTCTGGGGGAATCCGGCGGGGCCGAAGTATTGGCCAAACGCTTCGCCGCTTTCTTTGGCGCAGAGCGGATTCAATGGTGCATCATGGCGTTGGCCCTGGCCGTGGGCTTAACCACGTGGTTCGCGGTGGGACTAGTGTTGTTGTTGCCGATTCTCCTAACACTGACCCACGAAACAAAACAACCCTTCCTACGCCTGGCCCTGCCGCTGCTCGCGTGCCTTTCCGTCATGCACGGTGTCATGCCGCCTCATCCCGGGCCGGTGGTCGCGGTGGAGTCGTTCAAAGCGAATAACGGCTGGGTTCTTTTTTGGGGTTTCCTAATTGGGATCCCAACTGCGGGTGTGGCGGGTCCAATCTTTGCCAAGTGGGCAGTCAAACACGTGAAAGCCGAGCCGCCCAAGTTTGAGCGGCAGGTAAAAAACCTGCCCGCAGGATTTCAGGAACCCGGCTTTGGCATCACGTTGTTTTCGATCCTGCTCCCGGTGCTTCTGATGCTCGGTGAGACGTTGACCAAACTGATCCTGCCCGCCGGAAATCCCGTGCGCGAGGCGATGGCATTTCTTGGATCGCCAACCATGGCCCTAACCGTGGCGGTGCTTTTTGCGACGTGGTCGTTGGGAGTGCGTTGTGGCTACCCCATCGGACAGTTGCTCAAGTTCTCGGAGCAATCGGTTGCTTCGGTTGGCATGACGATCCTCGTCATCGGCGCCGGTGGTGGATTTGCCCGCGTATTGCGCGACAGCGGAGTGGCAGAGTCCATCGGGCGTTTTGGCGAAGCGGCACATTTGTCGCCCTTGCTCTACGGTTGGATGGTTTCCTCCTTTATTCGCGTGGCCACCGGTTCGGCCACCGTGGCGATTACGACCGCCTCGGGATTATTGGTGCCCGTGCTGGCGGCCCATCCGGAGTACAACGACCACCATAAGGCTCTGATCATCTGCGCCATTGGTTGCGGTTCACTCTTTCTTTCCCATCTCAACGATTCCGGTTTCTGGATAGTCAAGGATTGCCTTGGCTTGACCGTCCAGCAAACCATGCGCACGTGGACGATCTGTGAGACACTGGTGGGAATTGTGGGCATGTTGCTCTCGCTCCTGGCATTCCAGTTTGTCTAAGTCGTGTCCGGGCTTTCCAGCCGGCACCCTTCCCGAGCGTCCCCACGTATGACTTTGTTCGACGCGCATCTCGATTTGGCGATGAACGCCATAGAGTGGAACCGTGACCTCCGGCAACCGGCCTCCGCCATTCGTTCCAAGGAAGCTCACCTCAAGGACAAACCGGACCGAGGTCGTGGAACGGTATCTTTGCCTGAGCTTCGCCGGGGCAGCGTCAAGATCGTCGTCGGTACCCAAATTGCCCGCATTGAGCACGATCATTACAGCCCGGTGGCGGGTTGGCGATCGGCCGAACAAGCGTGGGCGATGACCCAAGCCCAACGCGCCTGGTACGAAACGATGGTCGAACAAGGGGAGATGTTCTCGATTCGCAATCGGGCCACGTTGGAGCAGCATCTCGCCTCCTCGGCCAGCGATGATCCCCGTCAGCCCGTCGGTCTGATCCTCTCTTTGGAGGGTGCGGATTCTCTTATCTCGCTAAACCACTTGGCCCGGGCGTGGGGCTATGGCCTGCGGGCTGTGGGACCCGCCCACTATGGCCCCGGGGTATACGCCAACGGCACCAATGCATCCGGCGGCTTGACCGCCCGGGGACGTGAACTGGTGCCTGAAATGGAGCGTTTGGGGTATATCCTTGATGTCACCCATCTCTGTGACGAAAGCTTCTGGGAGGCGCTCGATTTGTTCAACGGACCCGTTTGGGCCAGCCACCAGAATTGCCGGGCCATCGTGCCGCACATGCGCCAGTTTGGCGATGACCAGTTCCGCGAGCTTTTCCGCCGGGACGCCGTTATCGGAGTTGCCTTTGACGCCTGGATGCTGGTGCCGGATTGGCAACGGGGTGTTTCGACTCCAGCCAATCGCGGAGTCACCTTGGAACACGTCTGCAACCAGATTGACTATATCTGCCAACTCGCAGGAAGCGCCCGTCATGTGGGTTTGGGCACCGACCTGGACGGAGCCTTCGGTACCGAGCAATGCCCAGGCGACATCGATACTATCGCCGACCTGGTGCGCATCCCGGATATCCTGAAACGACGCGGTTATAGTGACGCAGACGTCGAAGGTATTATGGGCCAGAACTTCATTGGATTCCTGCGCCGGATCTGGCGGTAGCTCGTGGGCCTTCGCCGACGGGGATTTTTGTTAACATTGAAGTCGGGCGTGGCAGCGTTCTGTGCCTAGACCTCGACAGGGGCTACCGCAGGCGGTTGCCAACCTTCCATGCAGCCCCTTGCATTTCCCGGCACTTCATCGACATTGCCGCCCGTGACGTCTGTGGAAATGCCTGCCGAGCCGCTGTTCGAGTGCATCGGGGCGCGTAATGAGCGCCAAGCGATGGATTGGTGTCTCGTGCTGGCCAGTCAGGGCATTGAGGTTACCCCGGACCGGGATCCCGAGACCGGCCGCTGGCGTTTGCAGGTCCCGCTTCCGCTCGGTTCGAGTGCCCGTTCTGCCATCGCCAAATTCCAGGAAGAGAATCAGCGATTTGATTGGCGGCAGGAGATTTACGGCAGCGGACTCACCCTTCATTGGGCTGGGCTCGCCTGGCCCTTGGTGCTGTTGGTCTTTTTTCTGACGCAGGATCGGACCTTCGATACGGCTGTTTTCAATACCACTGCCTTTCGCCATGGCGAATGGTGGCGTCCGGTGAGTGCTGTGTTTATCCATTCGGACCTTGGCCATCTGGCGGCGAATGCCACGTTTGGCGCTTTGACGGTGGGACTGGCGATGGCGTTGGGTGGCGTCTGGACAACCTTCTTGCTGACCCTCCTGAGCGGTGTCGCAGGTAACTTTTTCGCCCTTGCGTTTCGCGGACATGAGTATATCGGGCTCGGCGCTTCGGGAGCGGTCATGGGTGCCTTGGGACTGGCAGCGGCTGGAAGTTTTCACGCGATGAAAGGCTTCCGGTTTGCCCGGCGCCCGGTGCTGGTCATCGTGGGCTCGGCTTTTCTGCTCTTCAGCCTGTTTGGCCTGGATGCCCGATCGGATATTTTGGCGCACGTGGGTGGATTTCTCGCCGGACTGGCGCTTGGTTGGATAAGCTTCGCCGCCGGGCTTCAACGTTATCAGGGCAGTTGCGCTTTTGTGCTCAGCGTCATCATGGGGGTAGTCTGGTTCACCGTGGCGCGCCATATGTAATGGTTGGGCGATCTCATTCCCACTCGCAGTGGCGCCGTTGGTCCTTCACTTTTCCTCCGCAAAAGCGCATCTTCTTCGAATCAATTTCTCCCGGAAATCACCTGCGGCTGGCGCGCTGCGCTGGGCTTGGCGACTGGCTCTGTTGCTGGGCGCAGGGATGTACTCGTGGTTGGGAATAGCCGGGCCAACACCTTTGCCCAACTTGGTGTGGCAGGCTTCACCGGGCTACCGGTCGGCACCGCTCCAGATCCCCAAAGGGCCGGCAGCGGGGTTCAGATTACTCACCGCGGACGACACGGGAATTGCCTTCACCAACTCCCTTCTGATCGGACGCTCGCTAACCAACCAGATACTCCTGAACGGCTCCGGAGTGGCCGCAGGGGATGTCGATGGCGATGGGTGGACGGATCTTTATTTCTGCGCCTTGGATCGACCGAACGCACTCTATCGAAACCTCGGAAACGGCCGGTTTACCGAAATGGCGCGTGAGGCGGGAGTCGATTGCCCGGACCAGTCATCGACCGGTGCCGTCTTGACTGACGTTGATGGCGATGGCGATCTCGATTTGTTGGTCAATGGCCTGCGGCGTGGAACGCGGCTTTTCCTGAATGACGGTCACGGAAAGTTTCGCGAGGCCACCGCCGAAGCCGGTTTGACGGGGACCGGTGGCGCGACATCCATGGCCCTGGCGGATGTCGACGGGGACGGGTTCCTGGATCTTTATGTCGTGAACTACCGTTCTGTGACGTTCCGTGACGAACCCGACAAACGTTATCGGGTGGATACCAAGAACAACCACTATGAGCTTCTGGCGGTCGACGGACGGCCCGTCACGGATCCAGAATTGGTGGGGCGATTTTCGATCGATCCGGTAAGCGGCGTGATGGAAAATGGGGAAGCCGACATCCTCTATCATAATGACGGTCATGGTCACTTTGTGCCGCTGAGTTGGACCAACGGGGCTTTTTTGGATGAAGATGGACGTCCGGCCAAGGTGCCCTTTGATTGGGGGCTTTCGGCCATGTTCCGGGATATCAACCAGGATGGCTTTCCAGATCTCTATGTCTGCAATGATTTCCAGTCGGAGGACCGTGTTTGGATCAACGACGGGAAGGGGCATTTCCGGGCCATTCCGCACACCACGCTCCGCCACACCAGCTTGTTTTCGATGGGCGTAGATTTTGCGGACCTGGATCGCGATGGGCGGGACGATTTCTTCGTCGCCGACATGCTCAGTCGGGACCACTCGCGGCGACAGGTGCAACTTGCGGACCGCAAAGTCATCCAATTGCCGGGGCCAGGCGGGGCGGGGCGTCCTCAATATTCCCAAAACACCCTGTTTTGGAATCGTGGTGACGGAACTTATGCCGAGATTGCCGCGTTCTCCGGGGTGGAAGCCTCGGAATGGTCCTGGTGTCCGCTCTTCCTGGATGCTGACCTGGATGGCTTTGAAGATTTGTTTATTACCACCGGGCACGGGCGCGATGCGCAGAACATAGATATTGCCCGGCGAATCGAGGCTGCCAAACGGGGACGAAAAATATCATGGGCCGAGCAGTTGGAATTGCGGCGGCTCTTCCCGATCCTGGCCTCGCCGGTGCAGGTATTTCGAAATCGTGGCGACTTGACGTTTGAAGTCAAAGGAGAGGATTGGGGTTTCCACACGGCTCAAGTCGCCCAAGGGATGTGCCTGGCTGACTTGGATAACGACGGCGATCTGGATTTGGTGGTGAACAGCCTGAATGGGCCGGCACTGATTTTTCGGAATGACTCTGAAAGGCCGCGGATCGCGGTGCGTTTGAAAGGGCTCCCGCCGAACATCCAAGGCATTGGCGCGAGGGTCATTATACGAGGCGGTGCCGTGCCCCTGCAATCGCAGGAAATCCTGAGCGGAGGCCGATACCTTTCTGGCGACGAACCGGTGCGGACATTTGCCGCCGGGAGCCTGACCAATCGTCTCACCATCGAAATCCAGTGGCGAAGTGGACGCCGCAGTGTGTTACGGGATGTTGCCGCAAATAAGCTCTACGAGATTGATGAAGCGGCGGCTGGATCAGTCGCTGCGTCCCCGGCAGCACCCGATCAGATACCGCTTCTGGCTGATGTGAGTGAATTGATAAACCATCGACACGTGGACCAGTCCTTCGATGATTTCGAGCGACAGCCCTTGTTGCCGCGAAAGTTGAGCCAATTGGGGCCGGGTATAAGTTGGTGCGATATCGACGGGGACGGCTGGGAAGATCTGTTGATTCCCAGTGGGAAGGGTGGGACTTTGGCGGTATATAAGAACACCGGGACAGGCAATTTTGCCGCCTGGCCCGCGCCACCTATAAACGCCCTCCACGACGACCAGACTACTGTGCTCGGGTGGCACGAAAACGAAACGAATCGGACGCTGCTGCTCGGCACCGCGAACTATGAGCAAGGCGCTACGAATGCGACTTCAGCACGCCGATTGGATCCTCTGTCGAGTGTGGTACTCCACTCGCTGGGCGCGGGTTTCCCCAGTGCTGGTCCCTTGGCAATGGCGGATGTCGATGGGGACGGTGATTTGGACCTGTTTATCGGTGGTCGGGTGGTTCCTGGCCGATTTCCTGATGCCGTGCCATCCCGGTTTTTCCGCAACGAAAAGGATTCCCTCCAGTACGAAGCTGAGGCCAGTGAGTCCTTCGCCAAAGCCGGGATGGTTAGCGGTGCAGTTTGGTCAGATCTGGATGGCGACGGGTTTCCGGAACTAATTTTGGCGTGCGATGGTGGGCCCGTGCGGGTGTATCGGCGCCATGGCACGCGTTTTGTGGAGGTTACCGAAAGCTTGGGCTTCGGTTCCCTGACGGGTTGGTGGAATAGCGTAGCTGCTGGCGATTTCGACGGGGATGGGCGTATGGATTTAGTGGCTGGGAATTGGGGGCTTAATAGTTCCTGTCGCGCCTCGCTGAAACAGCCTTTTCACCGTTATTATGGAGACCCTGAGGACGACGGAACGGTAAAGCTAATTGATGCCGAATGGGATGGCCCGCTGCGAAAGATCGTTCCCAGAGTCCCTTGGGAAATGCTTGCGGCGAGCTTTCCATTCCTCCGTGAACGCTATGATAGCTTCACGGCCTTCAGTTCCGCAGGAGTAGCAGATTTCCTGGGCAATCGTCTCGCGAAAATGAAAGACCAGCCGGTGACAACTCTGGAAAGCATGGTTTTCCTTAATCGCGGCGACCATTTTGCCGCGACGCCACTGCCCCGCGAAGGCCAGTTTGCGCCGGTCTTCGGTATTGGCGTCGGCGACCTGGACGGTGATGGGCACATGGATCTGGTCGTGAGCCAGGGATTCTTCGACGGACCTCCAGATTCACCGCGCTATGACGCCGGGCAGGGGTTGGTGTTTCGCGGCAACGGGAAAGGAGGCTTCGTGGCCCTCAATCCAAAGGAAAGCGGCCTTAGTGTTGATGGTGAAGGCCGAGGGGTTGCGTTAGCCGACTTTGACCATGACGGACGCATCGATATAGCGATGGCCCAGAATAGTGGCAGGACCAGGATCTATAGAAATGTCGGTGCCGTGCCGGGAATGCGGATCAAGTTCCAGGGTCCTCCGGAGAATCCTGACGGCACGGGAGCGGTAGTTCGCGTTTCCGGACCGGACAAAGCGATGGGACCGGCGGTGGAGTCCCACGCGGGATCCGGCTACTGGTCCCAAGACTCCAGTGTGCCCGTAGTAGCGGAGCCCAATGGATCCAGTACGGTCACTGTTCGGTGGCCGGGAGGACGGATTGGGACTACCCAGGTTCCGGCAGGTGCGCGAGAGGTGTCCATTTCGTGGTCTGGGACGGTCCGGCCGGGCAGCGGGCCAGCCGCCCAGTGAATTCCCCAGCCGACTGGATTCTCGACAGGGTCGGCCTGTCTCGCGATAGTCCGCGAACACTTTATGGCTCAGCGTACGCTCATTATTGGCATCGACTCGGGAACCCAATCCACCAAGGCCGTGGTGGTGGACGTCAAAACTGGCGCCGTGGTGGGAACCGGATCGGCTCCCTATGGTTTGATCGCCGGCCTTCCACCAGGAGCGAAGGAGCAGGATCCCGCGACTTGGCGAAAGGCGACCGCGAAGGCCGTGAAGGCAGCGCTTAAGGAGGCCAAGGCGGGTAGTCCGGAAGTCGTGGCCGTGGGCGTGAGTGGGCAACAGCATGGATTTGTACCCTTGGACAAAGACGGACAGGTGATCCGGGCGGCAAAGTTGTGGTGCGATACCACGACGACCGCCGAGTGCGCGGAGATCACCGCTGCCCTCGGTGGAGCCAAGAAAACGATCAAAACGCTGGGCAATACCATCTTGCCTGGTTTCACCGCGCCGAAGATTCTCTGGCTGAAGAAGAACGAACCGGAAAATTACGCCCGTCTGGCAACCGTTTTGTTGCCCCACGACTACCTGAACTACTGGCTTACCGGTCAGTTGTTCATGGAATACGGTGATGCATCGGGATCGGCATTGATGGACGTGCGTCGCCGTCGTTGGTCGGAAGAAGCCGTCAAAGCCATTGATCCGGAATTGATGGGCAAGCTGCCCACGATTTCTTCCAGTGACACGCCTGCCGGTCATTTGAGCAAATCGACGGCCAAAGAATTGGGACTGGATTCGAGTGTGGTGGTAAGTGCGGGTGGCGGCGACAACATGATGGGTGCCATCGGAACGGGAAATACTCGCGAAGGCGTGATCACGGCTAGCTTTGGTACAAGCGGAACCATATACGCCTGTGCGGAGAAACCCGTGATTGACCCCGAAGGTGAAATCGCCGCGTTTTGCGATTCCACCAATCGCTGGTTGCCTTTGCTCTGCACCATGAATGTGACCGTCGCCACCGAGATGGTACGCAAGGACTTCGATCTGGATCACATGGCTTTCGAAAAATCGGCGGCCAAGGCTCCGGCGGGCTCGGACGGTTTGCTGCTATTGCCTTACCTGGAAGGCGAACGTACACCCAATGCCCCGGATGCGACGGGCGTCTTCTTTGGGGTTCGGCCCAAGACTTTCACGGCCCAGCATTTCGCCCGTGCGACCATGGAAGGCGTCACGTTGGGAATGAACTATGGTTTGCGACGTCTTGCCGAGTTGGGCGTCAAGGCAACCCAGGTTCGTGCCACCGGCGGAGGGGCGAAGTCCAAACTTTGGCGCCAGATCATGGCGGACGTCTTCGATGCGGAAGTGGTGACGCTCCAAGTTTCGGAAGGCGCGGCCTATGGCGCGGCGCTGCAGGCTTTGTGGAGCTGGCGACGGTCAAAAGGTGAATCGATCCGAATCGAGGATATCACCGATCAATACGTCAAACTGAACCCCAAGGAAACGGCCCGACCCAATGCCGAGGCAGTCAAAGTGTATCGGGAACTACAGGCGTTGCAGGACAAGCTAAGTGCCTCTTTGCGGCCAGTATTCCCTATCCATCGGAAGATCGTTTCCGGGTAGGGTTTCCCCAAAAATAATCATGGATGCTCCCCAATCGAACGCTGCGCCGGAACCGCGCAAGCGGAGGGTTCGCTATGCCGGCAAGAACCCCCGGCGCTACGACGAGAAATATAAGGAGCATAATCCGGAAAAATACGCGTCCGACGTGGCCAAGGTCGTGGCGTCAGGCAAGACCCCTGCCGGGATGCATCGTCCCATTATGGTCGCGGAAATTGTCGAAGTTCTGCGGCCGCAACCCGGTGAATGCGCGGTGGATTGCACCCTGGGCTACGGAGGCCATACGCGTGCCTTGCTGGAAGCCCTCCGACCCGGCGGGCGGTTGATCGGGCTCGACGTGGACCCGGTCGAATTACCCAAAACGGTTGCTCGCCTGCGTGAGGCGGGATTCACCGAACAAGAGTTTACCGCTGTCCAACGCAACTTTGCGGGGCTGATCCAAGTGCTTGCGGAACAATCTCTTGAGGGGGTGGATTGCATCCTGGCCGACCTCGGCATTTCTTCCATGCAATTGGACAACCCTGAGCGGGGATTCACTTTCAAGTTCGACGGCCCCCTCGATTTACGTCTCAATCCCACCCGTGGAGTGTCAGCCGCTGACTGGTTGGCGGCGGCTTCCATACCCATGCTGGCCAGCGCTCTCAACGATTTTGCGGATGAGCCCCATTCGACCGCCGTGGCCGAGGCGTTGATCGACGCCCAGTTCGATACCCCGATTCGGCGCACGCGGCAATTGGCGCAGGTAATCTATAGGTGGTTTTCGAAGACTTATCCGGGACGTCCGGATGACGGTGAATCCGACAAGTGCATTCGCCGCGTATTCCAGGCCTTGCGCATCGCAGTGAACGACGAGTTCGGGGTGCTGGACGCGTTCCTCCGCAATCTGCCGTATTGTCTCAAGTCCGGGGGCCGCGCCGCCGTCCTCACCTTTCATTCCGGGGAAGATCGGCGAGTGAAACATGCGTTCCGCGACGGGTTTCGTTCCGGCACCTATTCTTCGATTGCCGACGACGTCATCCTGGCCGGTCCAGACGAACGACGCTCCAATACCAGATCGTTGCCAGCCAAGTTGCGCTGGGCGGTCCGGTCCTCCGAACCATGAAGCCCGGGGCTCTTGCATTCGAGATTCGGCAGTCGTCGATTCACGGATCGGGAGCCTTTTCCACCCGCCCCATCCTTCGGGGTGAGCGAGTGGTGGCCTATTTGGGAGAACCCATCTCCAAGGCGGAATCGGCCGCCCGTTGCCAGGGGGGCAACCCCTTCATTTTCTACTTGGACGAACTGCGCGACATTGATGGCGCGGTCGATTGGAATCCTGCAAAGTACCTGAACCACTCCTGCGATCCCAACTGCGAGGCGGCCCTGATCGCGGATGGCATTTGGTTGCTGGCGCGCCGTCGTATCTCAATCGGGGAAGAACTGACTTTCGACTACGGCTACGACCTGACTGAATGGCGCTCCTATCCCTGCCGTTGCGGCGCGGCGCGATGCCTGGGGTATATTGTGGCGGAAGCGTATCGGGAACGCTTGAAGGGATTGCTGGACACCCAAGGGGAACCGCAGCATTAGGCGAATGAAATGCCTGCCAGACAGGTCCCTGATGGGATGGTAAATGGGACCTTGAGTCTGCGGACCGTAAACCAGTCCGGCGATATCCCGGGCCTTCTTAATAGCGGTGTTTGTGCGCGGTCGCCAGGCACTTGGATTCGAAGAAACGCCAGGAAAGTGTTGCCAAGGCCAGTGTCAGTCCGAGTCCAAGCAGGGTAGTGGCAACGTGGGCCAAATCGGGATGAAGAGGCCGGTCATGCCACGCAATCCAATGCGTTGCAACTGCGACGGGCAAATGGAGCAGGTAGACGCCGTAGGAGATCTTGCCGAGCCATCGCAGGCCGGCGTTGCGGAAGAATCCCGACACCCAGGAAGTGGGTTGCGTGAGCGCCCAGAGGATCAGGCTCAAGTAAAAGAACCCCACGACGCTCAAACCTATACCGTTCATAACCGGATTGTCCGGACGTCCGTGTTCGGATGCTTGCATTCCCACCAAGATGAGTCCGGAAATCGCACAAAACGCGCCCAGCAAAGCGGGCTGGGCGCGCAGGCGTTCGAGCAAAGCTTCGTTGCGCATGGCCATCGCCCCCAGCACCCCCAGCAATAGTTCATCCCAGCGAAAGGGCAGCAACACAAAGGCCCCCAACGGGGCAAATGTATGCGAAAGGCACCACGCCGACCGAACCACGAGCGTCACAGCAGCCAGTCCAACCACAAAAAACGGCAACTTCCGCGCTGGCACGAATCGCATGGTCACTGGCAGTAATAAATAGAACTGCTCTTCCACCGCCAGCGACCACGTCGAGGAAAAGGCGGCGGAACCGAAGCTTCCCGCAGCGGCCATGAAGAAATTTTGGAGGAAGGCAAAAAACGAGAGCCACGGGAACGACGCGCTGAATTCGATGCTCACCCATTTGGACCCGAGCGTGTGACGCGAAACGCCCACTGCAATCAGGAGGGCAAAATAAAGTGGTATGATACGGTAAAACCGGCGGGCATAGAAAGTGCGGTAGTAGTTGGGTGAGTCAGCGTGGTCGATCAGGATTCCTCCGAGCAGGAACCCGGAGAGGACGAAGAACAGATCGACACCCGTCCAACCCAAGCCAAACAGGGAACGAATGGCATTGGACAGCGGTGTTACCATGCTCCCGCTGAAGGCTGTCTCCGACCAGAGATGGAATCCGAGGACGAGCAGGATGGCGAATCCGCGAATGCCATCCAACTCCAGGATTCGGTCGCCACTACGCGACCCAACGGAAGGGGATGAGGAGGGGCTCGGCGTCACGGCTCGAATCGTCAGGAAAGCTTCTAGCGCTTAAGTCTGTGAGAAGTCGCCCGCTGCATTTCCCGCTCTGCGTCACGCTTTTTAAGGTCTTCGCGTTTGTCGTACTGGTTCTTGCCTTCACCCACCCCCAACAAGACCTTCACCTTGCGATTTTTCCAATAGAAGGAGAGGGGAACCAGGGCGTTGCCCTTGACGTTCGAAGCGGCTTCCAGCTTGCGGATTTCGTTCTTATTGAGGAGCAGCTTGCGCGGTGTTTTCGGGACGTGATTGAACTGGTTGCCGTGGCTGTATTCGTCGATGTGCGAGTTGTGCAGCCACACCTGGCCATTTTCCACCCGGGCAAAGGCGTCGCTTATCTGTCCCCTGCCAGCGCGAAGCGATTTGACCTCGGTGCCGTGCAGAACCAAACCGGCCTCGAATGTTTCGAGGATATGGTAATCCCTGCGTGCCTTCGGGTTGTTGAGTAAATCGCCCATAAACAAAACGCCGGAGAGACATTACTCCCCGGCGCATTCGAAATCCTGCAAGGCTATTGCCTTAAGCGTCGACTGGCGCCGCCGCTGCCGCCCGCTTCTTGCGGCGAACCGGAGGCTCGGGATCGAGCACATGCTGCGCGCCGGCAGCGAGCAAGTCGAAACCGATCTTCTCTTCGATAATCTCCAACAGTGCGATATCGGCCAAACCGTATGAGGGCGGCGTATCCACCAAAGGACGGGAAAATCCACCGCCGCCATTGCTCAATTGGCGAACGCGACGGGAAATCAGATTCACCAAAACGTGCGGATTTCCTACCTTTTCCAGGGCTTTCTTGCTTAATTCGACGTTCACGATCGAGTTTTATTGGTTCCTAAAGAGGAGAGAGCTTACCGGACATGTCCAGTGGACGACAGGTTTTTTTTCGATAGCGCTTGTCCGTCTGTGCTGCCGGCGGATTCAATGGAGGCATCGCCATGCTCCGTTCCCCTCCCAGCCCCGTCAGGTTCAAGGATTTGACTTCACACCAGCGGCGGTCCGGACTGGCCGCCTGGCTGGGATGGATGTTCGACGGCTTGGACATGCACATCTACACGCTGGTGGCGACGCCCTTCGTGGCCGAGCTCCTGCGGCTGGCACCGACCGACAAACTGGTAGGTGAACGCGGGGCAATGATCAATGCGGCTTTCCTAATCGGTTGGGCCTTCGGAGGGGCGTTCTTTGGGCGTATTGGCGACGTCTTGGGCCGCAGCAAAGCACTGTGCCTGACGATCCTCACTTACGCTGGATTTACCGGACTCTCGGCAATTTCCACTGAATGGTGGCACCTGATGGGCTTTCGCTTTCTCTCGGCTCTCGGAATTGGTGGCGAATGGGCGGTGGGGGCCTCGTTGCTGGCGGAAACGTGGCCGCGACAGTGGCGGCCATGGATCGCCGCCACCTTGCAGTCGGCCGTAAATGTCGGTGTTTTGGTGGCTTGCGCGGCGGGCTGGATTCTCCATAGCCAACCGCATCGCTTCATTTTCCTCGTGGGCGTGCTGCCGGCCTTTATTGTGCTGTGGATTCGCCGTGCGGTCCCCGAACCCCAGGAGTGGCGTGCCGCCCGGAAGGGAACCAAGAAACTGCCGGGAATTGCCGATCTGTTTCGCGGTCAAATTGCCAAGCGAACTTGGCTGATCCTATCCATCTGCGCCATTTCGTTGACGGCCCACTGGACGTTCATGTTTTGGCAGCAGAAATACATTCGCGATTTACCGGAGGTCGTGTCGCAGTCCGCCTCCGAAAAGAACAAGACTGCAGCACTGGCGCTATGCCTGATGATGCTGGGAAGTATCGCGGGCAATTATTTGGCTGGCGCATTGGCCAGCCGCTACGGCTACCGCCGGGTCATTTCTGTCCTTTGTCTAGTCTATGCCAGCGTCCTGATCGCCACGTTTGCACGTCCGTTGAGCCTTTCGGCCGCGTTGATTTGGTTTACTGGGATCGGCGCCTGCCAGGGACTTTTTGGCCTGTTCACCATGTGCCTGCCTCCGCTCTTTCCCACCTTGCTACGCACGACTGGCGCGGGTTTTTGCTACAACATCGGCCGGGTGGTGGCGGCAGGGGGCACAGTCTTCTTTTCGTTGTTCACCACGGTCGGTGACGTTCGTCCTGCTTTATTGTACGCCGCGTTCTTGTTCGTTCCCGCCGCCATCCTGGCGTGGTGGTTACCCGAATCTTCGGAAGACTCTACGGGCCAGGCATCATTCAGAGATCAAGCCCCAGTTTTGGAGGGAAACGTCACAGCCTAGGGTTTGGCCTCGGCTGCCAAAAGCGGAGCGAGGGCCTTTTCCAGCTCCTCTTCCGAAAGGGCTCCAACGTAGCGCGCGACAACCTTCCCGTTCCGATCAGTGATCAGTGTGGTGGGCAATGGTATGCCTCCGCCGATGGGGGGCAGGGGGGGCGCGTCGTACAGCACGACGGGATACTTAATCTCGTAGCGCTTCGAAAAAGGTGCCACGAGCTCGGCACCCTCGGGGTCGGTGGCGATGCCGATAATCTCCAATCCACGGGAGTGGTATTTTTCGTAAATGGCATTGAAAGCGGGAATCTCCGCTTTGCACGGAGGGCAAAAGGTTGCCCAATAGTTGATCAAAACCACTTGATTTGTGAAATCGGAAGAGCGAATGGCCTGGCCCTGCAGGTTGGTGTAAACCCACGGCCCCAGTGTCGTGGATCCCACTGGAAGACGCGCGAATTGGGGTCCGCGCGGCAGGATCAGCCAGCCGAACAAAACCGCGATCGTTAATGGGATACCCCATTCCAAGGCACGCTTCATGTCGGACCAGAATAGATCGGGATCGAAGCCGGGCCAAGCCGGTCGCTGTTAGTTTCTTGTCGATAAGAAGTTGTCGTTTTGGGCCTCTTTGACATTGCGCGACAGGCTGACTGGCCAGAGTCTCCGTGCCTCAATGTCGAAGCCGGTACTGGGTAGGGGGCTCGGAAGTCTCCTCGGCTCGGGGGAAAACAAGAGCCAATCGGAAGCCTCGGAAAAAGGAGTGGGTCTCCTTTTAAGGGGAAGTAGTCTGGTTTCGCCGCCGTCGGCGAATCCCACGTCGACCGCTGCCACGCCCGCATCGATCGAAGTCACTCCAGTGGCGGCCGCTCCGGAAGTCACACCCATCGCAAAAGAAGCGCTTCCACCGAACGCACCACGGGAAATCCAGCCGTTGGCACAACCCCTCGCTTCGACCGCGAAACCCGCCCCCTCTTTGACTCGCTCGCGTCCTGTCGCGGCGGCACCCGTCCCCGCCCCAGCGTTGACGCCCGTTCCTTCCTCAGGTTCGGCCGCGACCGAATCAAGTTTGGAAAAAGAAGCGCAGCCCGAGCCGCTGTGGCGAAATCCCCTCACGTGGTTGGTTGCTGCGGATGTGGTTTTCGTCACGTTGGCTGGTTGGATCGCGGTGGCTGGGCAGTCTCCGATAAGATGGCTCGCCGTGATTTTGCTCATGCTGATTGCCGGTTCCATCGGCGTCGTGGGATATTGCCTTCCCGGTGTCACTCCGGTGGCGCAGGTCAAGCCTGAGCCAGTAGATAAGCGCAAGATCCGGGTCCACTTCGTCGACGAACTGCCCAAGCGTCGGAGTTAATGGGCGCGAATGGGCTCGCGCCGAAGGGTACGGTCGAGGCGCGCGGGGCGGATCCCATGAAGATACTGTTGTTCCTGAAGGCACCGCGCTTGGGTTTTGTTAAAACCCGTCTCGCCAAAGATTTAGGACCGGCGGGTGCGCTCTCCGCCTATCGGCAGATGCTCCAGGCGACGGTTGAGGTCTTGTGTCCGTTTCCAAATGTGGCCCTTCGCTATACGCCGGACGATTCGACAGACGAGGTTGGCTCTTGGGCCAAGCCCGGGTGGCGATTGGAACCCCAAGGCGACGGAGACCTTGGCGAGCGTCTCACCAGAGCTTTTGCGGACGCTTTTGCCAATGGGGCCAACCCGGTGGTGGCCATCGGCTCGGATTGCCCCTACGTCTCTGCTGCGGACCTTCGGGAAGCGCAGGACTTGCTTCAAACCAACGATGTGGTCCTTGGACCCGCAGTAGATGGTGGATACTGGCTGATCGGCACCCGGCGAGCGTTGCCGCAGTTGTTTGAGGGGATCGATTGGAGCACCGAAAGGGTTTTCGAACAAACGTGTCGGGCTGCTAACGTGGCGGGCCTGACGGTGGCGCGGCTGCGTACCTTGAGCGACGTGGATACCTCGGAAGATTGGCAACGATGGCAAACTATCCTCGGCAAACCATGAGGGAGTTAACGTTTCTTGCGGGCGGGATCGTACCAAAGGCTCTGGAAATCGGCGAAACCCGGCACCTTGTTTTCAAATTGTGAACCGTCGTCGCTCACAATGAGGAGCTTGGGCTGATCGGGGGACCCGAAGACGGCGATGCCTTCGGGATTCAGGTGCCGCAGATCGAGGTGGTGCACCGGCGACGGGAGATGCCCAGGCCCGGCCCAGCGTATCAAACGTGAACGACCGCCTCCGCCACTATTTCCAGCGATTAGATAATACTCCCGGCCAGTCCAGGCTATGTCCCGAATGCCCTGGCCATCGAGATCGATCGTAGCCGGGTCACCAAACCGGGCTTTCTTCCCCGACAGGATTTCATCGGGATTCAGCAATGGAACGAGAATGGCCTTCTCGTGGGCCAAAGGGCTCCGGAACCCCACAAACAGTCCGCCTTCGGCACGGACCGAAAGTCCCTCAATATTTATATCCTCGGGGTCGGCCGGGGAGTCCCCACCCAGCAGTTCCCTGGTGCGTGGGTCGCCCAGCCATTGTTCTACCAGGCTTCGGCAAGGGTGTCCAACCGGCGCGAGCTTGGGAGTCGCGGCGGTTTCCGAGGACAGGTCAGTGGCCAGGAAAACATGCCGGTTGAGCCGGGGCTTGCCTTCCTTGTTCCGGCTGTGGGAACCGATCCAGAAGATCCTATTAGTTATTCGCGCCGCCCCCTCCAGGTCCATTTCAGAGTTCTTGCCGAAGGGCGGATACCAGGCGTCCAGGTCATAGGAGGCGAGGGGGCCACCCGGTCGGTCGGCGCGGAAAAGGCGCAGGCGATTGTCGCCGTCGTTGGCAATCAGGACGAGATTCGTACCGATAGGTACCGCCGCCGAGGCTTCCGCCATGCCGCTGTGCCGGATAATGGGCGCCTCATAGGCCTGGCAAGTGGTGACCCACGCCGCCAACAGGCAGCCGACGGTGGTCGCTAGAAACGGACGGACGGATTTCACTATCGTCATAGTGGCGGGTAGGGTGCGGAGGTCAAAGAAACCACCTCCGTCCTAACCCAGCCGTTTGATTGGTTCACCTATCAGACGAAACGTATTCATTTTGTCCCAGAGCTGGTTTTACGGCGCATTTACCCTTTCGGTTCGAAACCGTATTGGCATAAGCGCTGTTCTGGCGATAGGCTGAGGCCATGCCAGAGAAGTCGATCGCGCAGATTCCTGCCCAGTCGCGGGAGATGTTTGATAAGGGGATAGCCGCGCTCCAGAAAAACAATCTGGACTACGCCGTCACTCTTTTCGTCCAGGTGTTGAAAAATGAACCCGGATTCTACGAATGCCGGGAAGCACTCCGGGCCGCCCAACACAAACGAGCCGGTGCCAGTGGCGGGGGGTGGTTCAAAAAGCTGACGGGCACTGCCAGCTCCCTGACCAAGGGGCGTATTGCGCTCCGAAACGACCCGTTTTCAGCCATCATCGTGGCGGAGGAAGCCCTGAACGACAACCCGTCCAACCAGGAAGCCCACGAATTGCTGGCTGAGGCCGCGTTGTTGGCCCGCCTGCCCAAGACCGCCCTGCTGTCCCTGGAAATCGCCTTCAAAGCCAAGCCTTCGGACCGGAAACTGGCGGAAAAGCTGGCGAATACCCATGCCCAATTGGGGAATCGAGGCCGGGCGGAAAAAATCCTCCGGGATCTTTTGGCTTTGGATCCGACAGATTCGGATCTCAACGAAAAGCTCAAGAATGTCATCGCCAACCGGACCTTGTCCGAAGGCGGTTACGAGAAGCTGGGCCAGGAAGGGGCTACTTATCGAGATGCCTTGCGGGATAAGGAGCAAGCTGTCTCGCTGGAGCAGGAAAATCGGGCGGTCAAGGACGTCGATGTCGCCGCTCGCCTGATAGCGGAGTACGAAGCCAAGCTGGCCAAGGAAGGCGAAGTCCCCCGGCTTTTGAAATCGGTGGCGGAACTGTACGAAAAGAAGGGCGATTTCGATAAAGCCATCGGCTACTACGAGCGAATCCTCGCCGCCACTGGAATCAACGATCCGACCATTTTGCTGGCGATCCGGGATGCCCAGCTCGCAAAATTCGATGCCTTGGACGCGGCCATTGACGCGGATTCGGCAGATGCCGAAGACCAAAAGAACGCCCTCCGGCAGAAGCGGGCGGCGTTTCAAATCGATGAAACCAAGCGCCGGGCGGATTCGAATCCCACTGACCTGCATATTCGTTACGAGTTGGGCCTGCTGTATTTCAATGCCGGGAAGCTTGGTGAGGCGATCTCGGAACTGCAAAAGGCCCAGAATAATCCAAGCAAGCGGATCGCCGCCATGTCCTTGCTGGCCCGGGCGTTCCATCAGCGCGGGATGAACGACATGGGAGCCCGGAAACTCCAGGAAGCCTTGAAGGAAAAGCAGGTGTTCGATGAGGAGGCCAAGGATCTGCGCTACACCCTGGGGCTCATCTACGAAAAGATGGGCAAGAAAGAGGAGGCGATCGAGCAGTTCAAATTCATCTATGAGCAGGATATCGCGTACCGCGATGTGATGCAGCGGGTGGATGCCTACTACGCCGGGTAGATGAAATAGGGTCGCAAAGGTTGAATATTATTTTTTCGGGATTCCGCAAGGATCCCGAATTTTTTTTGAAACTTTGACCCCGCTTTTGGGTCATTACTCGCGTGGCCATTGGTGAAATGGCCGATCTGAGAAATGGTTGAACAGTGTGTGTGCGAGATGCGTCAGTGAATGCGACTGGCACAAGGCCGACCAAAAGATAATGACCTATGCCTGTAATATCGAAATTCTACGGAATCGTGATAAGGCTGTTGATGAATCCCGCGCAGGACGCGTGCTTCCAGGCTAATTACGGTGAATATGAACTGGTGGTGAGTATATGGCCGTTGCGCATCATGGGCGGGAGCGCCCCGCAGCGGGTCAAGCAGATGGTCCTTGAATGGGCCACGAAACATCAGCAGGAATTGCTTAGTTCCTGGCATTGCTCGGTGGATGGCCTCCAGCCCCTCCAGGTGATGCCCCTTGATTAACGGACCCGGGGGCGCGGCGGCGCGCAGGCGCCAAGGCGCCCCCGGATGTGAAAACGATCTTTGTTATACGGGTTCGTGCCGCGCGATTCCCGGGATTCTGTCGAAATCGCGGTCGAAAGAGGCAATGGAAATTTCCCCACCCGCTGCCAGTGCCGCCAGGAGGGCGTCCGGAAAATCTATATTATAAGATTTGAAGAGGTCCAGTGCGTTCAGGACTGCTTCCCTTTGCGTGACCCGGAGCCGGCAACCTTCAATCAACTCGCGCAAGGCGTCAGCCACCATAGTCCGCTCTTTTTTATAGAAACTGGTCAGGACGAATATTGCTTCGGCCACAATTGTGGCTTCAAGGACCAACTCTGTATGGCCTGCTGCGGCCTCCTTGAACAAACCCCCGGCGGCCTTGCTCATGGTTGGATGATCCTGCGCGAGGAACCTTATGATGAGGTTCGTATCGAGAATGTAGCGGCTCACTTGGTTCCGGCTCCAAACTTGTTGGCAATCCGTTTGGCGCGCAGTTCAGCCACACCTTTTTTTTCCGCTTCGATTCCAGGGAACGGTATGTCGGATTTGAGGCATCCCGCCAATTCGTCGACGCTGCGCACCCGCCTGGCTACGAGTGCATTGCCCTCCACGGTCCACGTAAGTCGGGTCCCGGCCTCGACGGGGTAAATTCGCCGAATTTCCTCAGGGATCGTTACTTGCATCTTGGTGGTTACCGTCGTGGTTATGCCCATCATATCGATCTCTACCTTACCATCTTCTGTGGTATTACCAAAGAATTTTTGGGGAATTGGGGATGGAAAACGTGCTGAGAACGGTGAGTAATGCAACGTCACAAATTCGTGACGCTTGTCAGAATCGCCTTCCGGACGTACCGTCCGCGCCCGTTTTATGGCGTTACTCAACGAGCATTATCTCAAGCTGAAGGCAGGTTACCTTTTCCCGGAAATCGGCCGCCGCGTTAAGGCTTTCACGGAGTCGAATCCCGAAGCTGCCAAGCGGATGATCCGTTGCGGCATTGGCGATGTCACGGAAGCGCTTCCCCCAGCGGTAGTTACCGCGTTGCATAAGGCCGTTGATGACATGGCCTCGCGCAGCACCTTCAAGGGCTATGGCCCGGAGCAGGGCTACGATTGGCTGCGTCAGGCCATCGCTCAGAACGATTACCGCAACCACGGGATTAACGTCGCGGACGACGAAATCTTCGTCAGCGACGGGTCGAAATGCGATTGCGGAGCGATTTTGGACATTTTGGGCTCCAAGAACCGCCTGGCGATCACCGATCCGGTATATCCCGTGTACGTGGACACCAACGTGATGGCGGGCCACACGGGTGACGCCGATGAAGGCGGGGCCTACGCCGGGATCCAGTACCTTCCTTGCACCGAAGCTACCGGGTTCATCGCTGAACCGCCCTCAGGACAGGTCGACGTGATCTACCTCTGCTCGCCGAATAATCCCACCGGGGCAGTCATGAGCCGTGCCCAATTGGAAGCGTGGGTTAAATACGCCCTCGCCAATTCGGCCATCATCCTCTTTGACGCCGCGTACGAGGCCTACATCCAGGATCCGACCATTCCCCATTCGATCTACGAGATTCCCGGAGCCCGGGAGTGCGCCATCGAATTCCGCAGTTTCTCGAAGAGCGGCGGTTTCACCGGGGTCCGTTGCGCCTTTACGGTAGTTCCCAAGGAATTAAAGGCGGCCACACCTACGGGCGAACGGTTGCCCTTGCACCCCCTTTGGTCACGTCGGATGACCACCAAGTTCAATGGCGTCTCGTACATCACCCAACGGGCGGCGGAAGCCATCTACTCGCCGGAAGGCAAAGCCCAAGTGAAGGCTTTGGTGGAGCATTACATGGGCAATGCCGCCATTTTGGTGGCGGGAGCCAAGTCGGCCGGATTGAAAGTTATTGGCGGGACTAATGCGCCCTATGTGTGGGTTGGCTTGCCGAAGGGTTACACGAGCTGGCAGGCGTTCGACAAGATCCTCAACGAAGCGAACGTCGTGATCACTCCCGGCAGCGGCTTTGGCCGCAATGGCGAAGGCTGGATCCGCGTGAGCGGTTTCAACAGCCGCGCCAATGCGGAAGAAGCGGCGAATCGCTTGAAGGCGTTGAAGTGGTGAGTTTCGGATGTGCGCCTCTGGTCGAAACCGGCCAGGGCGTGTTTTCAACACCACCGTTGCTTGATCCCTTTTCCCGGGTCCCGCAGTCTGTCTGCGCCGATGCAGCCTGTTGATTTACTTTCGCCGTCCAAGCTTGGTTACCGGATGCCCGCCGAGTGGGAACCCCACCACTCCACGTGGCTGACTTGGCCACGACCCGAGGGCATTAGTTTTCCAGGGAAGTACGAGCCTGTTCCCGGTGCCTACGCCGATTTCATCAAGGTTTTGGTGAAGGGCGAGGACGTGAATATCAACGTCTGGGATATGGCGATGGAGAGCTGGGTTCGCGGCTTGTTGGAAGAACGACAGGTGCCATTGGATCGGGTGTTTTTCCATCGTTTTCCGGCCTATGAACCTTGGTGCCGGGATCATGGGCCCATCTTCCTGACCAAAGGCTCCGCTGGTGCTTCACGTCGGGCCATCGTCGATTGGGACTACAACGCGTGGGGTGGCAAATACCCTCCCTTCGACTTGGACGACGATATCCCGCAGCACGTCGCGGCCTTGCGTGGCCTGCCGGTTTTCTCGCCAGGCATCATCATGGAAGGCGGGTCCTTGGAGGTAAACGGCGCAGGAACACTTCTTACGACGGAAGCCTGCCTGTTGAATCCGAATCGCAACCCTGGCCTCTCGAAAACGGAGATTGAGGGATACCTCTGTGCCTATCTCGGCGTGCGGCACGTTTTATGGCTGGGCGACGGCATTGTCGGCGACGATACTGACGGGCACGTCGACGATCTAACGCGTTTTGTGAATCCCACGACCGTTGTGACGGTGGTCGAAGAAAATCCCGACGATGAGAATCACGAACCGTTGAAGGCTAATTTCGAGCGTTTGCAGTCCATGACCGACCAGGACGGACGTCCGCTTCGCGTGGTGACGTTGCCGATGCCGCGCCTGATTGAATTCGAAGGACAGCGCCTTCCCGCGAGCTACGCAAATTTCTATATCGCGAATGCGGGCGTCATCGTTCCGACCTACCGCGACCCCAACGACGAGAAGGCCTTGGCCATCCTTCAGGAACTTTTCCCTGATCGTCCCGTTATCGGAGTGGATTCCAGCGAACTGATTTGGGGGCTAGGCTCCTTCCACTGCATTTCGCAGCAGGAGCCGGTTTAGAACGCGGACCGTCTCACTCATTGAAGCAGCGCTTTGGGTGTGGAATTGTTGGTTAGTCAGTAGTATCGCTACGCCCAGCCACTTGGAGCGAAAGCCCCTCCCGGGTCTGTCTGCTGGCGATACAAGATGACTCCCAAAGCGACAGCTTCGCAGACTCCGGAGCCGCGCTACAGGCGATGTCGCGTCAAGCTTGGCCCAAGGAGGACGCGACGGCGCCCGCCACTCGCAGTGCCCGCTGTAGTTTTGTGGCCAGCAGGTCGATTCTGGCAAGATATGCTAGAGCGGACGGTGTCGAGGTCCGCCTTTTTTTCAAACCGGTTTCGGAATTTATGGTAGACGGTTGAAGGGAGGTGCGGCAAATTATTGCCAATAAATAGCCTCCACGACCCAATGATCTGAAATTCAGGTAGTCATCTTTAAAGGTACATTCTGAAATATTGCCGATCCAATGCTGCTTCACAGGGGCGGCATTAAACGGAAATAAGGCGGTGCTGGGAGGCGAGGGGACGGCTAAGAAAAACCCAATAATCGTGCGAAATGCCAGCCGAGGACGTTGAAACTAAAGACGATTGGAGTCGTGAGAGTATACGTAAGTTGCTCGCTGAAGCCCCTCGAAGCGTGATGGTAGTTTTCGCCCTCCGATGTTCCTTGCGGGCGTTGCCTTTCTCGGCAATGGGAGGGAGATTCCCCAAAGGCTGGAGAATAGAATCGGCCTTGTCCCTGGTTGATGCCGCGTCAGCAGCGGTCCTCGTGCTCGTGGTCGGTTTTGGGGACCGGAAATCCCAAGAGATCGCCCGCGCCGCCGCCGCCGCCACCCGCGCCGCCGCCGCCGCCGCC
>DATJII010000383.1:0-8122 GCA_035493435.1 Candidatus Limnocylindria bacterium | reverse complement strand
CTGGAAGTTTGTCACCAGTTCCACCACTGCTGGCGCCAGTTGGATCCACCGGAGGATCATGACGGGCAAGCGCACCTTTCCCATTGATACCTCCTCTCCCTACGCCGCGAAGCGCATGGCGGAATTTCTCGCGAACAAGGGCCGTCTGGTCCTGTTTCCTGAAGGCCGCATCTCCATGACCGGGTCGCTCATGAAACTCTTTGACGGCACCGGTTTCCTGCTCAAGAAAAGCAACGCCAAGGTCATCACCTGCTATCTCAGGAATGCCTCCCGGGTGCCTTGGGTGCGGCATGACGGCTGGACCTGTTGGTTCCCGCGAGTCTCCGCCCACTTCAGCCGGCCAGTCACCGCCCCTTCGTGGCCGGACCTGCCCAACGCCATTTCCCGGGAGCGCCTGACCAACTGGCTCTATAGGGAAATGAGCCGCCAGCAGTTCGAGGTGGAAATGGAGCTGGGCCCGACGACCGTTCTCGCCGCGATTGCCGAGACGGCGGGTTTCCTTCCCCGCAAGAAAATCATGGAGGATATAAGTCTCGCTCCACTGACTTACCGGCGATTGATGGTCGGCACAGAGCTGCTGGCCGGGGCGCTGGAACGCAATCTGGCCGCCGGGACCGGCGGTCGTCGCATCGCCGTCCTGCTGCCCAACGTGAATGGGATGCCGGTTACGGTGCTCGCGTTGTGGGCGCTGGGCCATATGCCCGCGATCCTCAATTTCTCCACCGGCGTACCCACGATGTTGAGTTGCCTGCAACTCGGCGGTATTACCGAACTGGTCACCTCCCATCAATTCCTCCAGAAAGCCAAGCTCGACGTCTCCCTCCTCCTCCAGGCCGGAATCAAATTCCACTACCTGGAGGATATACGGCCAGAGATCGGCGGGCTCGCCAAGGTGCTGGGTTTGTTTCGTCACACCTGGGACTGCGGTGGCGTGTTTCGTAAGACAGGCCATCCCCGCCCGATCGATCCCGGGGAGACAGCGGTCATTCTCTTTACCTCCGGTTCGGAAGGCGTTCCCAAAGGTGTGGAACTGTCACATCACAACCTGCTCGCGAATATCCGCCAGATCATGGCTTATCTCGATATCTCTGACGGCGAGCGTTTCTTCAACGCCCTGCCGCTCTTCCATAGCTTTGGTCTCACCGGTTGCACCTTGCTGCCCTTGGTGCGGGGCCTTTATGTGTTCCTCTACCCCTCGCCGCTGCACTATCGGGTCATCCCATCGGCCATCTACGACCGGGACTGCACGGTCATGATGGGCACCAACACCTTCCTCAACGGGTATGCCCGGCGCGCCAGCCCCTATGATTTTCGGAACGTGAAGTACCTCGTCGCAGGCGCGGAAAAGGTTCAGGAGGCCACCGCCAACATCTACGCCAGGAAATTTGGCGTGCGCCTGTTGGAGGGCTACGGCGCCACCGAATGCAGCCCGGCGGTGTGTATTAACACCCGCATCAATCCCCGCTTTGGCACTGTGGGCCAGTTTCTCCCGGGCATCGAATGGAAGCTGGAAAACGTCGAAGGCGTGGCCGAGGGAGGACGCCTTTTCGTGCGCGGACCCAACATCATGAAGGGTTACCTCAACCCCGAGGCCAACCAGCATTTCCAATCGCTCGGCGGCTGGTACGATACCGGCGATATAGCCAAGGTGGATGGGGATGGTTATGTCACCTTGCTTGGCCGCATGAAGCGCTTCGCGAAGGTCAGCGGCGAAATGGTGAGTCTCGCCGCCGTGGAGGACGCCTTGGCGGGAGCCTTTCCCGATCTGGGACAACGCTGCGAAGTAGCGGTGATTGCCATCCCGGACGAGGACAAGGGCGAGAAACTCATCGCCATCGTCAACGACGAAAAGCTTACCCTGGACCGTATCCGCGCCGCCATCAAGGCCAAGGGTCTAACCAACCTGTGCGCCCCCCGGGAAGTCTGTTTCCTCCGGGAGATTCCCAAACTGGGCACCGGCAAGACCAACCATCGCGAATTGGCCGAATGGTATAAGAAACAAGGTGGAGCGTAGCGGAGGAGGCTTCAACCGCAGGCGGGCTGGATGGGCGCAGACCAAAGGCAGGACAGTGACGATATAATTAATATTCGGACGCATACCGAGGCGGGCGCCGTCGCGAGGCCCAGACAGACACGTAACGACTATAATTTATTATAATCCGAACACCTTGAACACCGCCACCGGGTTGGTCCCCGGAAACTCCAGCACCGCGACCGTCCGATCCAAGCCCAGCTTGGGCTTGCCGGAATAACCCGGGTTGAGATAACGGATGCCATCCACCATGCGGTCGTAGATGCGGTGGCTGTGGCCGAAGATAACATAATCCGGGCGCTCGTGTTTCAATAGTCGTTGGACGGCTTCCGAAGGGTGGTCCGGGGTGACGATGTGGTGCACCAGGAATTTCCATCTGCCCAAGACGATTCGTTCCGATTCCCGGAAGTCGGGCATGGAATCGTTGTTGCCCAACACGGCAACAGTGGGGGCGATGGCCTCCAACTGGCGGATGATCGAAGTATAACCTATATCACCTGCGTGCAGGATATGGTCCACACCCTCGAAGAGACCCGGGATCCTGGGATCCAGATGCCCGTGCGTGTCGGAGATCAGGCCAATGCGCATCGTGGACGACGGGTTGGCGAATCAAGCCTTGGCTTCTTCCGCCTCGGCTTCCGCCGGGGCGGGAGCGCGAACCGGCTCCTCGCCCTTGTCCGCCGGGGACTCCGCGCCCGAGTAGATCCAGGTGGAGGCAAAGAGAGCGGTGAAGAGGGCGCTGCTGGTGAGTGAGCGTATAAAAAAGGTCCAGGTGGCATCCCAATTGCCTGTGCCGCTCGTCAAGGCGATGATCCAACCCGCAAGGGTCTTGGTATATTCCGGGTTTTGAAAGGGATTGAAAAGCCACGCCAGGGTGTTGGTGACCAGATAGAACAGGGCGGCCCCGACGATGCTTCCACCCACCAGATTCCATAGTTTGGCCCGGGGCCGGAGCCATCGACCGGTGCCCCACAGGACCGCATAACCGATATAATTGCCGAAGTGGGAGATCATCGAGGCGCCCGACCAGACATCCCAGCCCTTGCCGAATTGGTAATAGAAATTGAGGCCAACATCCGTCACCAGCATGGTCACCAGGGGCACGATCCAGCCAATGCGCCCGGGCAAAAAAGCGCCCGCGCACAGGACAAAACCATAAACCGCGCTGAAGTTTGGCGGCATCAAGCCAGGGACGCGCGACGCGGCAAAAAGCACCGCGAAGAGCCAAGGCATCATGGACCGCAACCGATCATTCACTTCCACCAGCTTACTATTCCAATAGCCGAAAACAAGCAGCCAGTCGGGGGAGGGCTGGCCACGGATTACGCAGATTCACGCAGATTGAAGAGGGGTCAAAACCCGTATGGACTGAGGAGCCGTGACCTGGATCCCTCTCCGCGCCTCCGCGCCTCCGTGTGCGAAAAGTTCCCCTGTTTTTATTCAGCCGACTTAATCGGACAGCCAAGAAGCAGACAAACTCACACAGAGACGCGGAGGCGCGGAGGGGGAAGAGTGGAACAATCCCAGCGCGAGAGCATGATCCCGAACCATTATCCGACTTTTGTCTATTGTGGCGTGAGTCCGCCACTTTTTGTCTGTCGGATTCCTGTCCCGCCGGGAGTTAAGATACGAAGCAAGCATGAACGATGACCTCACACTGTTGCACCGCTACGCGAAGGACGGCGACGAAGCCGCCTTCGCCGATCTGGTGCAGCGGCACGTAAACCTGGTGTGGGGAGCAGCTCAACGGATCACGGGCGACGCCGACCAGGCACGCGACATTGCCCAAATCGTTTTCTGCGATCTCGCCCGCAAGGCAAAAACCCTGCCCGCCGCCACAGTATTGGCCGGATGGTTGCACCGTTCGGCTTCCTTAGCTGCCCTCAAGTTGTTGCGTACCAATATCCGACGCCAGGAGCGGGAAACCCTTGCCATGCTGGACCCTACCTCAGATTCCGAACCCACCCACCGTGCCGCCCAAGCCTTGATGCCGTATGTGGATGAGGCCCTCGCCAGCCTTCCCGAAGGGGACCGCAACGCGGTGGTCCTGCGCTTTTTCGGCGGCCAGAACTTCGCCCAAATCGGTGCGACTTTGGGAGCGACCGATGATGCGGCGCAGAAACGTGTTTCCCGGGCCGTCGAAAAGCTGCGCGCTCATTTCCAACACCGCGGGATCAATGTCTCACAAGGCGTCATCGCCGCCGGTCTGGGCATCGCCAGCACCCATGCCGCACCTCCCGGTGCCGCCCTCTTCCTCACCGCAACAGCGGTTGGTTCCGCTGCCTCGGCGCCCCTGATTACCGCCCTTGTCGCCATGAAAACGAAGCTTATCCTGATCGCCGCCATTGCTGCCACCGCCACCCTGGCCCTCTGGGAACACCACCAGATCGCAAGTCTCCAGCAGGCGAATGCCCGGTTAATCCAATCGCAGTCCTCTTCGGACCCCGATCCTTCTACCGCATCCACCACCGGCTCAACGACACAGACTGCAACCGACGCCCCGTTGGAACTGGCCCGGCTTCGGGCAGAAGTCCGCGAACTCCGCGCTACGGTTAAGAAGCAATCCGCCGCCTTGGCAATTCAAACCCAGCCTCACCCAGTCAACTCAAGTGTTTTGCCACCCGAGGAATTTCCAGACACGCCGGAGGAAGCCGTTAGTGGCCGGGTGATCAATACCCTCAAAAACCTCGGCCTGGCGGCGCGCGTTTACGCCACCACTCACGCCGGAAAATTACCGGCCACATTCGAAGAATTGGGCCGTGACGGACAACACTCCGACGGGTCCTCACTGGAGGATAAATTCGAGTTCCTTCCCCAGCCCCGGCCACTGTTCGACACCGACGTCGACCTGATCATTTTCCGCGAGAAGACCCCGCGCCTGCGGGCGAACGGCACCTATGAACGGACCTATACTCATGTCGACGGCGCGGTACAGAGACGATCCAGCCCGACTCCCGACTTCAGCGAGTACGAGAAAGCGGGGACAGCCACTGACGCCGTGGTTCCGAACGCGGCGGGCCGTCCGTAATCGCGGCCTTCAGGCATTCGTTATCCAGATAAGACAAAGGCGGCCTCCCTTGAGGCCGCCTTTAAAATTTCCAGACTGGAAGTCTTGGCTCGGGACTACAGTCCCTTGGCAATGATGTGCTTCAACAAGTCGCCCACGCGATTGGAGTAGCCCCATTCATTGTCGTACCAGCTCACCAGCTTGAAGAAGCGCTTGTTGAGCTCGATGCTCGAACCAGCGTCATAGATGGAGCTGTGATTGTCGTGGATGAAGTCCGTCGAGACCACTTCGTCCGTGGTGTAAGCGAGGATGCCCTTGAGGTACGTCTCGCTCGCAGCCTTCAGCTTCTCCGAGATCTCGGCGAGGCTGGTTTCCTTGACGGTCTTCACCGTCAGGTCCACCACCGAAACCGTGGGAGTCGGAACGCGGAACGCCATACCCGTGAGTTTGCCTTTCACTTCAGGGCAGACCAACGCGACCGCCTTGGCGGCACCGGTGGTGCTCGGGATGATGTTCAACGCGGCGCTACGGCCACCCTTCCAATCCTTCTTGGAGGGACCGTCCACCGTCTTCTGGGTGGCGGTGTAGGCGTGCACCGTGGTCATCAGACCTTCTTCGATGCCAAAGCCTTCCTTCAGCAGCACGTGGACGAGCGGCGCGAGGCAGTTCGTGGTGCAGCTCGCGTTCGAAATGATCTGGTGCTTGGCCGCGTCGTACTTCTCGTGGTTGACGCCCATCACGATGGTGACGTCTTCGCCCTTCGCCGGGGCGGAAATGATGACCTTCTTCGCACCGGCGACGATGTGTCCGTAAGCAGACTTGTCGACGAGGGCGGGATCCTTGCTGCCCTCGGTGAAGAGGCCAGTGGATTCGATCACGATATCAACTCCCAACGCCTTCCAAGGCAAATCCTTGGGAGAGCGGGCGCTGACGACCTTGATCTCGCTGCCATTGACAACAACGATGTCGTCTTCGGCTTTGTCCGGGCTCGACTTCTTGGAGCTGACGGTGCCGTTGAAGCGGCCTTGGGTGGAGTCGTATTTGAGGAGGTATGCGAGGTTGTCAGCCGGCACGATATCGCCAAAGGCGACGACGTTGACTTCCTTGCCCACCAATCCCTGTTCCACCATCGCGCGGAACACGAGTCGGCCGATACGGCCGAATCCATTGATCGCTACGTTCACTGGCATAGTTCTAGAGTTCGTTTTCTGTTCCAAACTACTGTCAAAACAGACAGGGAGCGTAATGGGGAACCCGGGGGGGTCAACGTGGAATTTTCCAACAAGGGGTTATTTGCGACCACAAAGAGTGGGAAAAGCCACTGTTTAGGGGGTGGATGGCACTTGGGAAACCCTCGCACCCCCATATGTCGTGCCGCCGTGATTTATGGCAAAATCAGGAATTCTTCGATTTCTCCCTTCGGCAATCGATACATCAGGATGCCGCAGGAGCCCTTTTTGAACTCCAGGCGGACGGTGGTGACTTCCATTCCGCCCCGTTCATTGCGATCACCCAACTTGGCGGAGACGACCTTGCCCAGGGGTTTAAGCTTTTGGGAGGCCATCCGGAGCTTTTCGTCGGTCACGAACTGGCTGAACTCCGCCCCCAACTGGCTGCGATCCAGCTTCCCAGTCTGGAATTGAAAAAAAACCTCCTGGGCCACCTCAGTGGCGGGCTTCCCGGCAACGTCCGGCACATGGGAAGTCTGCGTGGTCAACAGCCCGAATAGTTGGGCGCGCAAATCCCCCAGTGGTTGCTCGCAATTCGAGAGGACGACCACGGCCGAACGGGTGGACGGTATCAGGGCGTTACCCGCCATAAACCCGCTGACCGCTCCCGTGTGGTTGACGGTGGTATAACCGTTCCGCTGGCTCACCGAAACGCCACAACCGTATTCGGAATTCCGGCCGTCCTTCAACGTGAACGGTGAAGTCATGAGCTTCCAACTGGCTGGCTTCAGCAAAGTTCCCTCCGCCAGCGCGAGATCCCATTTCGCGAGATCGCCCGCCGTGGATCGAATCGCCCCTGCCCCACCGAGCCAGCCCAAGCCTTCGGAGGCCGTGGGTTCGGGATCGCCCAGTGCAAACGAGCGATAACCCGTGGCGAAGCCACTCCCCGTTTCGCGTGGCTCGTAGACGGTATGTTGCATGCCCAAGGGGCCAAAAATGCGCCGCTGCAAAAACTCTCCCAAGGACAACCCACTGATCTTCTCAACGATCCGGCCGAGTATGATGTACCCGGTGTTGCTGTAGGAATAATTGGAGCGAGGCGGGAAATCGAGGGTTCCCCCGGCGTACTGCTGGATCAGGTCATCCGGGGCTATCGTCTTCTGCATGCGCGAATCGACGAAATCCAGGGGGTAATAGTCGGTGTAGCCAGACACATGGCGCATTAGGTCGATCAGACGGATGTCATCTGCGCTGGTCAGCTTCGGATAATATTGGGCCACTTTGTCTTCCACGGACAGTCGCCCATCCTCCGCCAGCAGCAAAATCGCCACGCACGTGAACTGTTTGCTCACCGACCCAATGGCAAAGATCGTGTTAGTGTCGACCAAAGCGGCGCTCGCCAAATCCCGTTTTCCGTACCCCTTGCACACCGCGAGTTGCCCGTGATTCATCACAGCCACCGAGAGCCCGATGAAACCTTTGGCCGCCATTTCCCTGGCCACCACGGCATCGACCCGTTGTTCCATGGTTGGGGCAGCAGTTTCAGCCAATCCGAGAAACGTTCCAGCGACCAGCGAAGCCAAGAAAAGCGGAAGAGATTTCATTCTGTGCAGCGTGGGTTTGGGGAAACCAAGCGATTCCGGGAGTCAGTGTTTGAGCGGAGCGGGAATTCCTCAACACAAAACTCCGTGCCGACGCCTCTGCTGAAGTGAATTGGAGTCCCGTGCCATCCATGGTCGCCATGGAAAACGCGAAGTGTGCCGGAGTGCGGCAGTCCCCTTGCCGCTCTGGAAACTAGCCTCGGCAGGCAATCGGGGATTCATGCACATGACTCACTCCAGGCAAAAAGCGGGAATAATCCCAGCTGGGTCAAAGTGCCACGTAGGGAAATCATCGTCATACCGTCATATCGTC
>DATJII010000382.1:0-10306 GCA_035493435.1 Candidatus Limnocylindria bacterium | reverse complement strand
GGGTCTATCGGGTTGACGGCAGTGTGTCCCGGGAATTGGACGAACCGCCCGTTGGCGAGGCCGTCTGGGGTAAGGATGGTCTTACCGCGATGACTTCCAATGGGGTTGACGAGAGCATTGTGTGGGACACCCAGACGTGGCATCCACGGTCCCGGTTGACCGGGAATCTGGGGGGGAATATTTCAACGTTTACCCTGTCACAGGATGGCCAGCAAGCGGTGGTGGTACGCGACCAGCGCGTGAGCCTGGTCGCGACTCGCGATGGTAAGGTGCTGGCCAGTTTCGAAGTACCCGAGGCTCCCGGGATGGCTTCCGCCATTCGTTTTCGCCCCGATGGCAAGGGGTTTGCCATCCTGTGGCGCGACGGCCGGGTGGACCTTTTCGACCCGGCGCAACTCCAGGCCGAGATGGACAAATTGGACCTGGCGCGGTGAGGCCCAAAGCGGATCAGATCTCGCAAGGTTTACGCTCCGATACCCGTATCATTCGTCGGGAGCCTCGCCCCGTCTTGGGTCGCCTGAAGGTCTGCCTGGACCGACGACGATCACCCGTTCAGACCCGCTATACCGGGATTGAGCGAGATTCGCCAGTCTTCGTGTAATTTCCCGCCGGGGATCCCCCAATCCCTAGATGAACACCAGCCTGGCTGGAGGGGACGCGCAGCGTCAGTCCCTTGGTTGGGTCTCCCCCTGGAACCTCGCCGGTGTTGCACTCGCACTTGCACATGCACTCATACAACTACGGAATCGCCGGCCCAGTTCTTAGATGGCGTCGATTCGCTTCCTTCCTGACTCTTGGTTTGCTTCTCCTTGGCTCTGCCCGCGCGGCAACGCCCTTGAAGATCACCACCACGGCATTGCCCGCCGCCACCGTTGGAACCCCTTACTCGGTGCCCGTCGTCGTAACAGGCGGAACGCCACCCTATAAATGGGTCCTGGGATCCGGGGGGTTCCCCCCTGGGTTGGACATATCCGGCACCACTGGCGTCGTCGCCGGCACGCCCACGCCTTCCGGGTCGTGGATTTATAGCTATCCTTTCCAGGTCTACATCAAGGTAAGCGATGCGGCGGGGGGAAACACCGCGGCGGCTTTCGTCATCAAGGACAATCCTCCGGCAGGTGGAGAAACCTCGGGTGGTGGCACTTCCGGCGGGGGAACCTCTGGTGGAGGCGGCTCGGGCGGTGTCACGAATCCGCCGCCAGTCCAGACTTATACCCTTTCCGTGACCAATGGCAGCGGTGGCGGCCAGTATGCCCCGGGAACTTCGGTGACGCTGGTGGCCAATCCTGCGCCCGCCGGACAAGTCTTCAAACAGTGGGTAGGCAGCGCGCCGGTCGCGAGTTCAACGTCGCCGACCACCACGCTGACCATGCCGTCGGCCAATGCTTTTACAACGGCCACTTATTATACCCCGGTGCCGGTGCCCTTCCCGGTGGCCAGCCATCCCCGACTGTGGGTGACTACGAACGACCTGCCCCGCCTGCGTGGCTGGGCCTCCGTGACCAACCCCATCTACGTGGGCTTCAAGCAGGTCCTGCAGACCTCGTTGCAGCATTATTCCAGCTATTTCCCGAATGGCGTGGCCAACGCGAACTATCCGGATTTTGGCGACACCCAGGGTTATCAAGGGCTGATCACCGAGCAGGACGCGGTAGTCCTGGCCTTCCATTCGCTGATCGATCCCAGTGTCGTCAACCGGGCGAACTACGCAAAGTACGCCCGCAACATCCTCATGTACGCCCTCAACCAGGTGGTCCAGGGGCCGGCGGCCAACGTCGCCTTCCGCGATCCGCTCTTTTCGGTGTATAACCGCGCCAACCTCAACAGTGAATGCTGGCCCCTGGCGGTGGACTGGATCTACAACGCCGTTGATACCAATGGCGTGCCGGTCTTCAGCGCCCAGGACAAGCACACCATCCGCGACGCGTTCGTCATCTGGGCTAACCAATGCCTCAATGCCTACACCACAGGTGGCGATCATCCCGCGCCAGTGGGCATGATGAACAGCCCGGCGCTGCTGCCCGGCAATGGCGCCTACCGCATGGCCGCCAACAATTATTATGCGGGCCACGCCCGTCTCCTCACCATGATGAGCCTGTGCATCGATCCAGTGGACGATCCGGCCATCAACGCCGCCCAGTCGTCCTCGATCCTGGGTAACTCCCTGCGAAGCTATATCACGGACGCCACCGGCGCCTGGTTGTACCAGCAGTTTGCCATGTTTGGCGATCCGGCCGCGGTGAAGGCGGCTTACAACCTTCCGGCGACCGCGTCGGTCGGCCTGGCCAGCGGCGGACTGCCTCCCGAGGGGATGCTCTATGGCCATTCTTATTCCTATATCATGGGCCAGTTGCTCGCCCTGCAAACCGCCGGGTTCAACGACACCACGCTTTCCGGACCCCAGGTTTCCCTGATCAATGCGCCGGTGTGGGATCGGTTTGTGAAGGGCATGATCTCCTCCCTCGCTCCCGTGCAACGGGTTGAACCCACGTGGCCGTGGCTTGGGCCCGTGTACCAGATGACGAGTTATGGTGACTTGATCCGCCTCTGGATTACACCAGACTTCATGGAGCCTTTTGCGCTGTTCTCGCTGTTGGAGCAAAAGAATGGTTCCAACGCCCACGCGGACGTCGCGCGGTGGTGGTGCTTGAACGCGGTGGAAGGTGGTGCACCGAACCTGATAAATCGCGTCAGCCAGCCTTGGAGCTATAGCATCACGTCGCCCATCCTCTACTTCCTGCTGTTTGATCCGTCGGCGCCCACGCCCTCGAATCCCCACACCACGATGCCGCCGTCCTTCTATGACCAGGGCCAGGGTCGCCTGATTGCCCGGACCGACTGGTCGGCGAATGCCAGCCTGTTCGATTTCCGGTGCAGTTGGATCTCGATCAACCATCAGGATTCCGACGCCGGACAATTCGAATTCTACCGCAAGGGCGAGTGGCTGACGAAGGAGCTTTCCAATTATGACGGCAATGGGAATGGCCAGGCGAGTGACTTCCACAATACGCTTACGATCCAACATAGCTGTCCGGCCGGAACACCGACGAACCTGCAATGGTATGAGAACCCACTATGGCTGCGCGGCAGCCAATGGTATTTGGGGCTATCGGCGGGGGATCCCAGTGCGCTGGCCAGTGTGGGTGTTAATTATGCCTATGGCCTTGGTGACATGACCAAGCTCTACAATCGCCCGAGCCAGTGGACCCCTGCCAACGCGGTCCTGAATACCACGCACGCCAGCCGGTCGGTTCTTTGGGTCGATGACGATTACGTGGTGCTCTATGACCGGGCCGCCACCACCAGCGCGGGCGAGTTCAAGCGCTTCAACCTGAATTTCCCCTCGGTGCCGAATGTCACTGCGCACGGCGCCACAGGCACCACGCCCGGCGGACAGCATCTGTTCGTGCAGACCCTGTTGCCTGCGAACCCAAAATACACCACTACGAACTCGGCTTCCGCTTTGAGCGGCGGTCCTTCGTGGTTGGAATTCACCCAATTCACGCTCCGCGTGGAAGATCCTGCCCAGCCCGCCAGCGTCCGGTTCCTGCACGTGCTACAAGGAGCGGATGCCGGGGTCGCCAAGGTTCCCGCCACCCTGTCGCAAAGCGTGGCCGGCACAGCGGTTGACGGCGCCATCTTCGCCAACAAGGCGGTCTTTTTCGTAAATGACCTGACGCAGGTTTTTGCGGGCACCACGGTGGTCGTCCCCAACACTGTCACCCAATTCTACTTGGGCGGCCTGACTCCCGGCGCCAACTATGGCGTTATCGCTCAGGTAGTTGCCGGTGGACTACAGGTAACCGTCAATCCCAATGGTCAGACGGTCGTGGCCGATGTCGGCGGTCTCCTGAATGTGACCTTCTAATCCGCGCAATCACGGAACGCCCGGGCCGGACACTCCTCTGGCTCGGGCGTTTTCTTGTTGGTGAGTCCCATTTCGAACCTCTCCCGGTTTTGGTACTTCCTCGATGCACCGAATGAACAGCGACGCCCTGTTTTAGAATCGGCGAGGCAGAGAATAGGGAGCCGCGCTACGCCTCCGCCGGATAAGGCGGAGCCATGGTAGAACAACCGGCGAGCGAGCCATAAATTTCCGTTCTGCCGGTCGATGCAACCTGGCAATCCATAGATTAACCCGTTCTACAGGAATGAGTTAGGTTCAAGAATTAAGATTAAGTCAAGAGGGAGTCAGTCCATTAGAAAAAGTGCTTGTGAAAAATTTCACTTGCTGGCAACTTCTGTCCCTCTTTTCGAGGAAACACCCGGTCGGCGGGATTTTATTGTCTCGTTCGCGCCTATTTCTCGTCAAATCATGCGTTTGCTTAGGACACTTTTGGGTTTGTGCGTCGGTGCGTGGCTCGGTTTTTCGGCAGTTGCTGCCGAGACTGAAGCGCACGAGCTCGCTCATGCAGTTGCTGGCCATGCTGAAGCCGCGGAACATGCCGAGGGGTTGCCTTCAGCTGCTCCGGTGGTTTTCCATGTCGGGCCGTTGCCGGTCACCAACTCCATGATTTTAACTTGGATCGTAGCGTTGCTGTTGGTGGTTTTTATCCGTATCGCCACTTCCAAGATGGAACTCATTCCCAGCGGCGCCCAGAATTTCTGGGAGTGGCTTATTGAAGGCCTTTACGAATTCTTGGAGGGTGTGATGGGGGCGGACTTGGTCAAAAAGACCTTCTGGTTTTTCGCGACAGTCTTCCTGTTTATCCTTTCAACCAATTGGTTTGGCTTGATTCCAGGCGTTGGCTCCATTGGTTACGGCGTTCAGACCGCTCACGGGTTTCATGTTACCGACCCGGTTCTCCGGGGCGCGAATGCGGATTTCAATATGACATTCGCCATCGCCATGGTTTTCTTCGGTTTTTGGTTTGTGTGGGCGCTGCAATCGAACGGAATTGGCGGGTTTCTTCTTCATATCTTTGGACCCAAGGGAGAAACCAGTGGAGCGTTGAAATTGTTGATGATTGTGGTGTTTCTGGCGGTGGGCTGCTTGGAAGTGGTTTCGATTCTCTTCCGCCCTGTTTCCCTTAGCTTTCGTCTCTACGGCAATATTTTCGCTGGTGAAAACATGCTGGAAGCGATGACTCACTTGGGCGGAACCTACTTTGGTTGGTTGGTGGCATTGCCCTTCTATTTCATGGAATTGATGGTGGGTATTGTCCAGGCCTTGGTTTTCACCCTCCTGACTGCGGTGTTTACTCTGCTCATTTGCTCTCACGAGGAAGGGCATGAGGAACACGGTCACGGCGAAAAGGCCCACTAAGACACTCTCGACCGCCGGACGGTGGCAAGACTGCCGGGGTGGCCGAAAACAACACGAAAGGAATCAGTAGTATGATGCTCGCAGAAGTCACCGGTAATGTTCACGTCGCGGCTGCAGCCCTTGGCGCTGCCATCGGCGTGGGTCTCATCGGCAAGAGCGCTTCGGAAGCTGTCGGCCGGAATCCCGGCGCGGCGACCAAGATTCTCGTGCAGGCGATTTTGAGCACTGCCTTCGCTGAAGGTATTGTGTTCTTCGCAATCTTCCTCACGAAGTAATCATTCCGGCGCGCCGTCGAAAGGCGGCGCGCCAATCCTTTTTCAACAGATTTCGATAGACCGATGAACTCGTTTATATTGTTGGCAGCTGCTGATGGACCTGTAGAGCAGATCTCCAAGACATTCGGCGCGAACATTCCAGCGTTGGTTGCCAATGCCATTAGCTTCGTGCTGGTGGGTTTGGTCATCAAGTTGTGGGTGGTTGGCCCCGTGCAAAAGATGCTCGAAGAGCGTCGCACGCGCATTCAGGAAGGCCTTGCCAACGCCGAGAAGTCCCGCGTGGAACTGGCGAATGCGCAGACCAAGGTGCAGGAACTCCTGAATCAGGCGGCTACGCAGTCCAACAAGATCATCGAGGAAGCCCGCGCTGCCGCGGCCAAGATTTCCGAGACCGAAGCCCAGAAGGCGGTCACCCAGGCGCAGGACATAATCGCCAAGGCTCGCCAAGCCAACGAAGCGGAACTCGTCCGTATGAAGGAAGAGCTCCGTCGCGAGGTGGGTCGCTTGGTGGTCCAAGCCACGACCAAGGTCACCGGCAAGATTTTGACGCTCGACGACCAGAAGCGTTTGGCGGAAGAAGCCAATCGACAACTGGCGGCCTAACGCAGTCCATCGATTCCCGCGATGAAATCCGGCAAACAAACACGACGCGACGCCAAGTCCCTCTATCAGGCCTGCAAGGTCAACGGCCTCCTGGATGAACAAAAGGTTCGTCAGGTCGTGAACCAGGTGCTGGCCCAGAAGCCCCGTGGTTATCTGTCCGTGTTGGATCACTTCCAACGCTTGGTTCGTTTGGATGTGGCTCGTCGCACTGCCCGCGTGGAAAACGCGGTTCAGAGCACGCCGGAATTGATCGCGAGCATTAATGCTAACCTGACGGCCCGGTACGGCCCTGGTTTGAGCACCACTTTCTGGGTTAATCCGGAACTGATCGGTGGATTGAAAATTCGGGTCGGCAGCGACATTTACGACGGCAGCGTGTCCGCCCGGTTGGCGGCACTTGAAGCAAGTTTTTAAGCCGGACAAACGGCACGCGGCACACTAACACTTTCTAATTCCAATAGTAGCGATGAGCAACCTTCTCCAAGAAATCGAAGCCCAGATCGCCGGCGCGCGGACGTCGGTGCAAAAGCAAAACACTGGCACCGTGCGGGAAATTTCCGACGGCGTGGCCAAGATCGAAGGCCTGTCGGACTGCATGGCCAACGAGATGCTTGATTTCGGCAATGGCACGATCGGTCTGGCGTTGAACCTCGAAGAAACCGAGGTCGGCGCGATCGTTCTCGGTGACTACCTTCAAGTGAAGGAAGGCACCGAGGTCAAGACGACCGGCAAGCTCCTTTCCGTCCCCGTAGGCAAGGCCCTGTTGGGCCGCGTGGTGGATACGTTGGGCCGCCCCCTTGATGGCAAGGGTCCGATCCAGGCGAGCGCATTTTATCCGGTGGAAAAGATCGCCCCCGGCATCATCAAGCGTAAGTCGGTTTCCCAACCGCTCCAGACTGGCATCATGGCGATCGACGCGATGATCCCTGTTGGCCGTGGCCAACGTGAATTGATCATCGGTGACCGTTCGACCGGCAAGACGACCATCGGCGTGGACACGATGATCAACCAGGCCAAGATCAACAACCAGGCCCGTAATAAGGACGGTACCTGGGCTGCTGGTTTCCGCCCGGTTTATAGCATTTACGTCGCGGTCGGCCAGAAGCAATCGAACATCGCCCGCGTGATCGCGGAACTCGAGAAGGCGGGCGCGATGGAGTACTCCATCGTCGTGGCTGCCGCCGCTTCCGACTCCGCCGCCAACCAATACCTCGCACCGTTCGCGGGCGCGGCGATTGGCGAGTGGTTCATGGACAACGGCATTGATGCGTTGATCATCTATGACGATCTCTCCAAGCAGGCGGTTGCCTATCGCCAGGTTTCCCTGGTGCTGAAGCGCCCCTCGGGCCGTGAAGCTTATCCTGGTGACGTTTTCTATCTCCACAGCCGTTTGCTGGAACGCAGCGCCCGCGTGAGCGAGAACAACGGCAATGGTTCCCTGACGGCTTTGCCGATCATCGAGACCCAGGCCGGTGACGTGTCCGCGTACATCCCAACGAACGTGATTTCGATCACGGACGGCCAGATCTACTTGGAAACCGATCTGTTCTACCAAGGCGTTCGCCCCGCCATCTCGGTCGGTCTGTCGGTGTCCCGCGTGGGATCCGCCGCCCAGATCAAGGCCATGAAGCAGGTCGCCGGCCGTATTAAGCTGGACCTCGCCCAATACCGCGAGTTGGCGGCCTTCGCCCAGTTCGGCTCCGATCTCGATGCCAAGACCCAGGCCACTCTGGAACGCGGCAAGCGCATTGTCGAACTCTTCAAGCAGAACCAGTACAACCCGTTGCCGGTCGAAGCCCAGTGCATCGTGTTGTGGGCCATGCAGAACAACTTCCTCGACGACGTTCCGGTCGAGAAGGTGAAGCATTTCCAGAACAAGCTCATCGAATTCTTCAGCACCCGGAAATCCGCCGTGCTGGATAAAGTCCGCGCCGAGAAAGCCTTCAGTGACGCCTTGGCGGCGGAGCTCAAGGCGGCCGTGGCTGAATTCAAGCAGACCTACCGCTAAGCGGCGGGTTTCGTTAACCACCTTTTAGTAACATGCCCAGCACGCGCGATATACGCCGGCGAATTAAGTCGGTTAAGAACACGGCGCAGATCACCAAGGCGATGCAGATGGTCGCCTCGGCGAAGATGCGCAAGGCGCAGTCTGTCGCCTTGGCCGGGCGTCCTTATGCCTCGCTGATGACCGACGTGCTCGCGGCGGCCGTGGCAGGCGCGGGTGAATTTTCGCATCCGCTGATGGAGCGTCGCGAGATTAAGAAGCGCGCGGTCATCCTCGTCAGCACGGACAAGGGCCTTTGCGGTGCTCTTAATACGAACCTCCTGCGCGAAGCGGCGAAGTTCGATAAAAACACCACCGTGTTCGTCACCGCGGGCCGCAAGGCCGCGCAGTGGGCGGCACGAGCCAAGCGCGATCTGGCCGCCGAATTCAGCTATAAGGATATTCCGCAGTTTGCCGAGGCTCGCGCCATTTCCCGGTGCGCCCGGGATTTGTTCCTGGAAGGAAAGGTTGATGAAGTGAGCATTCTATACTCGCGTTTCATCACCACGCTGACCCAGAAGCCCGAGGTTCGTCCGCTGCTTCCGCTGGCGGAATTGACCGGGTTTGGCCCCAAGGGCGAACCGGTGGAATTGAAGCCGACGGCGCAGGAGTTCCTCTTTGAACCGAATCCCGCCGGGGTGTTGGGCAGTCTGTTGCCGAAGTACCTCGACTACGTGGTCTACCAGATTCTCCTGGAGTCCAAGGCATCGGAACAGAGTGCCCGTATGGTGGCCATGAAGAACGCCACCGACAACGCGAAGCAACTCATCAAGGATCTTACGCTCGAGTACAACAAACTGCGGCAGGCCAACATCACCAAGGAACTGCTCGAAATCACCAGCGCCGCGATGGCGATGGGCTGATCCAATCCCTAGATTTTAAACCTCATTTCGTATCTTGTGCCCATGAACAAAGGCAAAATAGTCCAAATCATCGGTCCGGTCGTGGACGTGGAATTCCCGGGGGCGCTCCCGGCGATCTACAACGCTCTGTCCATCGAATTTGTCGTCCCCGGAGCGGCCACCGCCACCAAGCTGACTCTCGAAGTGCAGCAACACCTCGGTGACAACTGGGTGCGCGCGGTCGCCATGAGCACCACCGAAGGCTTGAAGCGCGGGCAAGAGGTCACCGACCTCGGCGCGCCGATTTCAATGCCGGTGGGTGAAGGCGTCATGGGCCGCGTGTTCAACGTCACGGGTGACCCGATCGACGAGCAGGGACCAGTGACGGCGGATAAATTCTATCCGATTCATCGTAACGCTCCCGCTTTGGTGGACCAATCGACCACGCCTCAGATCCTGACCACGGGCATCAAGGTCATCGACCTGATCTGTCCGTTCTTGAAGGGTGGCAAGGTCGGCGCATTCGGTGGCGCTGGCGTCGGCAAGACCGTCGTCATCATGGAGCTGATCAATAACATTGCGAAGCTCCACGGCGGTGTCTCGATGTTCGCCGGGGTAGGTGAGCGTACCCGTGAGGGCAACGATCTCTACAACGAAATGATCGAGGCCAACGTCATCAAGGTCGAGAAGGACGAGAAGGGTCATCCGAAGATCGCCGAAAATGGCCTTCCGAAGGTGGTCACCGGTTCCAAGATTGGCTTGGTGTACGGCCAGATGAATGAACCTCCCGGAGCCCGTTTGCGCGTGGCGCTCTCGGCTCTCGCAGTGACCGAGTACTTCCGCGACGAACGCAACCAGGACGTGCTCCTGTTCGTTGACAACGTTTTCCGTTTCTCCCAAGCCGGTTCTGAAGTGTCGGCGCTCCTCGGTCGTACGCCGAGCGCGGTGGGTTATCAACCGACGCTCGCGGCGGAAATGGGAAATCTCCAGGAACGTATTACTTCCACGAAGAAGGGTTCCATTACCTCCTTCCAGGCGGTGTACGTGCCGGCCGACGATTTGACCGACCCGGCTCCCGCGACCACGTTTGCGCACTTGGACGCCACTATCGTGTTGGAACGTTCCATCGCGGAGTTGGGCATCTTCCCGGCCGTGGATCCCCTTTCGTCCAACTCCCGCGCCTTGGCGCCCGAGTTCGTGGGCGAAGAGCACTATAATGTCGCCCGTGGCGTGCAGAAAGTGCTCCAGCGCTATAAGGATCTCCAGGATATCATCG
>DATJII010000381.1:0-14646 GCA_035493435.1 Candidatus Limnocylindria bacterium | reverse complement strand
CGAACCTGGGCGAAAGCCGGTGACGGGTGCCGTACTGCACTTGGTTGGATCCGGCCTGTTTCTGGCCCTGATCGCCGTCGTCGGCCAAGTATATCATCTGAGTTCCAGCCCCGGCAACGCCGTCCTCTTGTGGCTCGCCGGCGTCGCTCCACTCGCGTGGATCCTTCGGCTGCGATCCCAACTCATCCTAAGCTATGCCGGATTTGGTGTCTGGCTATGGTTGGAGCTGATTGACAGCCCTGGCCACGCCCAGTTTGGCGGATGGTTCAGGGAAGTATTCCTATACGTCAGCGTCGGCGCTGCGTTTGTCGGATGTGGCATGCATCTCGCCCTCACCCGTTTCAAGGAATTTGCGGGAACAACGGAGAAATTCGGGCTGTTGCTGATGAATATTGCCGCCTTTCCTCTCTGTATCGGCGAAGCGTACGAAGCTCCTGCGACTTCCAAGGGCATCACCCTTTCACTGATTATCGCCACCTTGGCCGTCGGCCTGGTGACGCTGGGAATCTGGCGCAACCGGGGAACCATGGACGGAGATTGGAAGAAGCTATGGGGTGCGGCTATTGCCGGATTGGTCCTGGTGGCCACCCTGTTCATTACCTATGTCCCCGAAATGCATTGGCACGAAAGCCGGGACAATCCGTATCACTGGGGAGCAAACGTAGCGGTATTTCTGTGGTGCCTCGCCCAGATCCGGGTGGGCGCCCTCCGGAGAAATAAATGGGTGCTTAATACCGGCATGACCTTCGCGGGCATCACCCTCATCGCCGCCTATTTCAACTTCTCCGGCTCGCTTGAGGCCCGGGGCATCGTCTTCATGGTGGGCGGCATCCTGATGGTGGCTGGAGCCCTCGTCATGGAAAGGGTCCGGCGGCGGATGATTCGGAAAATGGCCCCCGGCAATCCGGTATAATATATAACAACGACCCAATGAAATTCAAACTCTTCTGCCTCGTGGTTGCCTTCCAGGCCTGCTGGGCCATTGGAACAGTGGCGATCCATGAATCCCGCCTTCATTCGGCAACGGTGATCCGGCTGGACACCCAGCCCGTCGATCCTAGTGATCCGCTCCGCGGCGACTATGTCGTCCTTCGGTATGGGATGAGTGTCCTGGACAAATCGCTCTTTACTTCGGACTGGGTGGAAGCGTCGCCGAACGGCACTCCAGTCTACGTGGCTCTTGGATCCAGCAATGGATTTTATCGGCCGACATTTGCCTCCTTCCAACCCATCCCGCGACGAACCGGGTGGATTGGTGTTCAAGGTCAGGTTGCCACCCCTGGATGGTTGATGAGGGATAGCCGAACTCCGACCAAAGTGTGGGTTGACTACGGCATCGAGCGCTACTACGTGCATGAAGGCACAGGCAACCCGAATGGAAAACTTACGGTCGACGCCGCCGTGGGCAGCGACGGCAAGCTGGCCATTCGGGAGGTTTACCTGAATGGCGTTCCCTATGCCCAGGCCATGGGCAAATGATTAGGTAGCGATCACGTTACTGGACCAGCAACCGATAGAAGCGATTATCACCCAGCGCGCCCGTTCCGGCCTTGGATAGTGAATCGACGGCCTGGAATAGACCGTCCGGTTCGTCAGCATAAGGGCCTAGAGGCGAGGACGAGGATTGCAACTGATAAAAGAATCCGCGTTGGGTGCGGGAACGAATCTCGTAATGGTCGATGGCAGTCTGGGCCAGCCCCAAGGATGGCTGAACCTGGAGAATGGATCCGTCAAAATACTTTTGCGCCAGTGCCCACACCCGCTTTCCACAGAACGAACCCACGCGTCGTCCCGTGAGGTCATCCACCGAAGGATGTATGCCACCCCAAATCCGCGACAGCCCCGCCTGGTCGGCCGCGTCATAATAGGTTGCCCACTGCAATTCCACCGTCTGGGTGGGCCCAGGTTCGGTCGTCAGGAAGGTTCCGGCGTTCGCCACGAATTTCCCCAATCCCCCTGGGAAAAAGGGTGAACCGGTCATCGCCGTCAGCACCTCGGCGGCTGAACGACTGAACGTGCTGTGGCCGGAAACATATCCGGGGAAGGCCGGGGTCACAAACGTAGGCTTTTGATAAGGCATCCACTTGCTCGCCACGAACCACTTTGCTCCCCCCGGTTGCGTGACCGGCGGTGGAGATGGCGGCGGCCACGCGTGGACGACCACTTCCCCAGGGAGGATACCCTCGTGTCTTTGGCCCGGCGCCGAACTTTCTTCAGTCACGACCTCAATCAATCCAGGAACCAGCGGCAGGCCCAAGGGACTGTAGGGTTCGAGAGAATCGTCGGTGGACTGGCCACGCACGGCCATATAACGGACGGCTTCGATCGGCCTCCAGCCATCATATTGGCGTTTCAGCGACCAGGCCGCGCACGCTGCGTCATGGACGGCGGCGTTCAGGGCAAAATATAATTTAACATGCCATTCCAGGTCGTCGAGCACCCGGCCGGCGCCGCCGACACGTTTCGAGAAAGTCGGATCATCCGAAACCCCATTCGCCAAGGTGTTCCAATGACCGGGAGGCGTTTCCGAATTGGGGCCATCGGCCCAGAATTCCGCCAGGACGCGGGCGAAATCGCCGCGCAGGACGACGTTGGAAGCGTAGGGCTGGCCGGTCACAGGGTTCAAGGGGCGGCCCTGGCCGTCGTTGGCACCCAGACTGTTGTTACCCAAGACGCCGGGAGAGATATCCGCCGTCACGCCATCCGCCGTCGTTAACTCGCTGCTGGCCCGCAAAACACCCACCACATTATCGCGAAATGGCCCGTCGTTGCCCTCACCCAAGTGCGGCGGTGGTCCCGGATCGATCCAGACGGTATTGGTGTCGTCCCGTTCCAGAGAAAATGGCCGGACGCCTTTCCAGGCGGCGCCGACGAATTTCTGCACTTGGTCGATCGGGATATTATTCTGGCTGACCGCATTGGTAATAATCAGCGGCTGCCAATGGTTGACGTCAAACGCCAAAGTTCCTGCCGTTCCGGTCACCAGCGGAGGATTGACCGAGACATAACCACCCTGTTCCGGGGGCATATCGGCGTAACCACGCGCCTGCAACGCCCCGTCGTTATAAAAATACTCCGAGACCGTGGCCGCGATCAGATTGCCGAGCCCGGCCGGGGTGGAAGGGTCCTGGGACAGGTTGTCCTTGTCATACCCCAAGGCCGCCAGACGGGCATCCAACGCGGGCAACGTATTGGTGGCATTTCGCGAAAACGCATAGCGTTCCTTGAGAATCCGATAGGCGGCATAGCTGATAGCCTCCCGCCGGGCCGCCGCGACATCGGGCGCCGTATGTTTGGCCCGATACAAATATCCCACCGAAGTGGCATCATAGGCGGCCCAGACGTCATACATGGCCACCGAGAGGTGATACAGGTTTCGCGCATGAACCGGCGGATTGGGAAGGTCGATGCGGATCGCCGAAAGGATCTCTTCGTCCCAGACCCGGGCAATACTCGCGTTTGCGGGAATGGCACCGGCTCGTGCCAAGGACGCCAATGAGGCCAACAATCCGACTAGGAATAGGAACCGCATGACCCGTTGTCGGGAAGATCGGGCTTGATTGCAAAGCCAAAAATTCTGCCTCCGTGCCCAGGCCGCATCTTATTATCGTGTGTTCCAGTGGGTCCTTTTGCCCTTGGGGGGGAGAACCTGGCAGAAGGCCGGATGAGGGGGTAGGCGTACCAGTGGTTCCAACCACATCCCAACCGCGAAATGAAGATGTGCCCGAATAAGACTCCCACCTCCCTTAATCGTTCCTTAATCGTGGCCCTGTCATCCTCCCCACCTCAGGTTGGCGGCAAAAGACGTGCCTCGTCCCATCGGCTGTGTTAGCCAACCAGCCTGACACGCGAGACATGAGGATCCTGATTGTCGAAGACGAACTACGGCTGAGTCGCAGCCTGGCCAAGGCCTTGCGCGAGGAAGACTATGCCGTAGACACTGCGGACGACGGCGAAGACGGCCTCTACAAAGCGCTCAACTACGACTACGACGTCATCATCCTGGACGTCATGCTCCCTAAACTCGATGGCTGGCAGTTACTCGAAAAGCTTCGGTGCACCAAACCCACGCCAGTGTTGATGCTCACTGCCCGCGACACACCCCGTGACCGGGTTCATGGGCTGGACGCCGGAGCCGACGACTACCTGGTCAAACCCTTTGATCTCTCCGAATTGCTGGCGCGCCTGCGGGCGCTGATTCGTCGGGCCAGCGGCCAGTCGCATCCGCATCTGCAGATCCTGGACGTCGCCATCGATACGCGGGCTCGCACCGTCTCCCGGGCCGGGCAAGGCGTCGTCTTGACCGCCCGGGAATACGCCATCCTGGAATACCTTGCCCTTCACCGGGGTGAAGTCATCAGCCGTACCTCGCTGTACGAACACCTCTTTGACGAAAACGACGACACCCTGTCCAACTTGGTCGACGTCCATATCTTCAGCATCCGCAAAAAACTGGGCCAGGCGATCATTGCCACGCGCCGTGGACAAGGCTACTGCGTCGAGGCTTTAGGGACTTCGACCACCCACTGATGTTCATCCATTCCATACGGTGGCGATTGCTCTTGTGGTTTGGGATTCTGTTGGTCGTAGTCCTGGCCGGCTTTGGCACCACCGCTTACCAGCTCCAGCGAATCAACCGCTTCCACCAGATCGACCAGGATTTGGAGCGGCGAGTGGGAGCGTTAAGCGCGGACGCCCGCATCGGCCCTCCCGGGCGTGGTCCTGGCGGACCCGGCGGCCCGGGACACACTTCGCCTGATGGTGAGACTCGGAGGCGGGAGCCCGGACATGACGAGGGACACCACGGTGACTGGACCACTCGGCCACCCGACGAATCGGATAGACCAGGACTGGGACCTGGAGGTGGTTCAACACGGCCTTGGGAACGCCCCATTCGCCTTTCCCAATCCACCAAAGACCTCTTCGATTCGACGTCGGGAGAAGTCTATTACTTCGCCATCTGGACGCGTGACGGCCCCTTGCTGAAGGGTTCGACCAATCTGCCAACAGGCATTTCGATGCCGTCCCGACCAGGTCGTGAAACAACCATGCGCACCCGCACCCGAGGAGACCTGAGGGAGGCGTTCCATTATTCGGAGATGGGCGAATGCATCCTGGTGGGACGTTCCATCGCCAGCGATTTGGAGTCCCTTGAACGGACCCGACTTTGGCTGGGCGCTGTTGGGCTGGGCATCCTGGTCTTTAGCCTGGGTGGAGCCTTCGCCCTCGCCAATCAAGCGCTCCGCCCCGTCGACCGCATCAGCGCCGCAGCCACCCGCATTTCCGGCGGCAATCTTGAGGAAAGAATCGAGGTCAATACTCACAGCGAGTTGGGCCAGCTCGCGGAGGTTCTCAATGGGACTTTCGCGCGATTGGAGGCGGCCTTCCGACAACAGAAGCAATTCACCGCCGATGCCTCCCACGAACTGCGCACGCCGCTCGCAGTCATCATCGCCGAAGCGCAGTCCACCTTGGCCCGACCGAGGTCTGAATCCGAGTACCGCGAGACCATTGAAACCTGCCTGGATGCCGCACAGGAAATGCGCCGGTTGACGGAATCATTGCTTCAGCTCGCCCGGCTGGACGCCGCCGAAGAAACGCTCGTCACCATCCCCCTGCCCCTGGGCGAACTGGTGCGGGACTGTGTCGACATGATTCAACCGCTGGCGGTCGCCCAGGGGTTGGATATCACCGCCGAGATTTCCGATGTGACCGTGGAGGCCGATCGCCTGCGCCTGCGGCAGGTGATTATAAATATACTTGGCAACGCCCTGCACTATAACAAACCCCAGGGAAGCATCCAGGTGAGCTTGATGGTGGACGAAGGGAAGGCGCGACTGTCCGTCCGCGATACCGGCCAGGGGATTTCCGCCGAAGACCTGCCCCACATCTTCGAACGCTTTTACCGGGGAGACAAGGCGCGTTCGAATCAGGAAGGTCGCAGCGGTTTGGGCTTGGCCATCAGCAAGGCGATCATTACCGCCCATCAAGGTACCATTGAAGCCACCAGCGAACTGGGGGTAGGCACGGAAATCATCGTACGACTTCCGGCGGCGCCGACCTCGACCCAACTTCGCTAAGGTGAACTGGCTGCCGGCACCCGCTATCTCTGGAAGATCCCCGATCGCCACTCCTTCTCCGTTCGGGCGCGAACCAGTTTCCATCCCCGCGCTTCATAGGCGGTTTGGACCTGCTTGAACTGGGTTTCCAGGATGCCCGCCAGCACCAGGGAGCCACCTTCGGCAACCCGGGCAGTAATCTTCGCTGACTGCGCGATGAGCAAGTCGTATATTAGATTGGCGCAAACGAGATTGAACCTGGCAGTTGCTTTGAGAGGTAGCTTGGTCACGTCTCCCGCGTGAATATCCGCGCTGCTCTCCACCTTATTAAGCACGGCGTTCTCGAGGGAAATCCGCACGCAATCCGGGTCGAAATCAAACGCTTCCACCGGGGAATACCCCAGCTTGGCAGCGGCGATGGCGAGGATTCCCGATCCCGTGCCGATATCCAGAAATGACCGTCCGCCACCGTTGACTCCCCGGACGATTTCGCCCAGACAAAACCGCGTGGTCGCGTGCTGTCCCGTGCCAAAACTAAGGCCGGGATCCAACAGGACGACCTGCTGCCCCTTGGAGGGCTTGCGTTTGCTCCACGTGGGCTTGACCAGTAACGCGTCACCGAACGCGAGCGGTTTGAAATGCTTCTTCCAGGATTCACTCCAATCCTGGGGGGGAACCTTGATTACTTTGATCCGGGCGGGAGCGATCTCCACACCATCTTCCTCCAATTCGTTCAACGCATCCCGCAACGTGGTTCGCAGTTCGGTGCGTTCTCCGGGCTGGAAGTGCCAGTAAACGCTGACGGTTGAAAGTTGTGTCGTCGCGTCGGTATAGACCGACGGGGTTTGGCCAAATTCGCGTTCCAGCAACGCTGAGACAGCGTCTTCGGCCAGCGGGTTGGTGATGATCGCGACCTGATGGATGGGGTCTTTCACAAGTCTCGCCAAGGGGTGAAATTCAATAATTGAACCTCCGTGCGGGGACGGCCCGCCTTCACAGCGCCGACCTCGACATGGGTAACACTAGCATACGAAACCTCAATGTGCTCGAACTTGCTGAGCGGTAGATCCAGCAAGACGGCGAGCGCCATCCGTATGACCCCGCCATGGGCGAACACCGCGACCTTCTGGCCTGCGGAGGTATGGAGAATCTGTCGCAAGGACTCCGCCACCCGGCTGCGAAAGTGTTCCACCTGCTCGGCCCCAGTAATCCGGTTGTCTTCCATCAGTCCCAGCCAGTCGAAAGCGCTATGCCCGAACTTGGCTTCCACCTCTTCCCACGAATGTCCGGTCCAATCGCCAAAATCCACTTCGCGCAGCCCGGGTATTGCCGTAATCGGTCCCGCATGGGACTTGCGGAAAGGGTCCAGGGTAAGTTGGACCCGTTGCATCGGACTGCAATAGATCGCATCGAAGGTGAAGCGCGAAAGCCAGGCCGCCAAGGCTTGGGCTTGGGTTTGACCCTTCGGGGAAAGGCCGATGTCGAGCCGTCCGCCGAAGACGCGGTGATAGCTTTCCTCCACTTCCGCGTGGCGGCACAGGTATAGGCTGGTGGCAGTGGCCATGATCGAATTACGTCCGCAGTTCCCTCCTCGTGAGGAAGCGGGAAGATTTAAGCTAAAGCGCTCCTCTGCAACTCAAAGAGTTGGGAAATTCCATTCCGGCCCAAAGTGAGCAACTGGGTCAGTTCCACATCGGAAAACGTGGATTCCTCGCCCGCCGCCTGCAATTCGATGAATTGGCCGCGCTCGTTCATCACCAAATTCATGTCCACCGCCGCGTCCTTGTCCTCCAGATAGTTGAGGTCTAACAAGGGGTTGCCTTTGAAAATACCGACACTGGCCGCCGCGACCGCACCCACGATGGGCGATTGGGTGATCTTGTTCTCGGACATCAATTTTCGGATCGCCAATTGGAGCGCCACAAAAGCACCAGTAATGGCGGCGGTACGGGTCCCCCCGTCGGCCTGCAAGACATCGCAGTCGATCCAGAGGGTCCGAGCGCCGAGCTTTTCCAAATCCAAGGCAGCCCGCAATGACCGGCCAATGAGCCGCTGGATTTCCTGCGAGCGTCCATCGAGCTTCAGCTTCGAGATGTCGCGTTGCTTCCGATCCAAAGTGGAATAGGGAAGCATGCTATACTCCGCAGTGATCCAGCCTCCGGGGATTTTCTGGGACTGCATCCACTTCGGCACGCCTTCATCCACGGTCACGGCACAAATGACGCGCGTGTTTCCCCATTGGATGAGGGTGGATCCCGCGGCGTGAGGCGCGATGTGGTTTTGAAAAGATATCGGCCGTAACTGGTCAGGGCGGCGACCGTCGGCCCGGGTAACTTCGTTCATTTAGCGGCAAAACCGTACGGAACCCAAGGCCTATAAAGCAACGGCGATCGCGTCCGCAGAATTCACCAGATCCTGCTCATCCCACACGGAGGCAATGGGTTAATGACTCTAAAACACCCTTTCCCGGTGGTTAAACGGGCGACACTTCCGGAAGCTGGCCTTCGCTGACGGTCCACCCACCATCCACGGTCACGACTTGGCCCGTGACAAAACGGGATTCCTCACCCAAGAGCCACACTACCGCCCCATCCAGATCTTCCGGTTGGCCAATTCGACCTCCGTCCAAGGGCTGCTTGGTGCGAATGAACTCCAGAATCTCCACGTTGCCTTGCGCCCTTTCCGACATGGGAGTCGCCACCAAGGCCGGGGCAAGGACATTGAAACGAATGCCATATGAGGCGTAATAAGCGGCGGAGGCCTTGACCAATCCAATGATTGCCGCCTTGGCAGCCGCATACCCATGGGTAGAAAAAAAGCGCGGTGACGGGGAAAACCCGAGGACGGAGCCACACAACACGACTGAACCTGGTCGCTTCGCTGTCCAGAATTCACGGGTGGCAGCGCGACTCGAAAAAAACGCAGACTGGAGATTCAGCTCCATCGTATAGCGCCAACCTTCATCGGTGAGTTCATGAAGAGGCCCGTCTCCCTGGCGGCGTCCGCTGCCTCCCGCGACGTGATATAAGGCGTCAAAACCTCCAAAACGGGTTTTCGCGAGTTCGATCGCCGACTCAACGGTGCCCGGCAACATTGCATCGCCTTCGTGAATGGCACCGCCATGGCCCATCTCGGCTTCGACCAAACCAAGCTTTTCTCGATTGCGCCCCACCGCGACAACCTTCGCCGATTCGCGCAAGGCAGCTCGGACCGCAGAGAGGCCCAGTCCACTCGTGCCGCCCACCACGACGACCACTTTGCCCGCCAACCTGCCCGTTCCGTGTTTTGTTTGGTTGTAATCCATGGCGCCCCACCCCAGTTTTTTGTCCCGACGACTCTCGCATGAGCGAAAAAACGGCGGCTCTCCAAAATTTACCTGCACTTTACCCCCGATACCAGTGCTCTGCGTTTGACTTGCAGGGTACACCATCTTTAACTCACCCGCACTTCTCCCCGTGTTGCGGATGGAACCGCCTAGGGTGTTGAGGCAAAGGACCGATTGTGGCAGCAAAAGACGATTTCTTAATCGAGACGATGCTCGACCTGGGTATGATCACCCACGAGCAGGTGGACGCAGTTCGTCCAGACGCCGAAGCCGCAGGCGAAGGCGTCGTCGACACGTTGGTCAAGACCAGTGCCATCGATCCCTCGATGGTGGTCATGGCCAAGGCGACGTACTTCGGCGTTGAAGCCGTCAATCTCGCGGAAACGCGCCTGACCGACGAAGTCATCAACGCCGTTCCCCGCCATATTGCGCGCAAATATAATGCGGTTCCCGTCGCGGCCAGCGACGGCACCGTGGTGGTTGCGTTGGCCGATCCGTCCGATATTGAAGCCATCGACGGTCTTCAGGCTTCCCTCAGCAAGACCATCGAGTACCGCGTCACCAACGAAGGGGACATCGCCGCCGCTCTCGACAAGTACTACGGGAATACCAGCAGCAACACGGGCAAGGGCGAAATCGCCCAGATGATTCAGGACATTACTGAAGGTGAAGTCGAAGTCGGCATGCTCACGGGCGATGTCGACAAGGACAATGACGCGCTTGATGTCGATGCGCCCATCATCCGGTTGGTGAACCAGATCATCATCGACGCTTTTAAGATGCGGGCTTCCGATATTCATCTGGAGCCAATGGGGAAGCGGTTTCGCCTGCGGTACCGCATCGATGGCATGTGCGTCGAGATGAAGGACATTCCCAAACGTCTTCAACCGTCCATCGTGGCGCGTCTGAAGATCATGTCGGGAATGAGTATCGCAGAAAAACGCATACCCCAAGACGGTCGTATCCAGGTGCCAGTCTCCGGCAAGACAATCGATCTTCGCGTGAGCGTCATTCCTTGCACGCACGGCGAATCGATCGTCATGCGTATTCTTGATAAATCCGGCCTGAAGCTGGGTTTGTCGGAACTGGGTTTCTTCGCGGACGACCAAGCCACCTTCGAACGCCTGATCGCCCTGCCCGACGGAATTCTCCTGGTGACAGGACCCACGGGTTCCGGAAAGACCACGACCCTTTACTCGTGCTTGCACTACATCAACCGCCCGGATCGTAAGATCATCACGGTGGAAGATCCCGTCGAGTACATGCTCCCTGGCATCAACCAGGTTCAGGTGCACGAGCACATTGGATTCACGTTTGCTTCGGCACTGCGGTCCATGCTCCGCCAATCGCCAAACGTGATCATGTTGGGCGAAATTCGTGACCTGGAAACCGCCACCATCGCGATCAACGCCTCCCTTACAGGTCACTTGGTCTTCTCCACGCTGCATACGAACGACGCTCCCTCCGCTGTGGCACGTCTCATCGATATCGGGGTCAAACCCTTCTTGGTCGCGTCCTCGGCCCGCTGCCTCATGGCCCAGCGCCTGGTGCGTAAGGTCTGCAAGAAATGCGGCGCTCCCACCACGTTGACCGAAAATGAGATCACCGGCTTGGGAATCAGTCGTGAAGCCTTGGCCAACGCCACTCCGCGCCGCGGCAAAGGATGCCCCGAGTGCAACCGGACGGGCTGCAAAGGACGCTTCGGCCTGTTTGAAGTCTTTACCATCCAAGACGATGCCCGCCGCATGATTTACGACAAGGTCCCGTCGAACGTACTGCGCAATAAAGCCCGTGAAATGGGTATGCGAACCTTGCGTGAAGACGGCGTTCGGAAGGTCTTGGCAGGCCTCACCACCGTCGATGAAGTCATCCGCGCCACGGTTTCGGAACACTGAGCCCATATTGGCAACGCAATTGCTTGGAAATTGAAGTTGCGTCTGGAATAATTCACAAACACGCACGTTTCATTTATTCGCCATGTCCTATCAGATGTCTGATTTGTTGCAGTTGATGGTTTCCGAAGGCGGAGCCGACCTGCACGTCCGCGTGGGCATCCCTCCCGTGATTCGTATTCACGGCATCCTTCAACGAGTCGATGGCCCCCCCCTTCGCCCGGAGGACACTGAAGAATTGATGCGGTCGATCACTTCGGAAGATCACATTCAGCAAATTCGCGAAAAAGGCGGTGCTGACTTCGGTTTTGCCTTCGGTGATATGGCCCGGTTCCGGGTCAGCGCTTTCAAGGAAAAGGGCAATTTTGCCCTCGTTTTGCGCCAAATTCCCAGCAAATTGCTGACGATGGAGCAAATCGGCATTCCACCGTCGGTGCGCGAATTGCTTCACAAACCCCGTGGTCTGGTGCTCGTCACCGGTCCCACTGGATCCGGCAAGACCACCACGCTTGCTTCGCTCCTCAATATTATCAATGAGGAACGCGATGACGCTCACCTGATCACCATCGAAGATCCCATTGAGTACTACCACAAGCATAAGAAGGCCGTGGTAACCCAACGGGAAGTGAACGTGGACGTCCCGAGCTTTGCTGAGGCGTTGCGTCGCGCGTTGCGTCAGGATCCCGATATCATTCTGGTGGGTGAGCTTCGTGACTTGGAAACGATGGAAGCGGCCATTACAGCGGCCGAAACGGGTCACTTGGTGTTCGGTACACTCCACACGACAGGTGCTGCCAAGACGATTGATCGTATCGTCAATGCCTTCCCGCAAAACCAGCAGGAACAGATCCGCATCCAGCTTTCCACGGTGCTACAGGCGGTGATTTCGCAATTGCTGATTCCGCGTCTGGACAAACCGGGCCGCGTGGCGGTGTTCGAAGTCATGATCAACACGCCTTCCGTTGGCGCGTTGATCCGTGACAATAAGAGCTTTCGTATCCAGTCGGACATTCAGACCGGTGCCAAGTGGGGCATGGTCACCCTCGACTCGTTCCTGCTCGATAAATGGCAGCAGGGATTGATCGCCGAGGAAGAAGTGATCACCAAAGCCCAGGACCCGACGACGATTGTCCAAAAGGTTCAGGAAATGAAAGCCGCCCAAGCCGGCGAAGATCGCAAGAAATAGCCCATCGCCATGTCCGAAGCCCTCTCCAATCCTCTACTCGCGCTTATCCGGGATCGCGGAATGCTGGACGACCTCCAGCTCGAGGAAATCACCCAGGAACTTCAAAGGAGCGGGAAGCCGGCAGCCCAAGTCATCCAAGATTACGGAATCCTGGACATGGACTCGATCCTGCAAATCATCGCGGATCACTTGGGAACGATGGTGGTTCCCATTGAGGAATCTGGATTGACGCCCGATGTCATCGCAGCGGTGCCTGCCGACACGGCCCGGATGTTCCAATGCCTGCCCGTTGCCGTCTATGGCGATACGGTACAAGTGGCGCTGGCAGATCCGCTTAACCCGCAGGTTGCGGACGAACTGGGTTTTACCCTGAAATTGACGCCTCAGATCGTGGTTTCCAACCCGGTTGACATCGTCAAATACGTCGAGAAGTTTTATCCCTCGCAGACCGACTTGGGCTACGCGAGCTTGCTCAAGGAATTGGGCGGCGACTCCGAAATCGCCCACGAGGTCGAAGAGGTCAAATCCGGGGCGTTGCGCCTGGATGACATGGTGAACGACGTTCCCATCGTCAAATTCGTCAACCTCGTCCTGATGCAGGCGGTGCAGGACCGCGCCTCGGACATCCATTTCGAGCCGTTCGAAGACGAGTTCAAGATCCGTTACCGTGTGGACGGTGCGCTCTATGAAATGGCGCCGCCGCCCAAGCATCTGGCGCTGCCTGTGACTTCACGTTTGAAGATCATGGCGAACCTGAACATTTCAGAACGCCGGTTGCCTCAGGATGGTCGTATCACAAGTGTGATCGGAGGTCGGCAAATCGATCTTCGTATTTCCACCCTGCCGACGGCATTTGGCGAGTCGGTGGTGTTGCGCGTCTTGGACCGCAGCTCGGTGCAACTGGACCTGGAATCGCTGGGCATGCCCAAGCGGTTGTTCGACTATATGGTCGAAGCGATCAACCAGCCCAACGGTATTGTCACGGTCACCGGCCCCACGGGCTCCGGCAAGACGACCACCCTTTACTCCTGCTTGCGGAAGATCAACGTCATCGACACCAAGTTGCTGACCGTTGAGGACCCGGTCGAATTCGACATTGAAGGCATCATGCAGGTGCAGGTGAACGAAGCGTCAGGCATGACATTCGCCAAAGCCCTGCGCGCCTTCCTCCGCCAGGACCCTGACATTATCATGCTCGGGGAAATTCGTGACTTGGAAACCGCCCAGATTGCGATCCAAGCGTCCCTGACCGGTCACTTGGTGCTCTCAACCCTCCACACGAACGACGCCGCCGGCGCCGTAACCCGTATGGTGGACATGGGTGTCGAGCCGTTCTTGATTTCCTCCACGCTGCTCGCGGTGCTCGCGCAACGATTGGTCCGCAAGGTCTGCGTCAAGTGCCGGACGCCGTTTGAGCCCAGCGAGAATCAACTGAGCCTGCTCAATCTTTCGCCCCATGATATAGGCGAAAAGACCTTTTACTATGGCCGTGGCTGCCCGAATTGCAATGACACCGGCTATCGCGGACGCAAAGGAATTTACGAATTGATCGTGATCAGCGACCCCTTGCGTAATCTAATCAATGAAAGAGCTCCCACCCTGGTGGTCCGCCAGAAGGCCATTGAACTTGGCATGATAACGATACGCGAAGACGGATTGCGCAGTATCTATGACGGTGACACCACGGTGGAGGAGATTCTCAAGTACACTTAGCCCGATTTAGTTGCCAGGAGCGCCTATGCCAAAATTCAATTACGTGGCGATGGATTCCCGCGGTAAGGAAACCAAGGGAACCCTTGAGGTGAACAGCCAGTCCGAGGCGATTAATCGCCTTAAGGAGATGGGCTTCTTCCCCACCAAGGTGATGGAAGCCGACAAGCCCAAGGACGCCAAGAAAGGCGCCAAACCGACCGGTGGTGGCGGAGGCGGTGCCAAGGGGAAAAAGAAGGGCGGCGGGATGCAGATCAATATCAAGATCCCGGGTATTGGTGGCGGCGTCAAATCGAAGGTCCTCACGACCTTCACCCGCCAGTTGGCCACGTTGGTGGACGCCGGGTTGCCCCTGTTGCGCGGGTTGCGCGTGCTCGAGAAGCAGGAGAAGAACATCACGCTCAAGGAAATCCTCGGCCAGCTCGCCATCTCCATCGAGGGCGGCAGCACGTTTTCCGAGGGCCTGGCCCAGCA
>DATJII010000380.1:0-6745 GCA_035493435.1 Candidatus Limnocylindria bacterium | reverse complement strand
TATATAACACGCCTCGCCAAAGCGGTGTCGTCGCTGCGCTTTGCCACCGCACTCCATGACGGCAAGCGCCTTGTTATGCCAGCCGTTAATCAACACCTGTTCCTCCGAATAGACCAACCGACCTCAACGAGTCGCAAAGCGTCCCGAGGCTCGACCGAATCTGGCCCTACCGGGTTTTGGTGGGTGCGTCGGGCTTGCCTCGCAACAAGGAGAAGCTAGACGGGCACCAAAGAACTCCATGCCGAAAGGATTTACCCCCGCACCTATCCCACATGCCGGGCGACTAACGTCAACCGGGGCCACCACCAGACGGTTTTGCCGCCTTCTTCGCCCAATCTCAGCAATCGCCGCACGGACTCCGAAGCGGTGGCAATTAATTGACGGACCCGGGTTCGATTCTCGGACGGCGTGGCTGCTGTCTCGAAATACCACTCGAGATTGGGCTGCTTAAAGGGATGCAGTTCCGAAACTTTGACCTGCAAACCTGCCACCGAACACAGGCGAGCCCAGGCGGATGGCGCGAGCAACCGTTCGTGGCTGGGGTCGCGCAGCTTTTCGACCTCGTGCAGCCAAGCCTCGGTTTCAGGTTCGTTATCGGGAACGCTGCCATCAATCAAAACAAACCAACCCCCTGGTCGCAACACCCGGGCCGTTTCCCGCACGAATTTTTCTGGCGAGCTAAAGTGATGGGGCGCGACCCGGCAGATCACCAGATCGAAACTCGCATCCGGATACGGAAAGGCTTCGGCTGGATGTTGACAGGTGTCCACAACCAGGTTGCGTTCCGCCGCCAATGCCCGGGCCCGGGACAACATCGCGGAGGAAATGTCCGCGAGCGTGGTTTTATAACCCTGCTGGGCCAGAAACAGCCCGGTGTGCCCGCCGCCGGTGGCGACGTCCAGTGCCTTGGCGGGTGGTTGGAGATCGACGTACCGCAAGGCCTCGGCGACATCCGACACGTCTTCCAGGATGTGGCCTTTGCCGTAGCGGTGACTTTGCTTGGAGAATTGGGTTTCGGCGGCTTGCTGCACTGAATCAAGACCCGCCGGCGAGGGACTAGCCATGGGCGAAATCTGGCACGAACTTCCTTGGGCGCAAGGGGTCTACGCGCCTAATTCACGGCTTGGACACCGGTGCCACCAGGGGCGGTCGATCTTCCAATAACGGCCGATCACCGAACAAACCGATATACGTTGCAAGTTCGGACCATCCTTCGGGAGGATAGGAAACACCCATTCCCGAAAAGAAACTCGGTCCGGAATCCACCCTGCCGAGCCAAAGCATATGGCTGGCGGTGCCGTCGGCACTCCGGGAGGCTTCCAATTTCACACGGTATTCCGATAAATCGTAACTAGAAGACCCGTCGCCCGTTTTGCGGTAAAGCCAAGACTCTGCCTTGGCGAACAGAAGATCCGCTCGTTCCGTACCCAAGGCCGCCTCCAGTGAGTGATGGAAGTCCACTTGGAGGGGCATCGCATCCTCGCCCAGTTTTTTGATCAAGTAGGTGACTTGCCGATGTTCATCGGTGTCCGATTCGGGTGGGGTGGGCAGCCGCACTGCGTGATCATTCAAGGCTCGATTGATTGCCGCCGCATAATCCCGGGCGGCTGCTTCGACTGCGGATTTTTCCGCTTCGGTCATACCGAAGAGAGTCGCCGCAGTCGGGCTCAAATTATTGCCTGCATCGAATAGCCGGTATCCCATCGTCGCCAAATGACGCTTCGCGAGGTGAAAATAGGGCTTTTCATTGGGCCACACACCGTCGGCGACGATATCAGGCAGGGGCTGCTGCGGAATGGCGGTGTCTCGACGGACTTTCGCCAATAGTTGTTCAGCCCGAGCGAGTTCCGCTCCCGCGTTCGCGTTTTCTGCCTGATTGGCCGCGATGGCATTGCGCAGGCGAACGATATCCAGTTCGGTTCCCGCCAAGGCTTCCTTTAGTTGGGACGTGGCGCGCCCGAGTTCCCGGCGTTCGGCTCCCTGATGCAGGGCGAAACTGGTGGCGGCCAAGCCCACCGACAAGGCTATCCAAAGATTGTTCATGGTTGGGATAGGGCGGGAATTTCAGTGGCTTTGGTGAGGGCATGCTGAAGCACCTCGTCGGGAACCAGGGCCAACAGCGCCGGGTCGACCTCACTCACGTGCACTGTTCCATTGACGGACGAACTGCGGAAACTTCCGGTCGCTGAGTCCATCTGGCCCGAGCCGATGGCAATGTTTCCTTTCTGGTCCCAAAAGATGGTTTGGAAGTGCCGCCACTGACCATAGTTGCTAAATCGTTGCTGCAGTTCATTTTCGACCTGCTGGCTCAGGGCTTGGGCGCGTTCGGTTCCCAGTTCAGCGGCTAGCAGGGTGTCGAATTTCTGTTTAGCGGACTCGCCTTCGACAGGAAAGGGTTCGGTGACCAGAGTCTGGGCGAAAGGCATGCCGGAACTATAGGACGACGGGTGCCCATTGGTGACCGATTGGTTGGCTTCCGAGAGGTCGCGAAACTGCCCAGCTAATCCATCGTAGAGGTCGACCAGATTCCGGGTTTCGGTTTCTGTAAGCGCCAGGGCTTCCTTGAGAATAGCCGAAGGTTCACCCTTTTCCGTCAGGATGCTTTCACCGGTGGCAGCTTGGGATTTCGGTGGCCGCGGGCCCTGATAGTCGACACATAATTGGAGCGACGGCAGGAGCGATTTGGGGACGCGGACAAAATCTCCAGCGGCAGGCCACGCGAAGAGGTTGGTTTCCGCGAAAGCAATGAGCTGCTCGTGGCGGCCTATGCGCAGACGTATTCCAGTCAGTGTTTGTTGCTGGCCTCGCAGGACTGCCAAGCCAGTCCGCTGGGTGAGTTCCAGACCACTGAGTTCGTTTGTCAGGTCCACCCAGCGCGCTTGCAAGACGCCATATTCCCGTCGCGCGTCACGCAGTCCCATCCATTGGATACCGGTAGGTATTGAAACTATGGCGAGGCAAAGGGCGGTTGTCTGGACTTTGGTGAGCCGCATCAAGCGCCATCCCCACTGGCTCAACAAGGTGACGGGGCCCAGGGAACCCATCGCCGCCGCAGTACAAATCGTCGGCAAGGTGGCGGGCGCTGTGACCGCCCCCGCCGTGGTCAATGCGCTCGCAGCCAAGGTGGCGGTGGCGGCAGGGTAGCCGCGCCGACGTAATTCCTCGCCCAACTGGTCCATTGCCTTCTGAATCCTTTTCCGCGCAGCGTCTTCTCCGGCCCCCAGTGCCAGGCCTACCTCCCGGTGGCTTCGATCCTCGAAATACCTCAACAGGAGTGCCTTCCGATCAATTTCTGGCAGTGCCAACAAGGCGTCGTCCAGCACATCCGAAATGGCTGCGGGCAGGTTCCCGTCTTCCTTCATGGTGGTTCCGAGTTCAGAGGCAACGAGCTGGCGGTTATGACGGCGCACTTCAGCGCGAATGGCTTGGCGGGATTCCAAAACGGTCGTCTGGTACATCCACCCGGCGATCGAATGCTCGGCGGGAAGCGTGTCTGCCCGCTTGGCCAGAGCGACAAAGACGTTTTGCGATACTTCCTCCGCCAAGGCGTGATCTCTCACGGACCGAACTGCCGTGGCGAAGACGAGGTTGACGTGGCGGCGGACCAGTTCACCAAACGCCGCTTCGCTCCGCCGCTCCCGAAACTCCCGGATGAGCTCGGCATCGGATCGGGAGGCATCCCTTTCTGTATTTTGCCCTACCATCTTGCCCAATAACTGCCGCTGACTTGGTCGAACCGGAATTCAACTTTAACTCACTGCTTGATACCGCCCTTGGGAACGCGGGGAACTTCCAAGTCGCGAATCCATGCGTTATGACCCCATAGCGCCACCGACACATTGGCCAGATCCGCCTGGGGGTCCACCAGCATCTGGGCCGGGCGGCCATTTAGCGAAACGGCTGTTGACGCCTGGACGCCGGGCCGGTGGCCATGGCTCTTCTCCCAAAGGCTGGCCACGTGCCGGGCATAACGCCGCAACAGGAAGGGCTGCATGCTGATATGCATCCGTGTTTCCTGGGTGAGTTCCGTCATATAATTCCAACGTATCTGCACCGGGCGGTCGGGATGATCCTGGTTTTCGACGATTAAGGCCTCCGGCAGGCCGCGGCCCTCGTCGATCAGTGTCTCGCTGCAAAACAGGAGCAAAGGTTCTCCGCCTTCGTTCAGGTGCCGGGCGCTTTCGGGTCCGAGAGTATCAGAGCCCGTTTTCCAGGCGGCCCGGACGACTTTGGGGAGTCCCACAACGCTATTTGTTGCTGCGGGTACGGGAAGCAGAGCGTCATCCTCGATCATAAACAGGGGCTGTGTCGTGGGCGGGGCTCCTTCCAGGCCGAACGGATTGACCCGGCGAACCAGCACACTGAATTCCGACTTCCCATCTTCGCGAATGAGCTTGCTCAAGGCCGCTGAAATCTCTTCACGGTCCTTAAGCACCGTTCCCCGGGATTGCAGCACCGAGGCATAGGCTTTGGCCACCTGGTCCAAGGGAACGGTGCGCCGGATGCCAGGCGGGGTGCGACCGTAGCGTTCCTTCCAGATCTGGCTGATTCGTTGCAGCGATTCCTTTTCCGTCCGGGGGACCATCGAACCCGAGTACGGATTATAAATAAGACGTTCGCCCAGGTGGGGTTCCAGGACGACCAGGACCTCGGGCATCTGGGACCATTCGATCCGCTTCGGATTCAGTTCCCGATAAATCTCGCGCGGCCCCTGCCACTGGTCCCAGATAATCCGGAGCGGTCCAGACGTATTGGGGCTAATAATGGCCGCGTCGGCGATGAAGACCTTGCTGGGCACGCACCGGTAAACCTCGGCCTTCAATCGCCAGCAGAAGCTCAACCCTTCCCACGTAAAGCGGCTATCGACCGGCACCAGATATTGACGTAAGGGATTCACCGCCTGCCATCCGAGCCAAGCCACGACCAACGCGGTCGCGCCGGTTCCCAGACGATTGACAGTGGCACGAGCGCCTTCGATTCGTGTGGGCGCTAAGCGCCAACCCAGGGCGGTTCCAACCACCGGAAACAGGACCCCGCCGCCGATGAAATAGCGCCAATCGGGCTTGGCTACCTTCGGTTTGCGAACCCAACGCCAGAACCGATCCGGCCAATCGGCATCCAGAAAGATCAAGGCGGTGGTCAAACCCACGAGAGGAAACCAGTGGATATCTTTGAACAGAACCAGGTGATTGGTGCTGTGGAAGATAACCATCAAGACCAGGGCAAAAATGCGGGTGCGCCGGAACAACAACAGGAATCCCACTGAAACATCGAAGCCCGCGCCCAGCCAACTGATGATATAGGTGAGCGTTTCGCTGTGAAAGATTCGGTTCAGCGTTTGCGCCTGGCTTTCCGAGAGTTTGGGCCCGAGTTCCTCAATCAGCCTAGCTCGCGAGAGGAAGTATCGGACGGGTTCCCCATCCACCAACCAGTCCACGTTGACCTTGGCCACGCCGGCATAAAAATACGTGATCACCAGTTGGCCCCGGAGCAGGACGAGGGTCCAGAGCGGAACAGTGTCGGGTAGACCCTTCTTTCGATTCAACCATGCGTCGACACTGAACCGCCGGGAAGCGGGCATCCAGATCAACAGGAAGCACACCAGGAGCTCCAGATAATAATAGCTCATCCAATAAGTCCGGGTGGACTCGATGGCGTAGAGGTACCCCCAGGTGAGAAAGACCAGGGCAGCCGCGATCCGATGGAAAAGGCCGATGGCGAGGCAAATGCCGCCAATGGCCAATAGCGCCACGACGACATGGATCCCGAAGGGAGATAAGACGGGTAGCCAGTCAAAGGCAGCATACGGCACCCGGAACTTGATGTCCGGTCCCGTATAAAACGTATCCAAAGGTACCTGATTGAAGGTGCTGGCGGAGGGGACACACAATGTGTACGCCTCCAGGGCCATCACCAAGCCGACACAGAACCGAAAGATCGCGAGTGACGCGCCACTGACCGGCGTGGCCAGCCAGGTCCGAAAACGGCTCATGGGCGTTGCCGGTCCCCCGGCCTGGGATTCGTTGCTCATCAGAGTGCCCCCTCAATGTGGGCAAATCGGCGGGGAGTTCAACCCGGTTCTGGCGGCTGATTTGCTGGAGGGCGCAACTTGACGCTGCCCCTTTTCCGAGAACCGGGATTCCAAGGCTCACTGAGTTCGACTAGTACCAAAGTGCCGGGCTTCTCCTGGTTGTCCTGGCCTACCCGGCGTGTCCGCCAAGAAAGGGAGGGAGAGACTCCGTCGAGCCCTGCCTAACGGCGAGAGGCTTCGGGTAAAGTCATCATGCGTTCCTACGGAGTATCAGGTGTCAGTATCGGAGGCCTTTGGCTTTTGATCCGCCTGCTCTTCCTCCAGTACCAAGCTTCCTACTGATAGCAGGGCTCGCCGGAGTCTCTCCCTCCCGGGCGATTGACGGCCTTGCGGTTTGCTTAGGCCGACGACGATCACTTGGGTTTCCGGGGCAATGTCTAGCTGCACCTTTTGCAGAGCCCATACCGAAACCTGTCTGGAAATCCGGGTGATCTTTTCTCGATCACTCCACCACGCTTGCCCGCCGATAGCGCCGGGCGAGCAACGAAAACAGGATCGCCACGACCGACATCAGGATGGCGTAGAAGTAGAACTCGGACGCGCCCTTGGCCCCCACGAAACGGGTGTTGAGTTGAACGAAAGCGGCAATCAGGAAATGGCCTCCGGCAATGGTCATCAACCAGAGACTCATGAGGATGCTCTTCACGCTGGGCG
>DATJII010000379.1:0-5337 GCA_035493435.1 Candidatus Limnocylindria bacterium | reverse complement strand
TGCGAAGCTCCGCTGCCGTTCCGTGTTGCGTCCGTTCCTGGCGGAGATTGATGCGGCCCTGATGGCGGCCACGGCGGTCGTTTCTCGTGCCGGTGCGTCGTCCATTGCCGAACTGGCAGCCATGCGGTTACCCTCGCTTTTGATTCCTTTGCCGACCGCCCAGGATAACCACCAGTTTTTCAATGCCCAGGCCCTCGCCGGCTCAGGAGCCGCAGTGGCCGTGGACCAGGACCGCATCCATGCCGCCGATTTCGCCCTGGCTATATTACGCGTCGTGACCAATCCCGTTTTGCGCCAGTCTTTGTCGAGCCAGATAGGAAGTTGGCACGTGGCCGATTCCGCAGAACGGATCGCCACCCGCATGCTACAACTGGTGGAGGCCCACCGCAGGGGACTGGATTCGACGGCTGGAGCTTCTGGCGATGCGCCGGCGCGGCGAACAGTATCCAAGAAACGGACGGAGGTGACCGCGTGAGTCCCATGCCCAAGTTATTGCCCTCGCAAGACGAAGCGGAATTGGAAGCGACCCTTGGACGGGTGGAGTCCGTGGTGAACCTGTTTTCCGATTACAACAAGTTGTTGGTGCCGGGAACGGTCTTGCGCCGCGACGAGGCGCTTGCGAAGCGGACCACGCTTCGGGTGGGCGGGCCGGCGGATATATATGTCGAACCGGTGGGTGAGGAGGCCTTGTCCACGGTCATCCAATATGCGCGCCTGCGCAGTGTGCCGTACTTTGTGCTGGGACGAGGCTCCAATTTACTGGTGCGCGACGGGGGGATTCGCGGCGTGGTCATTTCCTTGAATCACCCGAACTTTGCGAACCTGACGATCGAAAACGGCAAAGTAACGGCCGGGGCAGGGGTTAAGTTGAAACACCTCTCCAATGAAACCCGTCGTGCCGGGCTGGCTGGATTTGAGTTTCTGGAGGGCATTCCCGGCTCGCTGGGTGGCGCCTTGCGTATGAACGCCGGGGCAATGGGCCGCTGGACATTTGAAGTCGTGGAAACGGTGCGCCTCGTGGATTCACTGGGTGAGATCCGTGAGTATCCGTCGGCGGCGATGCAGGTGGAATATAGGAATTGTGGACGGCTGAAGCATGCGGTGGCCGTGGGCGCCGTATTGCGCGGGTTGCCGGACAACGCCGCCGAGATCAAGGGACGGATGGATAAGTATTCGCAAAAGCGCTGGGACTCGCAGCCAAACCAGCCGAGTGCGGGCTGCACGTTCAAGAATCCGCGCGTCGATCTGCCGGCCGGCCGCCTGATCGACGAACTGGGCCTAAAAGGGCTGCGGGTGGGTGACGCCATGGTCAGCGATATCCACGCGAATTTTTTTGTCAACCTGGGCAATGCCACGGCAGCGGACGTCCTGTCCTTGATCGCCGAGGTAAAGCGGCGGGCCTTGGAACAGCGGGGAGTGTCTTTGGAAACCGAAGTGGAAATCGTCGGGGAAGATTGAGGAAAAATGAACGCACGGCTCAAGATCGCGGTTTTGTTGGGTGGCCCTTCGGCGGAAAGGGAAGTTTCATTGCGCTCCGGTGCGGCGGTGGCCGCCGCGTTGCGTTCCCTGGGGCATGAGGTTTTCGAGGTCGATCCGGTGCCCGGCCAGCTCCGCTTACCAGCCGGTGTCGATGCAGTGTTTATAGCCTTGCACGGCACCTACGGCGAGGACGGCGTGGTCCAGTCCGAGTTGGACAAGCTCGGCGTTCCTTATACCGGGTGCGATTCCTCCTCCAGCAAACTGGCGTTCGACAAGGTGGAAACCAAGGCGATGCTGTTGAAGCACCGGATTCCGACGCCCCGTTCACGCGTCTTTGCCCGGGCCGACGCGCCCTGGCCCTCCGATTGGCATCCGCCGGTGGTACTCAAGCCGGTCCGGCAGGGTAGCAGCGTGGGGTTGCGTTTTGTGGATCGGGTGGAGGATTTTCCGGAAGCCCTGGCTTTCGCCCTGAAGCACGATACGGAAGTGCTGATGGAGGAAAAGATCGTCGGCAAGGAGAGCACCGTGGGCATCCTGGACGGGAAGGCCCTCCCGATCGTTGAGATTCGCCCCGCGCAGGGAGTGTACGACTACCACCATAAATACACCAGTGGGGCCACAACTTATATTTGCCCCGGGGAGTTCGATGCCTCCACAACGCAGCGGGTGCAACAGGCGGCCACCGCGGCTTTCGCCGCCGTGGGCGGCCGCGATTACGGCCGGATTGACGTCATGGTCAAGGCCGATGGAACCCCCATGGTCCTGGAGGTCAACACGCTTCCCGGCATGACCGAAACGAGCCTCATGCCCAAGGCCGCGGCCGCGGCCGGTCTAAACTTTCCCAACCTCTGCCAGGCCATGATCGACCTGGCTGTGAAGCGTGGCCCACGCACCTAAATGAATCCCTTTCGATCCAGCGAGAATCGCCGCCGCCGAAGCCGCTCCGAATCGGTCGAACTGCACGCCGAGACCCGGGGCGGCAAGTCCTATCTTTTGGGCACCCTAGGCGTCTTTTGTGTCCTTGCGGCTCTCGCCGCCGGCGCCTATTGGGCCCGCCACCAGTGGCTCTATCGCATCGATTCACTGGCGGTGCGACGCATTCCCATTGAGGTCGATGGCGTGCTGCCGATCGAGGAAATTCGTCAATTGAGCGGAATCCGTCCGGGGCAGAATATACTTTCCATCAACCTTCCCGCCGTGCGCGAACGTCTCCAACGGCACCCGCGTATTGAGGACGCCGCCATCAGTGTGGAGTTTCCGGAGACCTTGCGCATTTCGATCAAGGAACGCTTCCCCTTGGCTCGCGTGACTCCGCTCGCCGGGATGGGGATATCCGCCAGCTATTTGCTCGACGCCACGGGGCACGTTCTTCCCGCGCTGCAACCCGGTCGGGCTCCCGGTGACGTGGTGGAGTCGGAGCTGGCCCTGCCGCTGATCACCGGCTACCTCCATCACCAGAACTCCAACGACGACTATCGCGATCCCCAGTTGCTGGCGGCCTTGCATTTCCTGGCGGATTTTGACGCCGCGGATATAAGTTCCAAGGCGCAGATCGTGTCGATTGACGTCTCTGAACCCGGGTTCCTCACCGTGAAGACCGGCACTGGCGCGTCGGTGGTGTTCCTGGCCTCTGAAACGGACTTTGTCCGTCCGTTGCGCCAATGGAACGATGTTGAAGCCAAAGCGGCCGAAATCAGCCAGCAGACGGGGATTCCCCGCCTGATTGGTTCCCTGGATTTAAGTGTGACCAACCACGCGCCTTTGCGCTGGTTGGAACTCGCGGATGGCGGGCCTACCAACACCCCGCCGCTGAAGCCTTCCAGACTCAAACCCAAGACCAAGCGCTCGCATGTTTAATTCGGATAACATCGTTGTCGGACTCGAGATCGGGACGCACAAGATTTGTGCGGCCGTGGGTGAAGCCAACGAGCGGGGTGACTTTACCTTGATCGGCCTGGGCCAGGCCAAGTCGCGCGGCGTCCGCAAGGGCGAAATCAACGACTTGGAGAAAGCCCAGGAGGACGTTCGTCTCGCGCTGGCGGACGCGGAAGAAAAGGCGGACGTCACCATCCGGTCGGTCTGGTTGGGCGTGACGGGCGCCCATATCGCCAGCTTTAACAACCGGGGCATGCAACCGGTGGCCTCGGTGGATCGCTTGATCACCCAGCATGATTTGGGCGAGGCGACGAAGAATGCCCGGGCGGTCACCCTGCCGCCCGAACACACCATTCTTCACCACTGCCGGCAAAAGATCTATGTAGATGGCTTCGAGGTGAACGACACGCCGGTGGGCCATAGCGGGGCGCGGATCGACGTCGACGTCCATTTCATCCACGGCAACACCCTCCGGATGCAGAACGCGGAACGGGCGGTGCAAAGCATGGAGTTGGAGGTGGCGGGACGCGTCTTCACCGGGCTCGCCTCGGCCCAGGCGGTCCTGACCGGGGAATATAAGCGCCAAGGGGCCCTGATGATCGATCTGGGCGCGGGCACCACGGAGTATGTTTTGCAGGAAGGCGCCGCCATCCAGCACTCGGGCGTCCTGGCGGTCGGTGGCGACCACGTGACCAGCGATCTGGCGGCCGGATTGGATATCTCGCTGATGCGGGCCGAGCAGATTAAGAAAACCCACGGGCACGCCATGGTGGATCCCGAATGCCGGGGCCAGATGGTTCCGTTGGGTGCGAGCGAAGTGGGACTGCCGGACCGGTCAGTCTGTCTGGAGCACCTGCGGCGGATCATGTCGGTCCGGTTGGAGGAGATTTTCGAATTGATCGCCGAAGATGTCGATGAGGCGGCGAGCCTGGGCCTGGCCCGGGCGGGCGTTTTCCTGTGCGGTGGCGGGGCACAGATCCCCGGTATTGAGGAACTTGCCCGGCGGACCTTCCGGCTGCCCGTTCGTATTGGCAACACCCAGAATATTTCGGGCAACACGGTGGCGTTGGGCCATCCCGAGTTTGCCACGGCGATCGGCATCGCGCGCTATGGCGCGTTGAAGATGAAGCAGGAACCCAAACCGGTTCTGGGCTTGAAAGCCTTGTCCTTTTTGCGGCGCTGACGGTGGATTCGGTGATTTAATAAATATATGAACCAAGGCACTTTCCTGTTGCTGGGTGTGGGGCACGCGGGCGGCCAGGCGCTGGAGTGCCTCGTGGCCTCGGGCTTGACGGGGTTCGACACCGTTTTTGCCGACACCGACAGCGTCGAGCTATCACGATCACTGATCGCCCGAAAAATATGCCTCGGTTCCCAGGCCCGCCGGGGGCTGGGGGCAGGGGGCGATCCGGAGCAAGGACGGCTCGCTGCGGAGGCAGAGGCGGCCGCGATCCGGCAGGCGGTTTCCGGGGCGCGAATGGTGTGTATTTTTGCCGGCCTCGGTGGCGGCACGGGCTCTGGCGCAGCGCCGGTTATCGCCCGCATCGCCCGCGAGACTGGAGCGTTGGTGCTGGGCTTTGGCGCCACTCCCTTTCCGTTCGAAGGACGTCGCCGCGTGGAGGAAGCGCAACAGGCCCTGAACGCTTTCAAGAAGGCAGCCGATGCCGTGATTTGTATATCGAACCAGCGCGTGATGCGCATGCTGCACGAACTCACTCCCCTGGGTGAATTGTTCGGGCACGCGAACCAGCACGTCGTCGAGGCGTTCCGTGGATTATGGCAGGCGCTGACCCAGCCGGGCTTGCTCGCCGTCGACTTCGCCCATATCGAACAACTCTTTCGTGGTCGGCACGGTGAAAGCTGTTTTGCCATGGCGGAAGCGACCGGCGAACATCGCGGACGCGATGTCTGGGATCGTCTCCAACAGCACCCGTTCCTGGAGCAGGGTGGGGTGTTGCCCAAGGCCCGGGCCTTGTTGGTGAG
>DATJII010000378.1:0-13757 GCA_035493435.1 Candidatus Limnocylindria bacterium | reverse complement strand
TGAAGATTTCCTCCATCACTTGGAGCTGCACCGTGTCCATGTTTTCGAATCCCGTGAAGACGCATTTCACGAGGATGGCGTGTTGCAGGAGAATATCATTTTCCACGCAGTAAAGGGCCGGAAACAACCTCGTGAATTAGTCATCTCCAGCAGTAGCGGCAAGAACGTCGGCAACATCACCGAACAAGTGCTTCCGTTCACTGAAATTGTCCACCCCCGCGACGCTGAGAGGTTCATTCATATCCCCTCTACCTCCAGCCACGCTACGGCCAAGCAAACCATGGACAGACTTGGCTGCAGCCTTGCTTCGCTCGGACTAACTGTTTCAACCGGCCGTGTTGTGGATTTCCGTCTCAAAGGCGCCCTTCGCAAGGAACCCGAGCGCGGCACTGTTCCATTACTCTATCCATGCCATTTCAATGGTGGCACCGTTCACTGGCCCAAGTTCGATGCCCGCAAACCCAATGCAATCCTTGATAATGATGAGACTCACCAATGGTTGGTGCCGTCCGGCATGTATTTACTTACAAAACGCTTTACCTCCAAAGAGGAGAGACGTCGCCTCGTTGCTTGCCTGTTTGACCCAGAAGAGGTAAAGTCAAAATGGGTCGGGTTTGAAAATCACCTGAACTATTTCCACGCGGGGGGACATGGTTTGGAGCGCAGTTTGGCTGTCGGACTTTATGCATTTCTCAACTCCACCGTCGTCGACCAGTATTTCCGGCGCTTTAGTGGCCATACTCAAGTGAACGCCACTGACCTGCGCGCACTGAACTATCCCAATCGCGAAACTCTTCTAGCAATGGGCCGTGACATGAATTCACTCGATCTCTCGCAGGAAGAAATTGATCAACTAGTTACGAAACACCTTCATGCCTGCCGATAAGGCCCATCGCAAAGCGGGTGCAAGAAAAAGGCGGCTCGCCGAAGCCGTTGAGGTACTGACGGCGCTGAAATTCGGCCCGAAACAACGGAATGAAACCGCTGGCTACACACTCCTGGCCCTGCTGAACCTTCCTCCCGAAGTCCCATGGGCAGAGGCTCAGGCGCCACTCTGCGGCATCACGCCCATCATTGCTTTCATCGCCATCACCTACGGGGTCCGTTACGCGCCCAATACCCGTGAAACCATACGCGATGACGCGGTGAAATTTTTCACCCATGAAGGCCTGTTGATTCGAAATCCTGACGACCCTGATCGCTCGACCAATAGTGGCAAGACTGTGTATCAGATCGAGCCGAATGCCCTTGCCCTTTTACGGAAATTCGGCACCGCCGACTGGATTGAAGGCTTGCAGCACTATTTTACAGATCGTGAAGATATCAAACACATGGTCGCCCAGAGGCGAATCCTGGCCCGCGTACCAGTGACGCTACCAGATGGCTCCCAAGTCGCGCTCTCACCCGGTGGGCAGAATCCGCTCATCAAGTCCATTATAGAGAATTTCTGTCCGGCCTTCGCTCCGGGTGGCATTGTTCTCTATATTGGTGACACTGAAAACAAATTCGCCCATCTGGAAGCGGCTAGTTTGGCCGAGCTCGGGGTCGTCTTGGATTCCTCCGCCAAGATTCCCGACGTTATTGTGCACCATCACGCCAAAAACTGGTTACTGCTTATTGAAGCCGTCACCACCGCTGGCCCTGTCGATGGCAAACGCCGCAAGGAACTCAAGGATCTATTCTCTGGCAGTAAAGCTGGACTGGTGTTTGTAACCGCATTTGAAACCCCTCGCGCCATGCAATCGTTCGCCACGCAAATCGCTTGGGAGTCCGAAGTCTGGATTGCCGAAAATCCTGACCATATGATCCACTTCAACGGCGAGCGCTTTCTGGGTCCGTATCCCGACGTAACTCCGAAAAAGCTGTAGCTGCAAAAAGGGTGATTCAGGTCGCAATACTAGCGCCCCGTCGTTCCGGACAATCGCCTTCACCCTCAGTTGGAGGAAGACTTAACCGGCCTAAAGTCGCCTACCGCTTGCTTCAGCTCCGCCTGGGCCAACAAAAACTCCCGCCGTTTTCGGATATGTTCCCGGCAGCGGGCGATATCCGTACGGAGTTGTTCCACCGCCGCGGCGGGATCTTGCTTCTGGGCTTCGGCGCGTAGTTTCACTTCAGGTAAAAGCGTTGCTTCATACTGGTCCAGTACCGGACCGAAGACCGCTTCGGTATAGACCGACTGCAGCAATTGCTTGGTGCGGGCGAGGAATATCTTCCGGAACTGCGGATTCGCCAGCAGCGGTCCGGAGAACCAGCCGGGTGGACGCCAGGAACCTCCGCCCTCCTGGGGAGGTGTGTCACCGGCCATGCCAAAGGTCAGCGCCATGTTATAGAAAACGCCGCCGTCGTCGCTGCCACGTGAGCCCCAGGTGCTGTCCTGATCCCAGGGAAACATCATCCATTTCCCCGTGCCGTTCGAATCGTGGTAGGTGAAGTAGTTGTTGAAGAATCCGTCCCAATGCGACAGCACCATGTTGACCGCGAAATACGTGGCCACCTCATCGACATCGAACTGTTTTTGGATGTAGTCCCATTGGTCAGCGCCTTTATGGCTGTCCAATCCGGCCACCACGTTGGTCAAATCCTCATGCCCCAGGCGCCGATTGGTGTGCTTCTCGTGCTGGCCGATCAGGTCGCCGCCAAACCAGAGCAACTTATACATGTTGCCCCCGTCGTCGATGCGGTTGCGGCGGAGAAACGCCCGGTTGGGCTGCTCAATAAGGAGCGTATAGCCGTTGAGTTTCCCGTCCTGCCAAAGGCGAACGAAATGGCTTTGCTCCACCGGCATTCCCGCCCGCCGATAGACCTCGTACGCCAGCGGCTCGACGAGCGACGCCGTGTCACCCTCGAAGATCAACGCAACCACCGTCATGTCGCGGAGCGGGTGGTCCCGATATAAATGCACTTTCTGGCCGCCCTTGCGACCGCTGACCTGCACGAAATCGAACAGCTCTGTCTTGCGTGTTTCCGGGTCAAAATAGACGAAGGCCGACGTGAACGGCACCGGTTCGGAGGCCTGTTGGCCCCCTGGTCCACCGGGTCCGCCCGCCCCTCCACCTCTCGGTCCCCTCGGACCTCGGGGACCTCCCTGACGCCCCGGCCCTTCCGGCCCACCAAATCCGGGCAGAATTTCGCGCAATCCAACCACCATCTCCCGGGGCATCCTGCTTGAGGCCTCAAGCTGCTGGGTTTGCTCTTCCGATAGATGCGGCTTCATCGCAGTGCCCATACGACGCCGGAAATCTTCCACCTGTCGCCCAACCTGTTCAAAACGGGTTCTATCATTACCCCCCATTTTTAGGCCCGCTCCTGACGCCACAATCTCGGCGCGCTGCGCATTCAATTCGCCCAGCACGCCCAACATGGCGGGGAGGCGGTCAGATTTAGGCTCCGCATTCACCGTTACCACGTACCACATGGCTTCGAGGTCCAGATACCTCGAAATCATTTGCTGAATCGGCTCCAGCTGGGAGGTCGGCTGCTTTAACCACGTTTCCAAAGCCGCCTTCTGGCTGGCCGAGAGCCGAGGTTTGAGGTCAGCAATCAATCCGTCGAACAGGGCCTCCACCTGGGGTTCCAATTTGCCAGCTCGTTCGACGATCCCCTCCGGCTCAAAGGCCGATGCCATCAGCTTCTTGCGCTCCGCAACTTTTGCCAACATGACCGGTCGCAAAGTCAGGAGCCCTTGGGAATCGTTCGTCCCCGTCGCCATCGCGAGTTGGAACCAGAGTCGTGAGAAATCCAACTTCTCGTCAATCAAGCGCTCGATCCGAAAACGTGCCTCCTCTTCGGGCGTAGGCACACGTCGCTGGAATCCGCCGAACATCGGCGTATTCGCCCGATTTTCCGCCGCCTTCATCTCCTTTTCGGACGTATGAATGATCCATCCAAACGGAATCTTGGCGGCCTCAACGGCACTCGGCACATAGGCCGATAATGCGGGTCGAGGCTCAGTCTCCGAAGGAAAGAACCGGCGCGCTCCTTTGTCATCCACCGCTTCCACGCGAAACCGGACCAATTGTTCCGCCTTCTGCCCAGGTATCGTTCCCACAAAATGTCCCGGCGAGCTGCTCTTCATCGGGACGCTAATCTCTGGTTTTTCATAACCCGGTCCGGCCAACCGATAACGCAGGTTCACGGTGCTTGCCGTTTCTTTCAACGGCACCTCCGCCTCAACTGTGACGGGCTGATCCGGCGCGGGCAGTCCAGGCGAAAACTTCACCGAGGATATAACCGGAGGGACGGTGACTGAATAACCGGCGTTGGGTTTGCCCGGCGTCCCGGACGGCTTATCGCGATAAACCGAAAGCGGTGAACTGATCCAATTGGCTGAATCATCTCCCGCCCCACCCGGACTTATCCGTTCCAAAGACCCCGAGTGTCCATCCGCTCCCACCGGCCACGGGGCTTTATCAGCAAATTTCACCGTGTCCACGGTATTCCCCCCCGCATCGTGGAGTTCGATTCGCTCCCCCTTATGCTTCAGCTTGGACTGAAAGACACCGGCAGCCGACACCTGGTAGAATTCCTTGAACCGCTCCGCATTCTGGCACAGGACCAGAAATCCGTTCGCCTCGATTCGCGAACCGGCGGGGAACTGGTATTTAACGCCCTTTGCCAAGGCCCAGCCGCTTAGATCCACCGATTTGGGACCGGCATTGTGGAGTTCCACGTATTGCAAGTCGTCCAACTCGTCCGGGGCGTGATAGAGGATTTCGTTGATGACCACTTGTCCCGACACCCAAACTGGCACCAAGGCGAGCACCACCGCTACCGCAGCCCAAACGTGTTTTGATTTCACAAGGAATGAGGAATCCCCTTAATTCGAAGCAGCGAAGCGTACCGCCCGGCATCGAAGTGTCTCGGAGAATATGTTGCACAAAATTCACTCTCCCGAGACATGAGGTCAAGCGTTGACCATCTTTTCCAACTCCCATTGAAGCTTGCGTCCAATCGGGAGCAGCCATTTAATACGCCTACGTATGAGTTCCACCGCTGCCCCGCGCTTGTCGATGACAGCGTGGCTGATTTGCGTCATCGCGACCATCGGGTTTGCGTTCGACACGTATGCCCTGCTGGTCCTCCCGCTCGTCATCAAGCCCGCCTTGGCCGCACTCGGCGGGACCGGGCCTGACGGGTTGGCGCTTTTGGTGCCCGGCAAACCCGAATTTACGTATTGGGGACGGCTCCTGTTTTTTGTGCCCGCCATCGTCGGCGGCGTCTTCGGGTTGCTCGGTGGGTGGCTCACGGATCGTTTTGGCCGCCGCCGCGTGCTGACGGGCTCAATCCTCTTGTACGCCTTCGGTGCCTTGGCGGCGGGTTTGGCCACCTCATTGCCTCAACTGCTTGTCTTCCGTTGTTTCGTTTTCGCGGGTGTTTGCGTGGAATTTGTCGCGGCTGTGGCTTGGTTGGCGGAGTTGTTTCCCGACGGCAAACAACGGGAAAAAGTGCTCGGCTTCACCCAGGCCTTTTCCTCACTTGGCGGCATCATGGTGGCCTTCGCCAATCACTGGATTGTGAATCACGTCACTGCTTTCCCTGAAGTCCACGGCGGACACGAAGCTTGGCGATACACCCTGATCTCCGGCCTGCTGCCAGCGATTCCGCTAATGATCATTCGCCCGTTCTTGCCGGAGTCACCTGTTTGGCAACAGAAGAAGAATGCGGGCCTGCTCAAGCGTCCCAGTCTGGCCGCCTTGTTTTCGCCTGAATTCCGTCGGGCGACCCTCGTTTCAGCGGTGGTTTTTGCCTCCTGCTACGGCATGGCCTTCGGGGCCATCCAGCACCTGCCCCAGATCGTTCCCGGTTTGGCTGACGTGAAAGTCATTGCCAAGGCCCGCCAGGACGCTTTGGTGAGTCAGGCGGAAGCGGATGGTAAACCGAAACCCGCTCCCAAAGCCTTGGCTGCGGCCGGCAAGGTGGCGGAGGAATCCGTGGCTGCCAACGTGCAGGAATGGCAGGAAATCGGTGGGCTCTTGGGGCGAATCGCCTTGGCTCTCTGCGCCCTCTTTGTCGCCAGCCGCCGCTGGTTGCTACGCATCTTCCACGTGCCGGCCATGATCTACCTACCGCTCTTTTTCTGGTGGCTATCCAATCACCTTGCCGACTCCGGCAATCTCCAGATGGTCAAATTGGGCGTCGGCGTAGCGGGCTTCCTGGTGGTGGCCACTTTCAGCTTCTGGGGCAACTACCTTCCCCTGATCTACCCCTTGCACCTGCGTGGAACCGGAGAGAGTTTTGCGGCCAATATCGGCGGCCGCGTTTTGGGTACCTCAGCAGCGTGGTTCACTTTCACCTTCTCGGCCTCGGTGCCTCCGAGTCCCGCCAAGATTGCCATTACCGCAGCGGCAGTGGCTGGGGTGTTTGCCTTGGTGGGTGCGGTGTTTACCCAATCGCTCCCCGAACCCAAGCACGAGATCGAAGAGGCCTAGTAGGGCCTGCTGCGTCCCAAACTAATTCGACTCTGGCGCGTTCCGGTGGAGCCCTACTTCACCGGCAATGTCCTCAAACTCCTTACGCTCAACGCTCTCCAGCGTTTTGCCCCGCTGTTTCAGCTTCTCGTTAATCTTGATGGCCTTTTCGGTCATCTCTTCGTGGGTTTCCTTCGTGCCTCCCACCAAAGCGAAGTTGGATCCTTGAGTTACGCGCTTGTGTCCGTCGGAATCCAAACCGACACCCAAGAGCATTTTCTTTCCCTTCTTCGCCGGTTTCGCCGACTGATGGTCGTTCGCCATTCTGTCGTTACGATACGTCGCCTTTCGCCGGTTGCAAAGCGCTGGCTTGGGTCCAGTTGATTTGAAAAGAGGCATGTCTCACGCGTAGCACGAATGACACGAAAAATGAGGACGAAAAAGGGGTTTCTTATAGGAGTTCGTACGTTAATTTCCCGATTCGTTTTCTCTCCCCCTCCGCGGCTCCGCGCCTACCAATGAACCAATCGCGTAACTAATTCAGATAGAGACTGTTGTATCCGAAGAGGTCAAATCACAAAAAAACGCCATAGAAGCGCATATTTTCGAGCTGCCTCAGCACTCAAACTGGCTTTGATCTATGAGGTTCACTGGCGCAAAGCACCTCTTCAGTAGTGGCCCGTTCTCCGCGTGAGATCCGTCTTCATTTCCCTCCCATCGACCAAATGTGACGCCCTACGGAGGTTTTACAGATTCCAGGGTTCGGATGATTTCGCTGAAGTTTGTTCACTCCCCGAGCCATGCTTACTTCGACTCCTCCACCGAACACGGCGCCAGGATCGCGTCCTTCATTCCGTGGATGATCTTCTTGTCCGCCGGACAGATAGTGGCGAGGACGCCGCCCAGTTTGGGCTTGGCCGCGTCGCCTTCGCCCACCACGAAATAATACGGGCACAATCGCACGCGTCCGGGCATGGGAACGGTCGTTCCCTTCTCAAAGTCATAGTACTGGGACGCCACGCTACGAGGCTTGTGATAGCGCTGCAAGACGTGGACTGTACCCGGCCAGCCTTGGATTGCCTTTTGGACAGCCACCGCCCAATCGGCAGATGACAAATCGCTGCCGAGATAAACACCCCGCGCACCCCATGCTTCCGGAGAAAACCCGGACACCTTGAGAATAAGGTCCCGCTCCTTTTGCGACAGCGATTCCAGTTGGCGCCAATCGGTAATATCCAATCCCGGATAAGCGGCGTGAGGGGGCAGCGGCGACGGATCCATCACCCACGTCTGCGGCACTACTTTGAGCAATCGCTTCAGGAATCCTTCACCCAGTTCCTGGCGGAAGTACCCGTGCAGATTCCGATTCCATAGGAGGGCGAAGAGAAGCTTTTCCTCAAAGATTGGCTTGGGTGGCGGCGTCACCCGAATCGTCTTTTCTGCCGCCCGGTTGAACAGCGGATAGGCATTCGGAACGTTCGGCAAATCGAACAATTCGAAAAAGCGGTAAACAGCGTCACCGGGCTCGAATTCGGCGAATTGCTGATCGACGACTTTCATCCGGCCGCCGCCGTGGTTAGCAGCGAACCATTCCATTTCCGGCCGATACCCGGCGGACTCCTCGGAAACCACCACGCAAATCCGTTTGGCTTCGCCAAAGATCTGCATGAATCCGTCCTTCATCCCGCCCAGCCCACCGATCACTGGTGCAGTCGCCATATGAAGCTCGTCAGCCAAATGAACCGGGCTGGTGCGCACCTCTTCATAGGTTTGGTTCAGCCATTGGGTGAGCCCGATTCCACCCGGGACGGAATCCAATTCCGAGATCATGAAGCCGCCTTCGGTCAACAACGCGTCAGGTCGAATCACCCGGGGCACCTCCTGCTTAAAGGCCGCGTGACGCTGCAACGCGATCAATTCGGCCGGCTTGCCTTGATCGAGCAGTTGCGCCACCCACTCCGGAGCCTTGCCTTCGACACTTCGTCGATAGAGCAGATTGACGGCACGATAGAATTGCAGGAGGACCCGTCCCATTGTTTCCAACTCCTCCGCCAAATCCTTCTCCAACGGGAACGGCGCCGGTGCAATACGCCAATGCTGGTCGGCGAAAAGCCCTCCCGGAGGAAGGGAATCGCGAACGAAATGCGCATTTCTCGAGGCATCCATCGTCTTCAAGTGCGGGGAGGTTAGACGTTCTCCATGCGACCGTCAAAATCGCCAAATGCAAGTGACAGCCCGCCTTGCAGGTACGAAGCTGGCGACCTCATGAATCGTCGTGGGATTCCGGCCTACGGACTCAGCGAATTCGGCCCCTCGCCATTGCGCGAACAAGGCTTTGTCATCCTTCCGTTCCGGGTGTCGATCAACCAGCATCCCCAACGACGTCATCCTCACTACCACGATTTCTTCCAGGTATTCCTCCTGCACGGGAAGGCCGTCCTGATGCACGACTTCCGTGAAACCCCAGTCGAGGGAATCACCCTGATGTTCCTCTTGCCAGGACAGGTTCACGCCGTACTGGCCGATCACGGCGTGGGCGGCACGACCGTGTCCTTCACCCAAGACTTCTTCGATCACCGCGTCCCACCACCGAGCCGTCTGTTTGAATTTCCCTTTTTCGCTTCCACAGGGGAACACCCCTGCCTACCAGTGCCCGAAGATCAGCAGCAGACCATGGTCGATATGTTCGCGGAGATGCAGCGGGAATTCGACCGCTCGGAAGCGGGTGCGGCAGACATGCTCCGGTGGATGCTCCGGATCATTTTTGTGCGGGCGAGCCGCATCCATGGGAAGACTCATTCAGTCGCTGGACTCACCCGGGGAGCGCAACTGGCGCGGCAATTTCAACGGACTGTCGAGGAACGCTTCCGGGAACTTCAATCGGTTGCCGAATACGCCCAACTCTTGGGGGTCAGCACGAACCACCTGCACGACACCGTGCAGGAACAAACCGGCAAGGCGGCCGGGGAGATCATTCGTGAACGTCGCCTCTTGGACGCCAAGAGGTTGCTATGCTACTCGGACTTAAGCGTTTCCGAGATTGGATATCAGCTTCGTTTCACCGATTCCTCTTATTTTGGGCGATTTTTTCGCCGCCATACCGGCCTGCCTCCCGCCATCTTTCGCGACCAATTCCGAGAAAAACACCAGCCAAAGGCGGATTAACACCACCCACGCTGGTTGCCCCTTGGGCCTCCTTGGCTACGATTCGGGGGTATGCAATCGAGTGGTAGTATAGCGGCTCCTCCGACGGGTATGACAACGGTGTCTGCCGCGCCCGCCGCGTCCCGAACGGTTTTCAGTCTCCTGTTCGCCGTGGGTTTTTCCCACATGTTGAATGACATCATCCAAGCCTTGTTGCCTGCCATCTATCCGGTTCTTAAAAGCTCTTACGGGCTGACTTTCACCCAGTTGGGGCTCATCACTTTCGCCTTCCAAGTAACGGCGTCGATCTTCCAACCGGTCGTCGGTTTCGTCACTGATCGGCGCACGATTCCCCATACCCTTTCCATTGGGATGAGCCTCACGCTCCTCGGCTTGTTGTCGTTGGCGTTCGCACCAAGTTATCACGTGATTCTGCTTTCGGCCGGTTTGATCGGTTTGGGATCGTCCATATTTCATCCTGAGGCGTCCCGCGTTGCCCATATGGCCGCTGGCGAACGCCGCGGCTTGGCCCAATCCATTTTCCAGACCGGCGGCAATGCGGGAACCTCACTGGGTCCCTTGCTCGCCGCTTCGGTCGTCGTCCCGCACGGCCAACATTATATCGCGTGGTTTTCGATCGTGGCGCTGATAGGCGTCGCCGTACTGTGGAATGTCGGCCAATGGCAGCGCAAAAATCAGCATCACGCGCGACAATCCCAGTCCCGTACGGAAACGGGTGTTCCCGTCCTGTCCCGGAAAAAGGTTTTCGTTTCCCTGGCGATATTGGTGGCCTTGATATTCTCGAAGTATATCTACCTCGCCAGCCTCACCAATTACTACACGTTTTACCTGATGGATCGGTTCAAGCTCTCGATCCAGAATGCTCAGTACTACCTGTTTCTATTCCTGGGCGCGGTGGCCTTGGGAACGATCATTGGCGGCCCCATCGGCGACCGCATTGGACGTAAGCGCGTCATCTGGGTATCCATCCTGGGCGTCGCACCCTTTTCCGTCGTCCTTCCGCACGTCGGCCTGTTTGCCACCGCCGCCCTGAGCATGGTGATTGGGTTCATCCTGGCCTCGGCTTTCTCCGCCATCTTGGTCTACGCCCAAGAACTCATGCCTGGGCGCGTGGGCATGATTGCCGGTCTGTTCTTTGGCTTGGCCTTCGGCATCGCCGGTATTGGCTCCGCCATCCTAGGCAAACTCGCGGATCACCAAGGGATCAACTTTGTGTTCCAGGTCTGCGCCTTCCTGCCGTTGATCGGGCTACTAACGATCTTCCTGCCGAACATCGAGAAACCGAAGCGAATGTTGGCGTAAGGGATCTTGGAAATTTCTTCATGTGGTGCTCAGGCCCCCTGTCGATGGCCCGAGCGCATGTTTTGCGTCCGCCAAAAACCGGGAGGGCAAGACTCCGTCGAGCCCTGCCATCGGTAAGAGGCTTCGTTCCAGAACGCACAACTGACTGCAACGAAGCGTGATATACATCCTAAGTGTTCTCCTGTCAGGGTTCTACGCTTCGATGTGCGGACGAAAAAATTAAAACGGATCGCCCAACCGATTGTTTGCCTCCAAGCATCACGCCCTCACCTGCCCCGTCCCTATGCCAATCCACTTGTAGCTGCAGAGCTCCTCCAGCCCCATAGGCCCACGAGCCCCGATCTTGTCGGTGCTGATGCCAATCTCTGCGCCCATGCCAAACTCACCGCCATCGGTGAATCGTGTCGACGCGTTCCAATAGACCGCTGCCGAATCCACCTCCGCCAGGAAACGGCGAGCCGAATCTGCGTTCGCCGTCACGACCGTATCGCTGTGATTGGATCCATAACGATTGATGTGCTCAATCGCGGCGCCTACACCATCCACGATGCGGGCGTTCAGGATATAATCGTTATACTCAGTCGAAAAATCCTCCTCCGTCGCTCGTTTCAAGGGCGCGTTCAAAGTGCCATTGAGCGTTGAAAGGATGCCAACGGTTTCCTCGTCGCCCCGCCATTCCACGTTCTTCGCGGACAAGCGTTTGGCGGCCATGGGTAAGAACGCTTTGGCAACGGCCCGATCGACAAGCACTGTCTCGGCAGAATTGCACACCGAAGGCCGCTGGGCCTTGGCGTTGAAAAGGATCTCATTCGCCATGTCCAAATTCGCATCCTTGTCGACATAGACATGGCAGACACCTTTGTAGTGCTTGATCACCGGCACCTTGCTGCAGGCCGTCACCGCACGGATCAGCCCTTCACCACCACGCGGCATGCATAGATCCACCAGATGGGTCAGCGAAAGCAGCGCAGGTATTGCTTCCCGGTCGGCTGTCGGCACCACTTGGATGGCGTGTTCAGGAAACTCGGGCAGTACCGCCTTACCTGCGGCAATCATGGTGGAAGCGATCAGGAGATTCGAGTTCAGCGCCTCCTTGCCTCCGCGCAAAATCGTGGCGTTACCCGTCTTGAAACACAGGCTGGCTGCATCCGCCGTTACGTTGGGACGTGATTCGTAAATGATCACCACCACTCCAATCGGCGTAGAGATCTTCTTCAGTTCCAACCCGTTAGGACGCACCCGCTCATCCAGAACACGACCTACGGGATCAGGCAAGGCCGCCACTTCGCGCAAGCCATTGGCCATGGCTGCGATACGCTTTTCATCCAGGGTCAACCGTTCCATCATCGCGCCGCTCAAGCCTAGTGATCGTCCCACCTCCAAATCGCGGGCATTGGCTTCTCGTAAAGCGGGCGTCGCCGCCACCAAGGCGTCAGCCATCGCCCGCAAGCAGGCGTTTTTAGCGTCCGTTGGCAACGTGGCGAGCTGCCGCGAAGCCTTCTTCGCGCGTTCCGCCAAATGGATCATCTCTTCCAGCAAACTCACCCGATAACCCTACGCGTCTGTAGTCCGAAGGGAAAGAAAAGCCTCCAACCTCGGTGTCTTCTGCGGTCGACTACCAAGGTCGGGAATTCCGCTCACAACAGCCCCGAAATCGCCCGCGCCGCCCTTTCACACGCCCCGGGTTCACCCAAGGTCCCGGCTACCGCCAACAGCTCTTCCCGATTCTGAGCCCATCGTTGCCGATCCTTAAGAAATCGAAGTGCTGCCTGCGCGACATTCGCAGGAGTGGCGTCGTCCTGAACGAATTCTGGCATCACCGCCCTGCCCGCCAACAGGTTCGGCATCGCCAAAAAAGGCACCGTAACAATCCGTCGCCCAATTTGATACGTGGTCCAGTTCGTCCGATAAAGCGCCACCGTGGGAACACCGAACCAAGCGCACTCGACGGTAACCGTGCCTGTCGAAGCCAAGGTCACCGTCGCCTCCTGCAACGAATCGGACAATCCTCCAACCACTCGTTCGATGTCCAAGCCCGCGTCCCTACCCGAAGGAAATAGGTTTTCCAACGTTGAACGCATGGCTTCATTCGGCAGCACCGCCCGGAATCGAACCGGAACCTGACTCCGTATGAGTCTCGCCGCCTCGACGAGGATGGGCCAATGCCGCTTCAACTCACTGCGGCGGCTTCCCGCGAGAAACAATACCAATGGCAACTGCCCCGGCATCTCACGGGCCCGATTCGAGCGCACATCGATTCCAGCAAAACGATCCACCAACGGGTTGCCCACAAACTCAACCCGCAACTTGGGTGCGTGTTTAGCGTACCAAGTCTTCTCAAACGGAAGGATGCTCAAGAGAAGATCGTGATGACGCTCCAGCCGCTTGGCTCGCCCGGGACGGGAAGCCCAGACCTGCGGCGAAACGAACTGCACGATGCGTGGTCGCCAATTATGAAAGCGTCCCTGACGCTTTCCTGCGGCCTCGTGAATCTTCGCGGCCAAGCTTCCGTTAAAAGCAAACGAGTCCACGCCTACGAATACATCCGGGCAACGATCCAAAGCCATCCGGAGTAGATTATCCCGGAAGCCGGTAAACTTGGAAACCTGCTGGGGTGACGGAATACCAATCATGGCGTGCCGCACCAGATCCAGGCTGAGTTCCACTCCAGCCTCTGCCATTTTGGCGCCGCCAGCGCCGAAAAATATCGGGGCAAACCCACAACGCGGCCCCAATTCATGCCGTAAAGCGACGGCCAACTGGGCGGCCAGTTGGTCACTGCTCGCTTCCCCTGCCACCAGCATGATGGAAACCTGCTTCAATTGATTCTCTCCTGTCGAATTTCAGCGCGTCTATCCGGGTGCTTCCTAGGATTATCTAAGT
>DATJII010000377.1:0-8573 GCA_035493435.1 Candidatus Limnocylindria bacterium | reverse complement strand
TGGAAACGTTTTCAATGGTCCCGTTTCCAAGATCGGTGGCAACGCCGATTTCCTTAACAACGTGGAGAACATCATCATTGCCCCGGGCTATTCCGGCGAGTTTACCGTCAAGGTCACTGCGTCAAACGTCGTGGCCCCCGGCGTGCCCAATCCAGACAACGGTCCCCGCCAGGATTTCGCCCTCGTCATTTACAACGCGGTCCTCGGCGCGCCCGTCATCGAAAGCATCACAGTTGACGACGGGGTGCCCACGGTCACCTTCCGGACTGGGAGCGGGATCGTTTATTCCCTGGAATATAAGAATGATTTGGGCGACGCCGAATGGCTGGCGTTGCCAGGCGAAAAGACTGGCAACGGCGACATCCAGGCGTTAACCGATCCGACTGCGGCCTCCGCGACCCGTTTTTATCGGATACAGGCAAGGTAGGCCAGCCCGGGAGTTTTGGTTTGGCGAGGCCGGAAACGGGAGCCTTCTTGGCTCACGAAAACGCCGCTCGCGTTGAGCGAATCTACCGAATGCACCGTCGGTGCGAGCGATTGATCTTTCCTGGCATATCGGTGGTGCCGCTGCACTCGACTACCGGCTGCTTTCTAACATCCCACGCGGGATGGGGACGATTGCCCGTTGTATTCCGTAGCCACCATCTCATTTCGCGTCCACCACCGCGGCTCCGAACGTGAATCCACCGCCGAACGCGCAGAGGCCTATGCGCCCGGTCTTTCCCTCGGCCAGCATTTCCGCCAGGGCAATGGGGATGCTGGACGAGGAAGTGTTACCATAACGGGCGACGTTGTTGATGATGCGTCCCATTTGCAAGCCGGCATGGCGTTGCGCGGCGGCGATGATGCGTCCGTTGGCTTGGTGAGGAATGATCCAGTCAAGGTCCTTGGCCGCGAACCCTGCTTCCGCGCAGGCCATTTCGAGCATGGCCGGCATCTTTCGAACGGCGATGGGGAATACTTTGAGACCGTCCATCGAGACCGCGTCGCAAGTCCGTCCATCCATGCGCCCCAGGCTGAGAATAGATCCATCCTCACCCCTTGCGCTGAGTACCGGGCGACGCATCGTGACGGAAGCTCCACTCATATGGGCTCCGCCCGACACGATGGTGGCGGTTGCCGCATCGCCGAAAACGATGGCCGTGTCGAAATCCGAATGGTCCAGGAACCGGGACATCGCCTCGCTGGTGATGACCAGCACCCGCGCCGAAGGGTCCTGATGGCACAGGTCGTAGGCTGCCTGCAAGGCGTATAACCAGCCGCTGCAGGCCGCCAATAGGTCCACTGCGGGCAGGTCCTTGGTGGTCCCGGACTTCTTGCAAAGGTGATGATGCACCAGGCACGCGAGGCTCGGGCTGATGCTTACCGGAGTGCTGGTGCTGACATAGATGGCATCGAGGTCGGTGACCGTTAGCCCCGCCGCCGCGAGGGCTTTGTCAGCCGCAGCCGCAGCCAGGGTCAGCGCAGATTCGCCTTCACCGCAGAAATAGCGTTGCTCGATGCCTGTGCGCTGCTGGATGTCCGCCGCCGATCGATTCGGGAACCAGGCGGCCACCTCTTCGTTGCTGACCAGCCGGGATCCCGTGACAAAGGAAAGTCCGGTCAAGCCTACGACTGCGGGTGCGTCCATGACGCTCTTGGCTTGCGCCACCGGGCGAACAGTCGAGGTACGTTTTCTAATAACCGGCACCAGTTCGTTGGGAACCCGGCGCATGTTCCTGGCTCCCGCCTGGGTACGGATCAACGCCAGGGTGGCTCCCACCTTGACCTGTTCTCCTTCGGTCAGCAGTTGCTCGATCCGCCCGCCCATCGGCGCGCGCAGTTCGAAAGTCGCCTTGTCCGCCTCGCATTCGGCCAGCATGTCGCCGGCCTTGATGGTGTCGCCGTCGCGCACTTTCCATTCCAGCACGGTGACATTCTGGTCCGCCGGGCTGGAACCCACCGCTTGCAGCACGAACTCGCCGCTTACGGCGGCGTCGCGGTCCCGGAAGGAAACCTCAAGGTCGCACAACGAGGCGGCGGTCTCGATGACCCGCTTCAGCGAGGGCAGGACTTCCAGCTGGTTGGTATAATTACAAGGCACGTAGGTGTCGGGCCTCGTGACCCGGCGCCCGGCCACCGGCTGGCCCGCGTGCTCCAGCACCGTGGCCAGCACCTCCGCGCCAAAACCGCAACTATGATTATCCTCGTGCACCACGATGACCCTGCCGGTCTTGCGCACGCTGGACAGGACGGTTTCCCGGTCCCAGGGGCTGATGCTCCGGAGATCGATCAAATCACAGGATACCCCGGCCCCTGCGAGGGCCTGCGCCGCCCGCTGGCAAAGGGCCACCGTCGCCCCCCAGGTCACCAGTGTAAGTTCGGTGCCTTCCGCCAGGATGCGGGCACTCCCGACGGGCACCCGGAATTCCTCGACGGCTGCCGTGGTGGCTGCCGCCGCGTCGTTGAGCAGCACCTTCGGGTATAGGAAAAGTGTCGGACGACCACCATCCAGGGCGGAGTTCAGCAGACCCGCCGCGTCCGCTGCGGAACTGGGCATGACCACATCGAGCCCGGGGACGTGGGCGAAGGTGCTTTCAAAGGTTTGGGCGTGGAAAGGTCCCAGGCCGGGACGGTATCCACCGCAAGGCGCCAGGATCAGGACTGGCGCAGGCCACCCGCCATTGGTGCGCCAGTAAAGCGAGCCCAGTTCGCTTGCTATCTGGTTATAGGCGAGGGGCAGGAAATCCGCGAATTGGATGAAAGCCACGGGACGTCCCCCGGCCATGGCCCGGCCAATGCTTACGCCAAGAATTGTGCTTTCGGTTAGGGCGGCATTCTTGACTTGGCGGGGAAACGCGGTCGTCAGTCCGCGGGTCAGCCCGAAAACGTCTCCCTTGGGATCCTCAATGTCTTCGCCAAACAACGTGACCCGCGGGTCACCCGACAGGCGGGCCCGCAAGACGTCGCGCATCGCCTCAATCATCGTCCGCGGCTTACTCTCATTCGGTGCCGTCCCATTTCGGTACGGTGCGGCCGGGGCGGTGGGGACATTCAGCTTGGCCCGCGCATCGAAATTGACCTCGGGATTGGGGGCCACCAGGGCGGTATCCGCGTCCGCACGAACCCCTGCTTCGATCTCCCGCTCCAGCGACTCCAACTGGGCAGAAGTCACCCCGCTCGCGAGGAGGCGGTCCCGAAGTAAAAGTATCGGATCTGCCTGCGCCCGCACTTCGGAGATTTCCGACTCCGCGCGGTAGGCGCGTTCGTCGTCAGCGTTCGTATGGTGAGTCAGGCGTTCGACCGCCAAAACGGCGATCGCGGGACCTGATCCCGTCCGCAATTGGGCCACCAACGCGCCCAATTCCAAATCGCAGTCGAGAACACTCCGCCCGTCGAAACGATGAATCGGCAGCCCGTAAAATTCCGCTGCCGGACCTTTCGGCAGATCGTAAAAAGTGGTTCCTGTGGTGGTGGTGGAAATCGCGAGTTGGTTGTCCTCGATGAGAAACAACACTGGCAATTGGGCGCGAACCGCTTCGCCGATGGCTTCCAAGACTTCACCTTGCTGGGTCGTTCCATCACCCACGACACAGAGAACGATGGGCGACTTGGCCGTCTTGGCTCGCAGGCCGCTGACGATTTGGTGACGGATTTCGTGGGCGACACCCACGGCTTGGAGGGCGTTATTTCCCACCGGTCCGACCAAGCTCAGGATCTTTAGTTCCGGTGCGCTCAGGTGGGCGCTCATCTGGCGTCCCGCCGAGTGCGACTCCGCCGTACATAACAGGCTATGGAAGAACTGGATGGGCGGAATTCCACGGGCCATCATCAACGCCTTGTCGCGATAATGGAGATGCAGCCAATCGTCCGGTGTCAAGTGGCCCGCGAGAACGCATGAAGCTTCATGCCCGGCGCCGCCCACGTGGAAGAAGCCTTCGCCCCGGTTGACCAATTCCATCTCCACCCGATCCACCCACCGGGCCGTCAGCATCGTCCGGTAGAGTTCCATGGCGCGCTGCATCCGCGCACGCGGAATCGCGCCCGCATGACCGTTGCTCAACGGTCCCAGCGTACGTCTTCCAGTCGCAACGGCAGGGGAATCCCCCGCCGCCTTCAGGCCGGAACTGAATTGCATGGCCCGAACATACTCCAGGTTTGGGGGGTAGCGCCAGTCCCTGTTTCCCGGGTGAGTACGCAACGACCTCCCGGAGCCAAAATGCGTATTGCACCCCATCCCAGCGACCCGCAGCATGTCGGCGGAGCATGAAGAAACCGTCTCTGTTCATCATTTTTTTGACCGTTTTCGTTGACCTGATCGGGTTCGGGATCTGTCTTCCGTTGCTTCCCCAATACGCAAAACTCTATGGTGCTGAAGGGCTTGCAGTAGGGCTTATCATGAGCTCGTACTCCTTGATGCAGTTGTTCTTTGCTCCGTGGTGGGGACAACTGTCGGACCGCATCGGGCGGAGGCCGGTCATCCTGATCAGCAACTGCGGTTCTGTTTTCGCTTACGCTCTGTGGGCTTTTTCGGCTACCCAGGATCATCAACTCGCCTATTGGCTTCTCCTGGCGTCCCGTGTAATGGCTGGAATCTGCGGTGCAAATATCTCCGTAGCATCGGCTTACATCGCGGACGTGACGACTCCTGAGAATCGGTCCAGGGGTATGGGAATGATCGGCATGGCCTTCGGTTTGGGATTCATTCTGGGACCGTTCATCGGGGGGGTAGCCTTTGCCAAATTTGGTGCGAGCGGACCGGGTGTCGTCGCCTCCATCATTTGCGCGCTGAACTTCATCAGCGGTTGTTTCATTCTGGTCGAGAGCCGGGATCCCAATGCGGTCCAACCCGTGCGTCGGCAACGGATGGCTCAAATAGGTCATGTGCTCGCCCTGCCGGAAGTAGGCTTCTTGATCATGCTCTATTTCCTCGCGACCTTTAGTTTCACCTGTTTTGAAAGCACGTTGCCCCTATTGCTCGACGACAAGTTTCACTATCTCCCCGGCCAGGTGGGCTACATTTTTGCCTATTGCGGCCTGACGGGTGCGATGGTGCAGGGCGGTGGGATCGGCCGTTTGGTGAAGAGCTTCGGTGAGCGAAAACTCATTTGGGCGAGTTTGGTCGTGGTCGCCCTGAGTTTGGTGTTGCTGCCTTACATGGCGGGTCTGGCTGGATTGTTGTTCGCGCTGGCCATTTTTTCCGCCGGTTCCGGCATCAATCGCGCGCCCACCATGGGTTTGATCAGCCAGAACTCACCCGCCGCCGAGCAGGGCGCGACTCTGGGAGTGGCCCAGAGTGCGGGCACCTTGGCCCGCGTTCTGGGGCCTCTCTTTGCCACCAAATTGTACAGTATCCATAGGCCTGCGCCGTATCTGGCTTGTGCCGGTATTGCTCTGGCGGCTGGCTTGGTGGCCCGCCAGCGGCTTGCCAAATCCACCTGATCCGCCCCATCGTTACGGTCTTTCTAGGTTCGAGTGCGGACGACGCGTTTATGAATCGATTTGATCTTCAGGGACAAGTGGCGGTGGTCATTGGTGCAACCGGATCGCTGGGCGGAGGCATGGCCCAGGCCTTGGCTGAGGCTGGTGCTGATATTGCCGTGATCGGTCGCAATCCAGAGCGTGGCCGCGATGCCGTGGCCGCGATCCAAGCACTCGGACGACGCGCCGGTTTCTTTGCAGCCGACGCCTTGAATCGCCGACAACTCGAACAGGCGCTCGAGGATATCGAACGGCATTTGGGTTTGCCCTCCATCCTCGTCAACGCCGCGGGTGGCAACGACCCCAAGGCCACCGTGACCGCCGATCTGGCGTTCGAACAAATGTCGCTCGACGCGTGGCGCGCCAATTTCGATCTCAATCTGGTGGGCGGAGTCTTGCTGCCCTGTCAGGTCTTCGGCCCCGGCATGTGTGCCCGCAAGTCGGGCAGTATCATCAATATAGCGAGTGTATCAGCCCACACTCCCCTTTCGCGGGTCGTCGCCTACTCGGCCGCCAAGGCAGGTGTGTTAAGCCTCACGCAATTTCTCTCTCGTGAATGGGCTTCCCAAGGCGTGCGAGTAAACTCGATCACTCCAGGATTTTTCCCCGCCGAACAAAACCGGAAACTGTTGTTCAAGGAAGACGGATCCCCGACGCCGCGGGCGGAATCGATCCTGAATCACACCCCCATGCGGCGTTTTGGCGAAGCCTCGGAACTGGCCGGAGCGGTGGTTTTCCTGGCGAGCCACGCCGCCAGCAGTTTCGTAACCGGCACCGACCTTCGGGTCGACGGCGGTTTCCTGTCCCAAACGATCTAAGAGCGGCTAAAGCAAAAAGCAGCGGCACGTAGCCGCTGCTTTTTTTAGAGATTGCCGCAGATACTACTTAGCCGCGCGTTTGCTTGAGAGGTCGAGGCAGGCTGCTTCGGTGGTGCTGCGTACAAAGACGCGACCGTTGGCCAGCGCGGGTGTGGTCCAGCACTTGCCATCCAAGACGTCCGCCCGGGCTACTTCGGTATAGGCATCAGGCTTGGCGGCGATGAGGACCAAACTGCCGTCATCACCCAAGGCGATGACGTTGTTGCCGGAAAGAATCACTTGGCCAGGGCCAAATCCGGCCTTCTCCCACATGACCTTGCCGGTGGCGATTTCGACGCATTTGACCGGGCCGGAACCGTATTCCTTGAACTGGAACATGCCGTACAGGTACCCGTCTTTGAGCACCGGAGTGGACCAGTGGTTTGCCAGCGGCTTGTCACCCTTGATACGGTAAATTTCCGTGGCCTTCCAAGCGTCGCCGTCTTTGGTGATCTTGGCCGCTCCCGCGCCGACGCCGTATCCCGCCGAGCAATAAACAATGTCTCCAGCGATCACCGGGGACGCCGCCGTAGAGACCCGGTAGTCAAACTTATAGCGCCAGAGTTCCTTGCCGGTCTTGGGCTCCACTGAAAGCAGGCCAGATTGGAGGAAATAAACGACCTGACGCTGGCCAAGAATCGTGGTCGGCACGCAGGTTGCATGAGTGACTTTGTCGTCGAAGCCTTTCCAGACCACTTCACCCGTGGCTTTGTTGAGGCCAAGCAAGGCCTCACCCGGACCGCCCCCGGCGACGAGGACCAGATTACCTTCGACCACCGGCGACTGCGCGTTCATCCAGGAGATGTTGGCTCCGTGATGTTCCTTGGCCAGATCCCGCTTCCAGATCTCTTTGCCAGTCTTGGCGTCCCAGCATTGGACCACCAAGCGGGCCGAAAACGTGTACACTTTACCGCCATCGGCAGCTGGAGAAGAACGAGGCCCGTCGCCGCCTTCATTTCCCTTCGCGCCAGACTGTCCGCCGTCATTAATCTTAACGGTGCCCAGCCCTTGGACCCACAATTCCTTGCCGTCAGCGGCATTACGAGCCACCACAGCCTCCTGTTCCACGCCTTCGATGCTCCGGAGTTCCAAAGTAAAGCATTCATTATCGGCCACTACAAAGGAGCTGAAGCCGGCGGAGCTGGGAACCTTCCACACCACCTTGGGACCTGTGGCGGGCCAGGTGCTGGAGATGGTTTCGGCACTCAGACCGTCGTGAGTGGGGCCGCGATAGGCTGGCCAGTCGGATGCCAAAACAGTTCCGCCAGCGAGCAGCAGGGCGGTGCTCGCGGTGAGGAGGGTCGAATGAATCTTCATGGGAATTGCTCTATGGAAATTGAAGGTAAGTCTGACGGCACGGCTGCCCGCCGGTCAAACGGGAATAAGACGCTTCAACGCTTCGGAAGGTTCAAACGTTTCGCAACCTCTTCCGCCAGAACGGCGTATGCAGATGATCCCGCACTGTAAGGGTCATAGCGAATGATCGGTTTACCAAAGCTGGGAGCCTCAGCGACGCGGGTCGTCCGCGGAATAACCGTATCGAATACCTTTTCGGCGAAGTGCTGACGGACCTCCGCAACCACCGTCTGCGACAGTTTCGTGCGGCCGTCATACATCGTCATCACCACCCCCAGCAACTCGAGGTTCGGATTGATTCCGTTGTCGCGGATTTGACCGAGGATACGGGTGATCGTGGCAATACCTTCCAGCGCGTAGTATTCGCACTGCAAGGGAACCAAGAGTTTGTGGGAGGCAGCAAAAGCGTTGAGCGTCAAAATGCCGAGGGCAGGGGGGCAATCCAGGATGATGACGTCAAAACGGCCGGAGTCGGCTACGGGTTTGATGATGCCCTTGAACCGGTTGAGGTAATCCTCGGAGCGAGCCAGTTCCACCTCGGCGCCGCACAGGTCCACTTCGCTGGCGATCAGCGAAAGGTGTTCCCAAGCCGTGGGTTTGATCCGTTCTTCCAGTGTTCCCTCGCCGAGCAACGGTCGGTAAACGCTTCCGCCTTCGGTCTTTTCCATGCCCAAGCCGCTGGTGGCGTTGGCCTGGGAATCCAAGTCAATGACCAGGACATTCCAACCACTGTCGGCCAGGCAGGCGGCAAGGTTGACCGACGTGGTCGTCTTCCCGACTCCTCCCTTTTGGTTGGCGACCGCGATGATGTGAGTCGACATGGAGTCAAACTGCGGAATCCCTCCGGCGTATCCAAGGAGAAAGTCACCCCTTGTGGCTACCCCTCAATACGGCGGCCAT
>DATJII010000376.1:0-15292 GCA_035493435.1 Candidatus Limnocylindria bacterium | reverse complement strand
ATGGTAGTATTCCTCCTTCGACTCAACACACACGATCCGATCATACGATTGATAGCATCCATATTGGCAGGGTTAATGGGGTTCTTTATCACTGGGTCGGTGCGCTTGGTTTCTCAAGGCCGAATCACGACTTGGGGTAAGGTGTCGATTCAAGCTGGTGGCGGTGGCGCGTTCTTTGCGATCGTTTTTCTGACCTGGCCTAAAGAACTGCCAGTCCTTAAAGGGAGTGTTGACGATGCGTTTGCTCAGATGCAGCCGCTTACAAGCTTGCATTTTAAATGGGAATTTTCCAGCACCGATCCTGCGCTTTGGAACCTCATGCGAAACGGTGAACAAGAAATACGAGAAAACGCGGAGTCTTCCCAAGGAGGGGTTCCGAGAATCCCATTCGAGGCGATGGATTATAACGCGGCGCTGATTCCGCTTCTTTCCTATATTGCGAAGATTGGGCCAAGCGCACATGGTACCGATGTATACGAGCCTTCCAGCACGAATTCGTTCGTCGTTCTTATGCCCCTCGACGAATCGAGAAATGCAGTTCTTTCATTCGGTAGGGTGGAACCTGAGGTCACCTGGTACGATGGTGGAGAACCTTTCGCACTATCATCTGGCTCGACCACATCGAAACTTCAAAAAGAGGCACGCTCGGGAAAAACCATCCCAAGCGCTTCTACAACGCTCGGCAAATCGAAAACTGACGAATCTAAATATTGTATCAGCTGGGATTTAGATCCCTTAACGCTCGCCAATTCCGTTGACCGAATAAATTCGGCCATTTTACCAACTGCCAAGCTCCCAGAATTATTCAAAATTGCACTCTTTTATGAAATCCGCACCCTCCCCTTTAGGGAAGGAGATTTCGCGAACAGCCTTGCCGTATCGCTCTGGACTGCAGAATCATATTTGATAGACCCCATCGATATCAAAAAACGTTCATTCAAAGACATGAGGATCACGATCAGAGTAAACGGAAATCAAAAACCACGATGCTACAGCCTAAAGAGGATTTATGGACAACGGATTGAAGATCAGTATAGCGACTCTATTGACACTCAGTGTGTGATTCTCGACTTTGAGATGCTTTGACTTATCCAAGGCAGTGGCTTTAAGGGATTTGGGTATCAAGAGACCCCCACAAATTGCCGTAGGATTGAGAATACCTTCCCCCTAGATTGTGCATCGAGTTCACAGCGAATAACCACGAAGTCGAGATGACAGAGAAATGGCTTTCTTCGCTCAGAGACTCTTTTGCAATTTCAGACGGAGGAGGGGTTAGGTGAGGGCGGAATAAGGGATCTCGAAGAGATAATCTGCACCGTAGCACTCTCCATGATCTGCTCAAAATAGCAGACCAGACTGCGGCGGGCTGTCATCCAGCCAAGGTTAAATCCGCCTCCCAATGTTTGAGAAGGACTTTGAATCCTCGCACCTTACCTGATCGTTAATCATCTCCACTGCCAGTAGCGGACGCAAACCGATTGGATGAATCCTCGGTTTGAGAGTCGGCAGCAACCCGGCGCATGTCGAGTTATGGAACCAGCAAGAGCGGCGCTCCGACAGCCGCGTAGAACGAGTCGTAGGTAGCCAAGCCGGGTAAATGGTAAGGATAGGATGCTTTGGCATCTCCTTTCATTCTTGGGGCGGTTAAGCCACGGCTTGGGGCATTCGGAGGATTGGTACCAAAGCGGGTTGCATCTTTCGCTCGAAATCCTCCAAGGCAGGGAGGACCACCTGCGCCTTGCGGGCGTAGGCGCGGTGGATGGCTTTGGAGTTGTGGCCTAAAGCTTCTTGGGCGAAGCGTTCGGGGTATCCGGCTGTCTTTGCGCGTTCGGCCCAGGCATAGCGGTAGCTGTGGAGCGAAACTCCCGTAATCTTCAGGCGGCGGCAAATGCGTTGGAAGAGGCTGGCGCGTTGCTTCTCGTTCATGAGGGCGAGGCGGGGGAAGAGCGGGCCACTGGCGGGCAACGATTGGAGGGTGGCAGCAAAGCTGTCGCCGAAATGGACGATCTGGACTGCGCCTGTCTTGCTGCGGAAAAAGCTCACCACGCGGGTGCGCCAGTCGATGTCTTCGGCTTTGAGCTTGGCAACATCGCCTTGGGCTCCGCCGAGGTGCCAGCAGCAATCGTAGAAGGCGCGGAGGTCTTCGTAGGGTTCGCGCTTCATGATGCGCTGGTGTTCTTCGCGGGTGACGGCCCGCTTTTCCTTATGGTGGACGGAGGGCCATTGCTTCTTGGGGAGGATCGGCCATGGCAGCCAGTTCATTCCCAAGGCGAAGTTGTGGAAGCGCCGCAGGTATATGTTAGTAGAGACACCACCTGCCTCCAGCACGCGCAGGAAGTGCTGGGCCTGGGTTTCGATGACGGGGCGCTGGCGGATGAGATCGAAGGGGGCTTCGACGGTGGCGCGGGTGACCCGGAGCCGGTTCCCGGCGTTGCGGGTCTTGATGAACTCGTCCATCACATCCTGCCAAGTGCGGGTGACCATATCCTTGTCGGAGGCGGCAAGGTAGGTCTGGGCTATGCGCAGGTTGAGGAAGGACTGCCGGGTGGCCTCGTTTCGGGCGTGGATTAGTGTATTGGCTTCGGCCTCGTCTTTGGTTCGGAGGCTGGACTGCTTGCCGGTGACCGTGTCTTGGGCGTAGTAGGTGTCACCGCGCTTGTAGAGAGTGAACTGCGTTTTCATGGTCGATTTGCGAATCCATGAACCAGTCAGATTAACTCGCCTTAATCGAAGGCAAGTAGTGGCGGTGTATCAGCGGGGCAGTGTCAGAATTGTTCCCGGATTGTACTTGCGGGAACCGGTTACTGGCACTTTCACTGGCAGTTGCCACTCCGGCTTGCCTAACTCCTTGCTGCACTTGCAGTTAAGAGTGGTGGCTGGGGCCGGAATCGAACCGGCGACACGCGGATTTTCAATCCGCTGCTCTACCAACTGAGCTACCCAGCCAACGCAACCGCAGACCGGTAGCGTGCGAAAAACCAAGGCAGTCTGGCAAGGGACTTTTTCGATCTGGTCCGGCCAGACAGGCGCCCTGCGCCGTGACTGAACACAGAAATCTTGGCCCTTGATGGCTGGTGCTACCTCCGGTCACCAACACTTTCAGGCATTTACCACAGCCTGACTCTGGGACTGTGTCTGTGATTTTCCGGAGCGACGGGAAGTTCCCAGGGGCTTGACGGCTTCGAACCAGACTTGGCTGCCAAGGGCGGGGGAGAGCCATTGCACGGGTGAGCCTGAGACTTGCTCGATGTTCATCCGTTTCGCGATGAGCTCCCGCAACATTTTCCAGTTGAATCCCTTGTGGCAATGGACTGGCGGGCTGCCATCGGGAGAGACATGCTTCACCCGGGGGATGTGTTGTTGGGAACCCGCGAAAAGGCTCTTGAAGAGTTCACCCCAAGTGTAGGGGATGGTCGAATCGTAACCGTGAATCCCGCGCATCGCCGCCAATCGGCGCACGGAAAGTTTTACCACGACGGGAAGGCCAATTTCGACCGGCACGCTGAGCAACAGGCGCCCGCCTGGTTTGATCAGGGCGCACATGTGGTCAAGGTACTTGGCTGGATCGACCAAGTGTTCGAAGACTTCCATGCAAACGACGGCGTCGTAGGCTTCTTGCTGGCGAGGATGATCCAGTTCGGCCAAAGGAATGAAGCTTACCTGGCGGGATTTGGCGAATTTGGTTTCATTGGCCCGTATGACGTTGGGATCAAGTTCGGCCCCCACCATGCTCGCCGGGGCGTGACCCGACTGCAGGAGCATCTGGAAATAGGTGGCATCGCCACAACCGTAGTCGAGAATCCGTTGGCCACGGAAAGGGGCGGACTTGGCTACCGCCACGCGGAATCGGCTGCCGTGGCTCCAACGAAGAATGCTCAGGTCTGAGAAGAGCTGTTTGGCCGCAAAATGGCCTTGATCACAAGTGTCCACGGTAATCTTTTTTTAAAGTCGCCAAACCAGTTTACGCTGTCTCAGCCCCCCTCTTCCGGCGCGTCCACGCTATTATCGATCGTTCGCAATCCAAAACGCTCACCCAGTTTTGCGCCGTATCTAACACCCACAACGGTACGTTTTCTCAAGCGGAAAGCGTATGCTGCAAAATATGCACACTGGCACAATCGGAAGGAAGCAGTTTTTGCAATGCAATGTCGTCTTTTTTCAGATTCTATACCGGCTCCGCCATTTTGAAGGGTTCGAGCGATGCCGATCGGTGGCGAATCAAGCGAGCCGATGGGGGTTCGGAGTGCGCGCCGACGATTTGCCCGAAGCCGTAGCCCATGGAGCTTTTGCGATGGATTGAATGAGTTTTTATCGATAACGACGGGTTCATCACTCCGGCCTCCTCTCGAAGTGAACTCTTTTGCATCGTCGATAAAATTCTCCTGGTCCGGGAGCGAAATCTCCGAGCAATCGACTGGATTTCGTCGCATGATCCCCGTCCATGAACTCACGACTTCTCGCTGGCCTGACGGCTTGTCTGGCTTATGCGGCGGCGCTCTCGGCAGCGCCCTTGCCCAAGTTGAAGGTCAGCGATAATCATCGGTTTTTGGTGACGGAGGAGGGGCGTCCCTTCTTCTGGCTCGGGGATACCGCCTGGGAATTATTCCATCGGCTGAACCGGGAGGATGCGGAGCGGTATTTGCAGAACCGGGCTGAGCGCCGGTTTACCGTCATTCAAGCCGTGGCATTGGCGGAGTTCGATGGTTTGACGGGCCCCAACGCCTACCGGGAAATGCCTCTGGTCGAGAATGATCTGGGTCGGCCGAACGAGGCTTATTTCCAGCATGTGGATTGGATCGTCAAACGGGCGAATGAGTTGGGGATGTATATTGGTTTCCTGCCCACGTGGGGGGATAAATGGAATAAGAAATGGGGGCAAGGCCCGGAAATCTTCACAGTCTCAAATGCGGAGTCGTACGGAGAATGGCTGGGCCGCCGATATCGGGATGCGGGTTTGGTCTGGATACTCGGTGGTGATCGTCCGGTGGAAAATGACGCCCAGAAGGAAATCCTTCGCGCCATGGCGCGCGGCCTGAGGCGCGGAGATGGTGGCGCTCATCTCATCACGTTTCATCCGACGGGCGGAAGTGGTTCGGCCACGTGGTTTCACCAGGACGACTGGCTGGACTTCAACATGCGCCAGAATGGTCACGGAGCCGAATTCACCGGGCGCTATGATCAAACCAAGGTCGACTACGACCGTAACCCGGCCAAGCCGGTCGTGGATGCGGAGCCCATCTACGAGGATCACCCGGTGGCATTCGACGCGAAGAAGTTTGGCCATTCCATCGCCAGCGATGTTCGCCGGGCGCTTTACTGGGATCTCTTTGGTGGCGCTTTCGGTCATACCTACGGACACCATTCTGTCTGGCAGATGGCTAGTGCCGCACATGCTCCGGTCAACAATCCGCTGCTTCCATGGTCGGAAGCAGTCAACCAGCCAGGTGCTGCCCAGATGCAATATGGGCGGGCGCTCATCGAATCCCGGCCTTTCCTGACCCGCATCCCGGATGACTCCGTCATTGTGACTGGCAAGATTCCGACCAGCGTTCCGGGCGCCGGGCGTTATCATTTTTCAGCTACCCGGGATATCGAGGGAACTTACGCCTTCGTATACGCTCCCGTGGGACGCCCTTTCTCCGTGCACATGGATGCCATCAAGGGGAACAAGGTGAAGGCTTGGTGGTTTAATCCCCGCGACGGTAAAGCCAGGGAGATCGGAACTTTTGAGAACCAGGGCGAGCGGGAGTTTGTCTCTCCGGACCGAGGCGAAATGATCGACTGGGTTTTGGTGCTCGATGACGCAGCCAAGAAGTACCCCGCCCCGGGAAAAGTTGCCATACGCTGAGCCTAGCTATGGCGGGGATGACCTGGAGGGGCGCAAGCCAGTTTTGAACGTTAGGCTGTGCGGGCAGGGGTGTGTTCGAGTTCGGATTGATTGCGCACTCGTACTCTGGGATAAACGTGCATCACCTTCGGAATGAAAGCCCTATTCAGCACCCTTCTCACTGTCCTTTTCCTCGCAGGTTGCGCCACTCGCCATACGGCTGAAGTCTTGCGCGACGACTCCTCGGTAAAGTTGAAGCGCGATGGTCGGGAGGTCTTCACCTACAATTTGGTCCCACCTCCAGGAGTGAATTTGCCGGTGGATGCAGGAGGTTTTTTTCATCCGTTGACGACGCCCAACGGGGTGGTCGTCACGGATCTTTCGCCCAGCGATCATCGGCATCACCGAGGAGTATTTCTGGCCTGGGTGGAGATGCACGGGGCCAAAGACGCGGATTTCTGGGGCTGGGGACAATATGCGCCCGTCAAGGACCGCCGGATTGTCAATCGGTCCGTGACCATGCAACTCAATGGCTTCACGGCGTTGAATGAATGGGTGGCTGAGGGCTCGGTGCTGGTGGAAGAAGAACTTCAGGCGGTATCGACGGCTGGGACCGGGGCCAATCTCCTCGAACTCACGTACAAGCTAACACCCAAGTCAGACCTCACCCTGTCACAGTGGGCATTCAGTGGATTCTGCCTGCGGGTTCGCAAGGACGGGGACATGCGGATTTTCTCTCCGACCGGCCTGAGCATGCTGCCGAATCCCAACCATATGAAACCGGAGAGCGATTGGCCGGACGCCCGCTGGTATCGCTGCGAACAGACTCTGCCAGACGGATCCCACATTGGTGCGGCGATCATCAACCATTCATCGAATCCCCCCTCGCTGTGGCACAATCACCGGGACGTCCGGATGCTTAACCCCTGTATCGTGGCGCCTGGTCCAGTCAAACTCGCCGGTGGCAAGACTCTGGTACTGCGGTATCTGGTGGTGACCCACGATGGCAGTATCTCCGCCGATTACCTTGACGGACTGTCGGCGGACTTTTCGAAACGATGGCCATGAATCGTCTGCTCGCAGCTTTGGCCTATATGGCATGGTTGGCCGTGGCGCAGGCGGTGACCGTGCCGCCTTCAACCGTCGAAGGCTGGCGCATGGAGTTGGTCGTTGAAGCGCCGGCCGTCAGCCACCCGTCCGTTGTTTGTTCCGCGCCGGATGGCCGAGTATTCGTCGCCGAAGATCCGATGGATATTCGAACACCCAGTGCGGACCTGACCGAGGGGCGGATTTTATGCCTTCACCCCGGCGGCCAGCTCACGGTTTTCGCGGATAAGCTCCATGCCGTGTTTGGCATGCAATACCTGGAGGGACGGCTTTACGTGCTACATAATCCCCAATTCTCCTCGTTCCGTGACGATGAGGGGATTGGCCGGGACCGGGTCGATTTGATCGCCCAGACCAATCCCAATCCCTGGGCGCTGGATTGGAATGACCACGTCCCCGCGAATTTCCGCCTGGGAGTGGATGGCTATTTCTATGTCGCGGTGGGCGACAAAGGACTCTATGGCGCAAAGGGTCGCGATGGATCGCAAGTGTCCCTGCATGGTGGCGGCATCCTGCGACTCCGGCCGGATGGGACCGAACTCGAGATCTATTGCCGGGGCGTGCGCAACATCATGGACGTTGCGATCAACGATGGGGAGGATCTCTTCACCTACGATAATACGGACGAGCACGATTGGATGGGCCGCCTCACCCACATGGTGGAACGCGGCTTTTATGGCTATCCGCACGATTTCATCCCGCGCCGTCCTTATACCCTCTGGATGATGCACGATTTCGGTGGCGGCGCGGCGACCGGTATCGAATGCGTCACAGGCAGCGGACTTCCCGCCGAATATCGGGGCAATCTCTTCCTGGCCGACTTTGGCAAGCGGCAGGTCACCCGTGTCTGGACCGAGCGTGATGGCGCAACGTACCGAGTGTCCCGGCACCAGGAAATGTTCCCCAATCCTTCCGAAGGATTTCGTCCGGTGGGAATCGCCTGGTCTGCCGATGAATCATCACTCTATATCTGCGACTGGGCGCACCGTGACGAAAAGGAAGACGTAAAGGTCGGCCGCTTGTGGAAGCTCGCCTATATCGGCCCGGGAACCGTCGCCAGCCTTCCATCCTGGTACGTCGATGCCGCAATGGGCCGAAATCATAATGCCAGTGACCAGGAACTGCTGGCCGGGCTGGAGCACCCGTCCCGCAAGGTGCGATTGACAGCTCAGCGCGGCTTGGTGGTGCGGGCTGCTGCGTCGGGGTCGGCTGCCGAGATGGTAATCAAAGAGGCCCTGGCGAACCGCCTTCTTCGCGGCCAGGGCACCGGCAGGATTCACGCGCTCTGGGCTCTGGATGCCATCGATAAGGGAGTGACCGTGCGCCAAAGTCTGTTAGAGCTGGCCCAAAGCGAATCGGACATTGCCGTGCGGCGCCAAGTGATTCGGGAATTGGGACTACGACGGATCGCTGCGGCGCAGACGCCTTTGGCGGCCCTCGCGTCAGGTCAAAGTTCGGCCGACCCCAGCCTGCGATTTGAAGCAGCCACGGCTTTGGGACGCCTCGGCGACGAACAGGCCGTGGCCCCGCTGATGCAGGCCTTGGACCAAACGGACCTCTTCTCCCGCTACGCCGCTTTCACCGCCCTCAACGAGATCGGCCGGCGTCATCCAGACTCGTGGACGCAGATTGCCTCCGGACTGGCCTCAACTAATGCGCGCCTTCGGGAGGCGACCATCTATGCTTTGCGCGACACCTATGATGAAAAACTCCTTTCGGCGCTGGCGCTCATCGGTGCGCCCAATATAAGCAAAATCCGCCCGGCCGCGGCCTCGGACGTGAACGCCCGCCAGGAAGCGGTAAAACTCATTGCGGCCCTGCATCGCAAGCAGCCGGAGTGGAATGGGGAATGGTGGGCCTATCATCCGGCACTGGCTTCCCCTCCGGAAAAGACGGTGGAGTGGCCCGGAACCCGCTGGGTCAGGGAGGACATGGTGGAAGGCCTGGGAGATTCCGCCGCGTCTGTCCGGATAGCGGCCATCGACGGACTGCGCGAAGGCCGGTTTGTCGACTGCGCACCCCTTTTGTTGAAGCGCTTGGCTGCCGATTCGGACGTAGGCGTACGATGTAATATTCTCGGAACACTGGCGTCATTTCACGACACCAATGCTGCCCCGGCGATAGCGGTATTGATTAGTGAAGCAGTGAGCGCGGAGGCACTACGTTCGGCGGGGTCACGCCGGGCTGTTACGGAGCAGGATCGAGTCACGTCGGCCGCGGTTCTGGCAGCCGGTATCCTGGGTGGCGAGGCCTGCGTGGCGAGTCTAATGAGACTGGCCGAATCACCACATCCTGGGCGTGGTGAGGCTATTGTGGCACTTGGCAGGCTGGGCGCGGTCGAGGCGATTCCGGTACTGGCTAAAGCTATGAGAGATTCCGAGTCCTCAGCTCGCCTCTCGGCCCTTTCCGCTTTGGGAGACGTCAAATCACCGGCCGCGTTCGGGATATTGCGGCTGACGCCCGTTACGGGATCGGCAGACGAACGGCGGGCGTTGGCCCGGGCGTTGGGAAACGACCCCTCCAGCGAATCCGTCTCGTTATTACTAACCCTGTGGACCAACCAGGATGTGCGTGTTGAGGCGTTGGAAGCGCTCGCCCGACATCCGAACGCCAAGGCGCTGGAGGCGTATCTCGAGGGGTTGGGAAGCGCCAATCCCGCAGGCCGCGAACGTTGCCGGAAAGCTGTTGCCAGCTTGCGCGATCAGGTGCTTTCCGCAGTGGAGTCCCGGGTGACGAGTCTGCCACCGGCCGCACTAGTCGAATTGCGGCAAATCTATGGCGATCATCCGGAAGCAAAACGGGGACCATTGTTTGCCAGGGCGAGTCAAAAGCCATCGCCGGATGATTATATTCGCCATGCGCTCACGCATCCTGGCAGCGCGGTCCGGGGCCAGCGGATCTTCATGGATGAAGGAGGGGTTGCTTGCTTTCGCTGCCATGCGGTTGCAGGCTTGGGCGGCAAGGTGGGGCCGGATTTGACTGCCATCGGTGCCCAGTTTCACCGGCGTGAACTTGCTGACCACGTGCTTTTCCCGAGCCGAATCGTTCGCGAGGGGTATCAGCAAATCATCGCGGAGACGAAGGATGGCGAATCTTATTCCGGCATCATTGCCGCCGAAACTGCCGACGTGCTCACTTTGACGGATGTCACGGCACAGGTTCGTCCCATAGCCAAAGGTTCCATAGTCAGCCGGACCAAGAGCCAGCTTTCGCTCATGCCAGAGGGGCTCCACGAAGGACTGACCCTGGAACAATTCACCGATTTGATGGCCTATCTGGAGTCGCGCAAAGGCGATCCGAGGGCACCGGTGCCGAAGAATGCTCCTCCGGGATATAAGTCGTTGCTGGAACTGGGCGGCCTGCCGTTGTGGAAAGAGTATTCGACGGGTACCCGGCATATAGGCAATGACACCCGGGAAAAGGCGCGGACACCGAGTCATTGGACGATGAAGGGCTGGTATTTGGAACACGATGGCGTTGAGGGGGACCTCTGGACCACGGAAGAGTATGGGGATTTTGACCTGATGCTGGAGTGGCGTTGGGCAGACCCACCGAAGTGGGCGGAATTTCCGCTCATCAATGGTGACGGCATTGAGGCCGGGCCGGACGGCAAGGCTGCCACCGAGCGTGTGTTGGACGCTGGCGACAGCGGCGTATTGTTTCGCGGTCTCTATAAGGCCCAGGCCAATCTTTTCTGTTACCCTGTGGGCAGCGGAGAATTCTGGGAGTACCGCACCGATCCCAATTCCACGCCCGGGCAACGTCGCGCCTTCACCCCGAAGAAAATGGCAGATCTCCCCATAGGTGATTGGAATTCGATGTCGCTTCGGGTGCGAGGCGAACGGGTGACCGTCACCGTGAACGGCGAGCAAGTGATTGCGGACGCCCAATTGCCGGGTATACCCGCACGGGGATCAATCGGCCTCCAGCATGAGCACGGGAGGATTCAGTTCCGTTACGTGTGGGTGCGGCAGGTGTCGGGAGTGGGTGAGTGAGGGCTGAAAAAAGCGGTCTTTTTCCCCTCGTCAGGACCACCAAGCACTTCTATTTTGCGGCGGTCGAGACAGAGTTCCGGTAGACCGAGAAAACGGGTAAAGAGGTGAGATTCTCGAAACCGGGCTTCAGAACGATGCCAGTCGCAATCTGCACGATTCCCACCTGCAAATGCCCCTGATTGAACCACTGCCCAAGGCGTTGGAAGAACTTCTCGCTCTGGCGATCAAAGCGGACGAAGTGGTCGCCGTGGTGGGCACCGACGTGAATTCCTCCGGCCATTTTGCTGAAGAATGGCTCGTGGTTACTCCTACCGGACTTACGGTTTACGTGCCGAAGGAGGGGGGATTTCGTCCGCGCCTGGAGATCAAGTTGGCGGAAGTCAAAAAAGTGGTCGCGGATGGATTGGTGGGAGGCGGAGCTCTGTTGGCTGAAACGGACGGGGCGAGTGTCGAGATTGTGCGCTATTCGAATGCGAAGCAGCGCAGTTTCAGCCGGGTGGCGCGATACATCAAAGGTATCAAACGTTACGAGCGCCAAGTGGAGAAAGCGCGGCAGGGCGAGAAAGACGACGATGGGAATCCGGTGGAAGCACCAAAAGAGGTCCCGCGGTTGGAAGCCGACAAGGAAGACCAGAAGCGTTGCCCTAATTGCCATTTGCTTCTGCCGGAAGGCTCCCAGGTTTGTCCCTCGTGCATGAGCAAGGGCAAGGTGATCCGCCGGATGCTGGCCTATCTCAAGCCGCATCGGCGGGAAGTCTTGATCATCTGGGCGATGATGCTGGTGGGCCTATGTTTCAGCCTGGTTCCCACGTATTTAACCCGGCCGTTGACAGACCAGGTCTTGAGCCCGGTGAAAAATGCGCTGTCAACTGCAGAGCGGTTGCGGCTATTGGGCTGGCTGGTGGCCACCTTGGGAGTGGTGCAACTCCTCGGCCAGGCGTTGGCAGTTTGGCGCGGGCGTCTGACTGTTGGGCTGGGACAGCAATTATCGCACGAACTGCGCAGCGACGTGTTTCGGCACCTGCAGAGCCTGTCGCTCAAATACTTCGACAAACGGCCCGCTGGAACCTTGATAGCCCGGGTCACTCGCGACACCCATGCCTTGGAAAGTGTCTTGGTCGAGAGCATCCAGAATTTCTTCTCCAACATCTTCCTGTTTGTGGGCATCGGCATCGTGCTCCTCTGCATGAATTGGAAGCTTACACTGCTGGTATTCATACCAGCGCCGATCGTGCTGGTGCTTTCCAAGATTTCCTGGGACCGGATGATGAATGTGTGGCGGAGGGCGTGGCATTTGCATAGCCGGCTTACTGCCACGGTTAGCGACAGTCTTTCCGGGGTGCGTGTCGTGAGGGCGTTCGCCAAGGAAGACCGCGAGATCGTGCGTTTTGGCAAACACAGCACCGAACTCTACCAGGCCGAAGTGGCTGCCGAACACATGTGGGTCACGTTCTTCCCGATCCTCTTTTTCATCATGAGCATCGGCAACCTGATCGTCTGGTATGTCGGCGGCTATAAGGTGATACAAGACTCCACCTTGGGAGCACAGCTCTTGCCGGATCAAAAGGTTTTTACCCTGGGCCAGTTCTTCACCTTCCTGGGTTACCTTGGCCAGTTCTATGGACCGCTCCAATTCATGAGCCGGGTGGCGGATTTCCTCTCGCGATCGCTGGCCTCTGCGGAGCGCGTTTTCGAGGTGTTGGACACGGAATCCGACGTGCAGGACGCCAAAGCGCCGGTGCCGATGCCGCGCATCGACGGTCGGGTGGAGTTCAAGAATGTTACTTTTGGCTATGAGCTGCACAAACCGGCCATCAAGGACGTGAGTTTCACCGTGGCTCCGGGCGAGATGATTGGATTGGTGGGCAAGAGCGGAGCCGGGAAGAGCACCGCCATCAACCTGATCTGCCGTTTCTATGAAGTGCAGGAGGGAGAGGTGCTGATCGATGGGGTTAATATCAAAGACATCGCACAAAACGACCTGCGATCGCAGATTGGTGTGGTGTTGCAGGAACCGTTTCTTTTCAGTGGTTCCATCTATGATAATATCGCTTTCGCCCGTCCCACCGCGACCCGTGAGGATATCATGGCAGCCGCCAAGGCCGCGAATGCGCACGATTTCATCGTGCAAAAACCGGACGGATACGACACCCAGGTGGGCGAACGCGGCCAGACGCTCAGCGGCGGCGAGCGCCAGCGTATTAGTATCGCCCGAGCCATCCTGCACAATCCACGCATCCTGATCCTGGACGAAGCCACTGCCTCCGTGGATACCGACACGGAAAAACAAATCCAGGATGCCATTGCGCGCCTGATCAAAGGTCGCACCACCTTTGCCATTGCCCATCGTTTAAGCACACTCCGCAACGCGACGCGGTTGGTGGTGCTCAAGGACGGCAAGGTGGCGGAAATTGGAACGCATGAAGCTTTGATCGAAAAGAAAGGCGAGTTCTACCGGCTCGTCCAAATTCAGCAGGAAATGAACAAGATCATCGAGATTCAGGGATGAACGATATCTTGTTCTTATAGTCACTCGAAACTCGTTTTTTGCTCCATGAGCACGCCTACGACATCGGACAAGAATCCTGAAACTCCAGCTTCATTGGTCGAGGCTTCGCAACTTGCCTTTCTCGATCCGGGCATACTGAGCTTCACCCGGCATGGCGTCACCTTGCGGCTGACAATCGCGGATGATCGATGCTTCGCCAGGGTCAGTATCCTCCGCGCCTTCCCGCTTTCCGATCCGAGCCGTTACCTCAGTGTCCGAGACGAAGCCAATAAGGAAATCGGACTCATCGTCGACCCGACAAAACTTAGCCCGGAGAACCGAACGCTGGTCCTGGGCGATTTGGAACGGCGCTACCTGGTGCCGGTGGTCAAGCGGATCGTCGCGGCGAAGGAACGCTTTGGAACTGTGGATTGGACCCTGGAAACGGATCGCGGCCTATGCCGTTTCACCACGCGGAACCTCCGTGAAAACGTCCAGCGCCCCGCCCCTGGCCGTATCATCCTCACCGACGTGGATGGCAATCGGTATGATATCCAAAAGATCGACGAGCTAAGTGTCCAGAGCCAGGAATTATTGTTCCAGCATATATAGGATGCTCCTCGCTTGCCACGAATCCTCCTGACTGACGGGCGCTCAGCCCGTTGATAGGGCTCGTCCCGGTGGCGTTGGGATTCGTGCGATGTCTCAAGGGCGCTGTGCGAGGCGAAAATAGGCTGCCTGCCCGTTGAGCGGCAGGGTCATGCCGCTGCTTCCCTCCGAATCCGCCACCCTTACCCATTGGTCGGGAGCCAGGCTCGCATTTGTTTCGAGCCAGACCCCGGCACGACCGGCCCACGATAGGCCAACCGTTTCCTTGGAGAGGCTGGCAAACAACAGGAGTGGAACGGTGGCATGGGTCAAGTCCTGGCCCGCGAGACCCGCGGCATAAATGGCTTCGGCCTCCTTCGAAGTCAGGGCCCGACGCCATATTCCCAAATCGTCGATCTTGACGCCGACAGCCGAGGCCGAGCCGTTGTATAAAAAGGCGCCCGTGCCGTCCTGGCCGATATTGACGGCCCAGGTATGCTGGCTGGTGGGAATTGAGCCGCCGGAGTTGAACGGCAGTTCGAGCGTGTCGATGGTGCCCGAGATGGCCGCCGGAGTTCTATCAGTCAATTTTCCGTCGACGTAGGTATAAACATACGCGGATTGCCCGGAGGCGGCCCGTTGAAACGACACCAGCAGGTGATGCCAGCGTCCATTCCTGATGACTGGTGTCGTGGCGGTGGTGAAAAAATCGGCTCCTTCATTGGGCCCGGTGGCATTGACCCGAAAGGTTCCGCCATTTTGGGTGGTGATCGCCCAGCCCTGGAAATGGCTTCGGTTCCAGTCCTTGTTGGAAATAAACGGAGGGTCACCCATCTGGTTGGTATAGTTGACCCACATCGACACCGTAAAATCGGTGTTCGCACCCAGTTGCAGATCCGGAGGATACCCCAGGGTGGCATACTCGATGCGCGAGCCATCCGCCAGGGTGGTGTATTGAAACGCCTGTCCGATCTGGCCGGCGGCGAAGGTGGGCATCTTTTTTGCGTTGAGCCCATTGAACGCGTAAGCGGCGTGATTGCTGCGCCCGGACGAGTCATCCAACTGGCCATCGAAGGTTAAATGAAGTACCAAGGCGTCGGTGATGGACGTGTTGGCCACCTGCAATCTGGCCACGGAGCTGGTGACTACCCCAAAGGAATTGCTCGCGACCAAACGATAGTATCCCGCATCGGTCATCGTTACCGGCTTAAGTACGAGCGCCGATGCCGTCGAATCGGGGACGATGACGTCGTCGTGGAACCACGTAAAAGTCATCGGACGACCTCC
>DATJII010000375.1:0-13077 GCA_035493435.1 Candidatus Limnocylindria bacterium | reverse complement strand
AATGGCTCGAGCCTTCGCCTCCAGGATGGCGTCCGCATTACCGCCGGGAGTCCCCAATGCCGACACTTCTGGAATTCCCAAGGCCTCCATGAGTTCGACCTCGCCTTCCAGGGCACGTGTCACGGTTACCAGTTGGAATGTTTCGTTGGCCATCGTAAGCAAAAAAGGAATGGGCAGCGTAACCTTCTGACCAAAAGAAGGCGAGCAAACTGCGATTCCGTAGGCCCCAGAATTCTTGAAGAGAAACAGGTCGTTCCAGCGCGTGATGGCATGCCAGCTATTGTGGCTGCAGCCAACACACTGAGGGCAACCGGCGATCGCGAAATACGGGTTGCGCCTCAGTTAAGCTCCGACTTCTACCGATTGGAACCTATCTTTGGAAAGAAACACCGCCAACCGACCATGACTAGGGTCAGTAGGCCCAGAATCAAGGAGCCCAGGAAGAACCACCACGAATCGATGCGCCAGGTGGAATTGCCGGTCGTTGTGGAATAGCTGACCGTAAACAACTTCAGTCCGCAATAACTGAGCAATAATACGAGCAAGCACAATAAAACCGAGACCCCCTTTTGCCAGCGCTTGGGCGCGATACTCCACTTCAAGGCCCAGCCGCAAGAAACAAGACACCCCAGCCAAACGACTGTGGGGATGCCGAGAAGAACGAAAGGTGAGTCCATAGGAGAGGCAGCCAGCTCGGATGGAGTCAAAGGGATTCATCCCAGTTAAGCAACGAGCGAAACAACGATTTCCGAGCGCACAGAAAGCATCCCTAAATGCCCTGGCGCTCCCGACGCCCACACCCCCTGTCTTTTACTTCTCCAACCGCAAAACAAATCCACCGCGGGGTGGCAAAGTGTGTTTCCAATGCGAGTCGGGTTGGACTTTCGTGACGGCCATTTCCATTTTCGGATCCGCTCCCTCGGCTATGAGTCGCCAATGCCGGAAGCTGCGATACGGCCTGAGATCCAGGTCGATCGGCAGTGGATCGCCCGTGCCATTCAACCCGGAAATGAACCAACTCTGCCCAGAACGCCGGGCGAAGACAGCCGCCTTGCCCGGTTCCCCGATAAGGCACCGCGATTCCTCCCAGCGGGCAGGTGCGTCGCGAAGGATCGCAAGCGCCTCCTGGGGCAGGGATTGGAAATACTCAGGCTTGTCGGCATAGCAAATCAGTCCGGAGGTAAACACCAGTGCGGTTGCCAATTCGTGGGACGCCGTGGTCAAGCGTGCATATTTCTTGGGCGAACAGGCCACCGGGGTATAATCCATAGGCCCCACCGCGTTGCGCGTGAAGGGTAGCACCGTGTTCAATTCCGCTGCTTTTTCCGGAAACTTCGCTTCGTAAAAATAGGATTCCGTTCCTACCACCGCCTCGGCGGTGATGAAATTCGGCCAGGTGCGCTGCCAACCGCGCGGCAGGGTGCAGCCGTGGAGATCCACCAACATGTGGCGAGCGGCGGCATCCTCAAACAACCCGTTCATGGCCGCCAAGGCTTCCTGCCGGTCGGAACACCAGAAATCTGCCTTCACCCCCATGACACCACCCGATGCCAGCTCGTCCAGTTTCTTCCGGCGCCGGTCGGCGCTATAGAAATCTCCCGCGTAGGACCACGCCAATGAAGCCACCTTGTTCGACTGGCCCCGTGCCGAGATGCCCTTCAAACTGGTTTCCCACCAGCCGCCATCGAACAACGTATATTCCCAACCCATCACGGAGGCAAAGTCGGTGAATTTATTATACACCGCCGCGGTATTCGGGCCCTCGGGATAGGACCACCAGGACCAGGAGGCTCGCCCGGGCCGCACCCAGGAGGCGTCGGCCACCCGCGAGGGCGAGGCGACATCGGTGATCAAAGTGGACATGGCTATGTCGCCCGCCGTCTTTCCCAGGACAATTACCCGCCAGGGCATGGTCCAGGGAAGCGTGTATCGCGGTTCCGGTCCCACGACCTTTAACTGACCGCGGGTCCCCTCGTCCGCTGCCGGGAAGGCCATACAATAGACGCCACCCCCCGTATTAAGTCCCAAGTGACATGCGCAGTAGGCGGCATCCGTGCCGGATTCTGTCACCAAGGCCCACCCTGCCCCGCCGCCCAGTTCGAAAAGTGCGGGAAAGGCCCAACCAACGGGTTTGCCACGAAGTTGTGAGGGCGCATCCCCTGGCGCCACATGAGAATAGAAATCCTCATAGGCCGGCGTGTACTGCCCGGCCGCATGGTAAGGCTGCAACCATCCACGAGTTCCCGTGGGCACCGCAAATCCGGTCAATTCCTCCCTCAGGACCCGTACTTCACTCGCGGTTTCCGGAAAACGATAGCGGAAAGCCACGCCTTCGTCGGTGGCCGCCAGATCCATAGCCAATAGGGCCTTATTCGTATTGGCGAATGCCAAGCTACGCTGGTTCAACCGGTTATCCACCCGGACCTTGTTTCCCGTGAAGAGGTCGTATCGCTCGCGCCGATGCTCGACGGGTCCGGCGCTTTCCAATTTCAGCCCGTCGGTAAAAGACTGGTCATCACGATGCAAGCCCAGCGGCGAAGACGGCAACGCGATAGTTCCACTCTTGCGGACTTGATAGGAGAGATCGCCTGTGGCCCCAAGGGTGACCGTAATCACGCATTTGCCATCTGGCGAGGACAGCGACCAGTCTTGGCTTTTGGCGTGGCCAATAGCGGCAAAGCCCATTAATGCCAAGCAACAAAGCAGCTTTCTTACATCGCACACGAATCGTAACATTATTTTGAATATATTCTGTTTCCCCAGCGATTCCCGGTCGGCAGCGAACTGGCCACCCCTGAAAATTCCGAACCCGCCCTGATGAGACGGCTCAACTTCATTACGCATTCGTCGCAAAAAGCGTGCCGATCCAAACTCGCGCAAACGCACTCCAGGCGCTTCGCGTTCTTCTTATGCCGCGAGTATCTCCCGGATCACCTGCCCATGCACGTCGGTCAGCCGCCGGTCGATGCCATTCTGGCGCACCGTGAGTTTCTCGTGGTCGATGCCCAGAAGATGCAGGATCGTGGCATGGAGATCGTAGCAATAGGTCTGGTTTTCCTCGGTCTTATATCCCCAATCGTCGCTCCGACCGTGTGAAATCCCGGCCTTGATACCGGCACCCCACAACCAGGTGACGAAAGTGCCGCCATTGTGATCCCGGCCCATTGAATCCTGGGCAAACGGAGTCCGGCCGAACTCCGTGCTCCAAATGACCAGCGTATCGTCCGCCAATCCCCTGGCCTTGAGATCCCGAAGAAGTGCGGCAATCGGCAGATCCACGCTGGCGGCCATGGGAGGGAGTTCAGTCAGGATATTGGCGTGGTTGTCCCAGTTGCCTTTCGCCCCTTGGGGGCCGCTCCAGACCTGGACGAATCGCACGCCCCGCTCTGCCAATCGGGCTGCCAGCAGGCAGCGCCGTCCGAAATCCTCGGTGACCTTGTTGTCCATGCCGTAGCTGGCCCTTACGGAAGCGGGCTCGCGCATGACGTCAAACGCCTCCGGTGCCGATAGCTGCATCTTGGCCGCGAGCTCATAGCTGGCGATGCGTGCGTCCAGACGTGAATCTCCTGGATTCTCCGCGGCGTGACGGCGATTCATCCGATTCAGCAACGCCAGCGATTCCGCGTCCCCTTCCCGGTTGGCAAAGGAATAGGCGTCGTGAGCAAATAAGTCAGGCACCGGCTGTGGCGAAGCGGCGTTTATTACGGTGCCTTGATGCACGGCCGGCAGAAAGCCGGCGGAAAAACACCCCCGCTGATTATAGGGCAACCCTTTGGGATCCGGGAGCACCACGAAGGTTGGCAGGTTGTCCACCAGGTTACCCAACGCATAGGAGATCCAAGCGCCCATACAAGGAAAACCAGGTAACAGAAACCCGCTGTTCATCATATAGGTGCCCGGGCCATGGACGTTGGTCTTGGTGGTCATGGCCATGAGAAAGGCCATCTCATCGACGAGTTTTGCCTGTTCCGGAAACAAGTTGCTCACCCAGCGTCCGGACTGGCCATGTTGGGCGAATTCGAACGGGCTTTTCATGATGGCCCCCACCGCCCCGGTAAAACCCTCGGGTTTGTCCTTGGGCCCAAGCATTTGACCGTGCAGTTTAGCCAGCGCCGGCTTATAATCGAAAAGATCCATGGGGCTCGCTCCACCCGTCATGAATAGCTGGATGACTCGCTTTATCTTGGCCGGATGATGACTGATCCCTGCCGCCAAGGATTCCTGTGCGAGCAACTGTGATAGAGCCACACCGGCAAACCCGCCGCCCAACTGCCAAAGGAAATGACGCCGGGAATAAGATGGGTTCATGATCAGTTAACAAAGAGATACTCGTTGCTGTTGAACAGGAGACGGCACAGGGCGGCCATTCCGTGTCGATGGGCAAACGCGCTGAATTCGATCTGTTCCGCCGGTTGCGGCTCCCGCAGCCAAACCAGGCGCACTCCCAGCGCCGCCTGGGTATCGACTGTCTTCGCTTCGCGTTCCAATCGGCGCGCCAGGACTTCGCTTTGGTGCAGGACGAAATCGTTATTATAGAGCGTCAGGGCTTGGAGCGACGAGGCCGAAAATCCACGCACGGGAGCCAGTAATCCCAGGTCGGGAAAATCGAGCGACTCCATGAAGGGATCGGCGATACCCCGCCAAACAAAGCGGTAGACGCTACGACGGGCTGCGTCCGGACGGCTCCAATCGTAAGCCGTATAATCCAGGTTGGGCGTATTTTGCGGCCCCTTGCTTTGCTTGAAGTTTTGGACGGCGGGCCCACCCATCTGCAGGCTGAGTGCCCCGGAGACCGCCAGAGTGAAATCACGGTAGGAGTCGGCATCCAGGCGTTGCCGGTTTTGCCGCCATAACAAGCGGTTCTCTCCATCCACGCTGGCCGCCTCCTCGCGAGTCTGGGATGATTGTTTATAGGTCTCACTGGTGACCACCAGCCGATGCAGTTCCTTGAGCGACCCATGGGCTTCGTCGCGGAACCAAACCGCCAGCCAATCGATCAGCTCCGGATGCGACGGCGTACCACCCATCTTCCCGAAATCGCTGGGCGTATCGCACAGACCGCGCCCGAAATGATAGTGCCAGACGCGGTTCACGATGCTGCGCCACGTCAGGACATTGTCGTGATCGGCCAGCCAATCCGCGAGCGCCGCACGGCGGAGTCCCTCGTTTTGCGAATCGGCCAAGATGAATCGGCTTGGCAGGTGTTGCAGTGCGGACAAGGCACCCGGATTGGCCACCGCCCGGGGCTTGTCGAATTCGCCACGATAAAGCACGTTCACCACTTTGGGCCCAGTGAGAAAGCGACCGGTTTTCGGCGGATCTCCGCTCAGGACATCCACGGAAGTGCCAGCGCCATAGACGATCAGGGGAGCCGGCAGCTTTTCCAAGGCGGCGGCGGCCACCGGTTTCAAAGCATAAGCCGCGAGATCCGTCCGCTGTTTTTCCGTGCGTTCCGCTGCGGCCACCGCCAGGGCTGTCTCTATCTCCAAGGGCATGGCAACCGCATCCGCCGCTGGATCCTGGGTGGTAGACAGGCTGAAGGCACCAATGAGGTGTCCTCCGCCATGGAGCTGCTTCAGGACAATTTCCAGTCGGGTACCAGGTACGAGTTCCAAGGTTTCGGCGCATTCAAAGACGGCGTGGTGAGATCTGCCCACGGATGGATAGATGCCCCAAGCTGTCTTAAGATCCCCGTCCAGAGCCCGCCCGATGCCCCAGTCATCCTGGTTGAAATCCGCTGTTGCCTGACGGATTTTCACCGGCCGAGCATTCGTTTGTCCGGGCTCCAGGAGGCGCGCTTCGAACTCGGTCAGGTGCAAATTTCCGTTGTCCTGCCGTCCAGGTCCATGCTTGGGCAAGGCGTCCCGGGCCAGCACGTTCAGCCGGATCGCCGTGATCTTCGATGGTGGATTCGTAAAGGTGATGGTATAAGTATCCCGCTCGGGACGGGGACCTCCAGCCAGGACGACTCCGTCTGCCTCGTAGGTGAAAACGGTTCCCTCGCTGGATAGGCTCGTTCCGGAGAGCGCCTGCCAATGAACCCCGCCCCGATGTTTCTCCAACCAAGCCGATGCCAGTGGCGCATTTTCCGGAGCCAGCAAAACCGCAGGATCGGCTCGATCCACCGCTGCCGCCAACGTTTTCCAGCGACGCCTTTCCCGATTCAACGCCAAATCAGTATGGTACTCTATATCGCCCTTGAGTATGCCCGCGAAGTCGGCCTGCAGGGCGTAGTAATCCTCTTGCGATATGGGATCAAACTTGTTGGCATGGCAGCGGGCGCAATTGGCCGTGGTACTCACGAAAGCGGACATCGTCTGGGTCACCAGGTCGTCCCGATCCAAATATTCAAAAGTGACGGGAGCCGTGGCATAGGTACTCATATCGAATGTCCCAGCCCCCAGGTATCCCAAGGCACGGGTCAACTCCGGTTGGTCGGGATAAAAGACGTCCGCCGCCAATTGCTCGCGAATGAACTGAGGCCACGGTGTGTCCCGATTGAAGGTGTCGATCACGTAATCACGGAATCGCCAGGCATTCATGCGCCCGATGTCGTGTTCGTAGCCGTGGGAATCGGCAAAATGGATCGTATCCAGCCAATGCCGAGCCCAACGCTCGCCATACCGGGGTGAGGCCAAGAGTCGGTCCACCAGCTTTTCATAGGCGCGCGGATCGCGATCACGCTCGAAGGCCATGACTTCCGCTGGAGAAGGCGGCAGGCCGGTGAGATCATAGTAAACCCGACGGATTAACGTACGCCGATCCGCTGGAGGTGAAGGCGTTAAGTTCTTCTGAGCGAGCTTCGCACGAATAAAAGCGTCCACCGGATGCCCCTGTTTTATCGGCAGGGCTGGTTTGATCAAAGGGCGCAACGACCAATGCGCCTTTCCATCGCCCGGGGAATTGGCCAACTCGTCCGGCCAGTATGGACCGGCATCAATCCACGCTCGCAGGGTTTCTATTTCCGCCGGAGTAGGACGCGGACCTTTGCTGGAAACTGGAGGCATCGGAGTTTCTTCGTCCTCTCCGCTAACCAAACGGATGAGACGGCTGTGTTTGGAATCGTGCGGCACGATAGCCGCCACTCCGCTGTCGCCGCCTTTGATCGCTGTATCCCTCACATCGAGGCGATACCCGTTTTTTTGCTTCTCCGGTCCATGGCAACTGTAGCAACTCCGCTCCAATATCGGCCGGACCTCACGGACATAATCCGGGGTCGCAGCATCCGCCATCCAGTGGCCGATGACAATGGCGCAGGCCAGGTATAACCGGCGCGGCATCGTCGATGGGAAAATGGGCGGAATCGGCATGCGGTTAGCGAGTTAGCTTGGCTCCGACCTTGTTCGCAGCCGCCTTGGTCCATTGGCCAATCTCGGTGAACATTTCCTTGGGCATCCGTCGGGCGGGCGCTGAGACCCATAGTGCCGCGAGGACTTGGTTGTGCGGCCCTACGACCGGCGTCGCTACGCAATGGATGCCTTCGTCGGCCTCACCGTAATCCGTCGAGAACCCCTTCTCTAAAATCCGCACGCATTCGACTCTTAAGTCTTCCCGGTCCGTGATGGTGCGAGCAGTGAACCGAGGTAGGTCGAGTCGCCGGATATCTTGATCGCGATCGTGCGCGGATTGGAAAGCCAACAACAATTTCCCTGGCGCGTTATTGTGCAGCCCAAATCGCAAACCGAGGTCCACCGAAATCCGAAGAGCGTGCAGACCTTCCACCTTTTCAATAATAACCCCTTCGTCGCCCACTCGAATGCCCAGCTGGACCGTCTCTTTGGTCTGCTCCCGTAATTCCCGCATCGGACCCAAGGCGCATTCCACGAGACTAACCTCCCCGTAACGTGGCTGGCCCACCGTCAACAACCGCGTGGTGAGGCGAAAACGCTTGGTGGTTTCGTCGCGAGACAGGTAGCCACGGGCGAGCAGCGTTTGGGTAATACGAAATACCCCGTTGTGCGGAAGCTCCAGGGCGGCACTGAGTTCCGAGAGAGTGCAACCCTCCGCATGCGAGCTGAGAAACTCCAGGATATCGAACGCTCGCTCCACCGCCGGGACCTCGGAGAGTCTGGCCTTTCGCGAGCCAGCAGGTTTTGCGGAAGTTTCCATATGCCAAAAGGTGTCTGCATATGGACGCCTGAAGGAAGTGTTCATTCAAGTCTTTTGCCGCGCTTCTCCCCAAGATGTTCCCGTCCTTGCCACTATTGGCCTAACTTGAGCGACTTGTAGAAGTTCGGTAAAGGGAAGCGACGTCTTGAGGACCAAAACGTCGCTTTTTCGGTGGACGCCCGTGCTATCGTTTCCCCATGCAAGTCAATGACGAGCCACAACTGCTTCCCTCCCGGCGGGAGATGGAACGGGCTTTCACCCAGAAAGATGCCAGTTATGACGGCGTATTCTATACCGCCGTCCGGACGACCGGAATCTTCTGCCGCCCGTCGTGCGTGGCCAAGCCCAAGCTGGAGAACACCGAGTTCTTTGCAACGGTAAAGGAATGCCTGTTCGCAGGATATCGCGCATGCAAGCGATGCGATCCCCTTTCAGCCAATGGCGAACGGCCCGCCTGGGTGAATGACCTGATGGATCGTGTCCGGCTATCGGATACGGGACGCCTCCAAGCACAGGACTTACGCGAACTCGGCCTGACACCGGAACGAGTCCGGCGCTGGTTCATGCAAAACCTCGGAATGACCTTTGCCGACTGGTGCCGAGGCCAGCGCCTAGCGGGTGCCTTTGATCGGCTCCGTGAAGGCATGAAACTCGACGACGTGGCTTTCGAGAGTGGATTCGAATCCCATAGTGGCTTTCGCGATGCCGTCACCAAGATTTTCGGCACGGCCCCAGGACGGTTACGTGAGGAAGGCAACCGCATCGTCATCCAAATGATCGAAAGCCCGATCGGCCCCTTGTTGGTAGGCGCGACGGAGGATGGCATTTGCCTGTTGGAGTTTACCGACCGCCGGATGTTGGAAACCAATCTGGCCACGATTCGCAAACGATTTGGGCGGCCCATTGTCCCGGGCACACATCCCTGGCTCACCCAACTACAGGCCGAGTTGAAGGATTACTTTGAAGGGAAACGCCAGAATTTCACCGTGCCGTTGGCCCCGGAAGGCACCAAATTCCAAGAGCAAGTCTGGACCGCCCTGCGCGGTATCCCGTTCGGCGAAACGATCGCGTACGACGAGTTGGCCCGTCGTGTGGATCGACCGACGGCGCAACGGGCCGTTGCCAACGCCAACGGCCAGAATCGCATCTCCATAATCATCCCGTGCCACCGGGTCATCGGCAAGGATGGTTCCCTCACGGGTTATGGCGGCGGCCTGTGGCGGAAGCGGCTCCTCCTGGAATTGGAGAAGACCGGAAAATTGCCGGGGCGGTAAGAGCATCGCCTCGAAACGGCAACTGATGAAACGGAGGCTGATGTATCGTCTCCCCGGTTTTCGGGCCTCGCACTTCGTTACCTTTGCCGTTCCTTGAGACGAAGCGTCTTGCTGAGGCTAGGGCTCGTCAGGAGCCTCGCCCCGGTCTTGGGATGCCTTAGTCTTCGCCAAGGTCGACGACGATTACCATGGTTTAAATTGCACCTGGGAAGTGATTGTTTCCGGCCTGTTGCCGTGGAATTTGCCGATATCTTTTACGCACATATAATCTAGCCGACACCGCCGCCCAACAATCTTGCGGTGGGCACCGACAAGACCCGGTGACCCAGGCAGGCGACGACCCGGTCATAAGAGTGTGCGGCGGCGACCGGCCCCAAAAACGGCCGCTGGCCCACCACGCACCCGGACGCCCAGGGCGAAAAGGCTGGCAATACAAGGCAGGTGGCCCCAGCCAGAAAACAACGCACCCGCAAGGCATTTCCGGTTCCATCACCCATCACGATACAGGGATGCTCATGACCGATGACCCAAATGGTGTCAGGGGAAAATCCCCCTTCGGGCAGCACGTCGCCGTGCGCCAGACAAAACGGGCCGAGTCGAAGTCGCGCCGCCAATTCCAATGGCAGCGACCATTCAGCCACCCGTCGCGCGAGATTGCGATCGTGGTTGCCCAGCAGGCATATCAGCCGGCTCTTGGGGGCCAGCACATCCGTCAATTCCGACAGGTGCTCACGCAGCGGTTCCAGGCCGCTGGCGGCGTGAACCAGGTCGCCCAGGAAGACGATGGCTTCCGGGCAATAAGTAGATTGCAGGGCCACCAGGCGCTCCACGGTTGTGTCCGGGGTTCCCACCGGCAGCATCAGCCCCCGCTGGCGTTGCACCCAGGCATAACCCAAATGAAGATCGGCCACGACCAGGCAGTTTGATTGCGGCAGCCAAAGCGCACCGGAGGCATCTGCCACGGCGCCAGGTTGCAGTTCGGCACTTCGAAAGGAACGGGGAGGAGTCACGCTGGGAATAATTAATTATATCATGGGGCTCATCCCGCAGTCTCCGCGCCGGACGGATCCAACTGGCTCCACCAGTGATGATAGATTCGCTCCAAAGTCTCGCGGGGATCCTCCACCAGGAGGGCTTCCTTGATCTTGGTGGCGTACATGCTGAAAGCCAGCGGCGGTACCAAGGCCACGGCGCGAATCTTGAATGGCCGGCGATGTTTTTGGAAATCCTCAAGGTAAGCCATGGCCCGGGTGGCATCGAGAAAGGCATGGGCGGCGTCGCGGCGAGCTTCCCTCAGCAATATATGGTTCGGCTCATGCTGGCTCAGGACATTGAAGATCACCTCAGCACTCCATTGCAACTTGCGCACCGATTTCTGTTCGCCGAAATAATTGCGATAGACCATCAGGCCCGTCTGCGCTGCGTTACGGAAATGGTATTTGAGCAGCGAAGACGTTTCCAAGGATTGATCCAAGTCGGACCGAAATCCATCAGGGGAAAACAATCCGGCCAGCATTCCGGGTTCAACCGCCAGATCGCTCCGGCAGGTCAGTACGAATCCATAATCATCTGCCGTCGCCACGGAATTACCCCCGCCGTTGCGCGCCAGCCGCAAGGCCACCACCCGCGACAACGCATCGTTCGCCGAACGTCCGATGAGGCAGTGGAAAAACAGGTGGCGCACTTTAACCTGGGAAGGTGCGGGTGGCGGTAGGTGCGACGAGCTCTTCTGGGTCGCCTTAGGCCGTATCGGTAAAAGCACCTCGGCCATGGCCACTTGGCCAGCCATATCGGCGGGTGGCTCCAGTTCCCCACGATTTCCGCGGCGAGGCCGGGACGATTTTTCAACGACCTTTCGTTCCGTCGGGCCGGCCTGCAGCTCAGTGAAATCCTCAATCAACAGAAAATCGGCGGTGGGAATTTCACTGATCCCATGCTGGGCTGCGTAAAGGCGGAAAATCACGGCAGCATTGTTTCGTCCGCAATCAAGACGTTCGGCGATCCACGGAAGCAACTCGGCGGGCGTAAGGCCAGCATCCAAGCGCGTCCGGATTTCCGTTCGAAAAGCCCGGATCTCCGCCGCCACCCGGTTGGCTAGAGGAAACTTGGAGGCGTTCCACCGTGGAATCGTCGGCACTTCCCCGTCGGCCCGCGATACCCAGCATTCCATGGTACCCATCCGATCCAAGCGCACCGCACGACCGCTTAGCAGGAAAACATCGCCAATCTTTAACTGGCTGATAAATCGCTCCTCAACGCTGCCCAACGGGCTGTTCCGAAGCTGCACCCGAACCATGCCCTCTGAGGGAATCGTACCCACGTTTTGGAGAAAGTCGCGCCGGGCTGCGCCGCCTCTCGCTTCAAAGCTACTTTCCTCGACCAATATCCGCCCAAACACGTCCGCATATTGGCGACGCAAGGAAACCCCGCCGCCCGCCAGATACTCCAAGACATCATCGAATTCGGAACGAGGCAAATCTCGGTAGGGCCAAGCTCGAAGCACCAATTTATAAGCCTCGTCGAACGTCCATGGCCCGAGGCAACCCATTCCCATCAGGTGCTGGGCCAAAACGTCCAATGCCAGGGGCGACGGACGGAGGGGATCGAGATGGCGAGCTCGCGCCAGCTTCACGGTCGCGCAACACTCCAACAAGTCATGGACATTGGTCGCCATGAGCAATCCCCGGCTGATCTCGCGGATGCTATGCCCCGCTCGCCCAGTGCGTTGGATCGCGCGACTCACTCCTTTGGGGGTAGATAGCATGACCACCAAATCGATGGTTCCAATGTCGATTCCCAGCTCCAACGACGTCGAACAAACCACGGCCCGCAGCTCCCCGCGTTTCAAACGATCTTCCACTTCCAGCCGGACATCCCGGTCCAGCGAGGCATGGTGACATTCAATCTGCTCCGCCAACTCGGGGAGATTCTCGCGCAGCCAATATGTTGCGGACTCGGCACCGCTGCGGGTATTCGTGAAAACCAGAGTCGTCCGACAGCTTCGGATCAGGCGTCCCAATTCCTTGATCAGACGTTCCCCACTGAAACCCGCCTTCGGATAGGGGTCCCGCTTCAGCGGAGAATAGACCTGTAGATCCATTCGCTTGATGGCGGATGCATCCACGATCTCGCAGGCACGATCCGCCCCTACCAGATACGAGGCCGCCGCCTGCAAGGGAGCCACCGTGGCCGAGAGCCCAATGCGTTGGAGCGGCACCGTAATGCCAGCCTGCGTTCTCGCCGCTTCCAACCGTTCCAAACTCAGCGAAAGATGTGAGCCTCGCTTGTTCTCCACCAAGGCGTGAACCTCGTCGACAATGACCCATCGGACCTGCGTGAGGTGCGGCAACCATTTCAATTGGCTGAGCAAAAGACACAGGCTCTCCGGGGTCGTGAGCAGGATGTGCGGCGGATGAGCAAATTGACGGTCGCGCTCCGACGTCTCGGTATCGCCGCTTCGCAAGCCGACTTCAATTGGCGATTTCTCGCCGTAAATCGCGGCAAGTGGACCACGAAGATTCTTCTCCAGGTCGTAGCTCAAGGCCCGCAACGGAGAGACGTAGACGGCACAAATTCCCGGCGGCATCTGTCCAGCGGAATGCGCCTTGGCCAATTCGTCGAGCACCACGTAAAAGGCCGCCAAAGTTTTCCCGGTGCCGGTCGGGGAAACAATCAGCGTGCTAAGTCCCCGCCG
>DATJII010000374.1:0-6184 GCA_035493435.1 Candidatus Limnocylindria bacterium | reverse complement strand
AGCGCCAGCGGATTCCCTTTGTGCCAGGGTTGCTGTTCGAAGCTCCGAGGGACCTCACGAACGTGGCTTTTATGGAAAGGTTGTGCCGCGGTGATTTCAATCTTCAGCACCGATCGGCAGAATGATCAACCAATCAGGATGCTTTTAATCATTTGTTTTCGACATACGTGGCCCGCTCCGGTTCACCTGAATGACCTTGGGAAGCGAGGTCAATTGTTGACGGGATATTAAAATGAAAATTGAGTCGGTATTGCCATTTATCGTTATTCTGTTTGCCGGGTGCCGCGCTACGATGACTGATATCGCGGCCGACAAACGGTGCCAAGCCCTGGTGAACGCCGCCATCGACAACGACGTCACGGAAGCTGCAAATATTATATCATCTGGAGTCGATGTGGATTGCCGGGCCAAAACCGGCACGTTATTCACTCCCTTGCTTTGGGCTGTTTATTATCGAAATTCGGAAATGGCCTATTATTTGGTGGAGCAGGGAGCCAGCCTGACGGCGGAAGACAGCGCCGGGCACGACGTGGAGGATTATGCGATCTCGGGGGGCGAGCCACTCGAAAAATTGGTTGATATGTGCAGGGCTGAAAAGGAGAAGAAAACCCCCACCAAGGGAATTAAATGAAGTTCCCTTGTCGGTGCGACGAATCAATCCCGTTGAATTTGGCTGATGACCCGACCGGTCGATCTCAACGGACGGATTCAACACTTTAGATAAGAGCGAGGATTGAGAGTTCCACGGTTTCGGCTGGAAGATTTGCGAAAGCGATTCACTTCTTCCGTGTACTCCGATCCATCATCCAGAACACGTCGGGATTGTTCGTGGACGAGACGTTGAGCGCGAGGTTGAGGTTGAATGGCGGGTAGGTGCGCTTGTCGAGCCAGCGTTTGATTTCGGAGTGGCCATCGGCGAAGGAAAAGCCGCACGCGCGATTATGGTAGCTGGCGGGGAAGTCCACGATTTTCCAGGACTTGGGCGCATCGGGATACCCAGTCATACCCACGACAAATTCACCGTCGTTGATGCTATCGGCCCGTTCGTCCAGGAAAAGCCAGGTCATGGAGGGGCCGGGGTCGATGAGGTCGCTCATCGTTTCATAAAGATTCGAGAATGTTGCAACAAAACGCCCGGGTGCGAGGTCCTATGAAGCGTTATGGGAAAGATCATCGAGTTACCGAACCTCCGCCGGGAAGCCAGTCCGCACCTGCAGTACCTGCGACGCCAGAAACGCGACGCCCGCACCGACCTCGCACTCTTTGGCCTGATGGCAACCTGCGGCATGGTGGCATTACTGATTTCGCTGGTGAAGTTTTCCACCTCCGACGACGGGGGCATGGCCCACCAGCCGGAGATTCGTCCAGTTCCCGCCGTGCAGACCAACATGGAAGCTGTTGCTGGGATGGACAGCGTGCCGGACCACAAGCAGAGCTGAAGGGGCGCATCTTTCTCGTGGCCTGCAAAATTCCGATATTTCGCAACGGGCTTGATAGGAACCCGGATTTCAGAGCGAATGTCCCCTGTTGGAATCCGAGGCGCCAGACCCTAGCCAGTCGTTCCTGCCCACCCGCCAGAGCTTGCTCAGCCGGCTTCGCGATTGGGAGAACCACGACTCATGGCGACAGTTCTTCGACACTTATTGGCGGCTGATCTATGACCTTGCCCGGCAATCGGGTTTGAGCGAGGCCGCTGCCCAGGACGTGGTGCAGGAGACCGTTCTCGCGGCGGCACGGCAATTGCCCGAGTTCCGCTACGATCCCAAGCGTGGCTCCTTCAAGGCGTGGCTCCGTTTGCTGACCCGGCGCAGGATCGTGGACGCATTACGCCAGCAGTACCGCCACGGACAACATCAGGAACCCTCCGATTCGCCCAAGGACGACACCGACGCCGAGCATGTTTTCGAAGTGAAGTGGGACGCCGAATGGCAATCGCATCTCGCGTCGGCCGCATTGGATCGAGTCAAAAAACGCGCCAATCCCTTGCATTTCCAGGTCTTTGACCTGTTGGCGGTACAAGGCTGGGCACCCAGCGACGTGGCCAAGACATTGAAGGTTAACTTGGCCCAAGTGTACCTGATCCGCAGCCGTTTACGACGGATGGTTCGCGAGGAATTGGAGACATTGGAGAAGGAAGGTATCTGAAGGGATCGCTTGGCCCAACCCATGCCGACGCCGAAATGAAACAGGGTGAAGGCTTGGCGGATTTCGGGCCGTTGGCCAGACTGGGTACATGCCACCCGGCCCCGTACCCACCATTTCCGACCACCAGCTATTGCTGCGTATCGGCAGTGGGAGCTACGGCGAAGTGTGGTTGGCGCGGAACGCCTTGGGCACCCTTCGCGCGGTAAAAATCGTCAAACGGGAAGCCTTCGACAACAGCCGGCCGTACCTGCGGGAGTTTTCCGGCATCGAGAAATACGAGCCCATTTCCCGTTCGCATGAGGGCTTGGTCGACATCCTGCAAGTCGGTTGGAACGAGGCCGCCGGATTCTTCTATTACGTGATGGAATTGGCGGATGCCGCTACATCCGCCTCGGCCGCTTCGCCCTCCTCCATTGGAAAAACGGCCGTGGCGAACGCGGAGTTGGCGGAACAATACGCCCCGCGCACGCTTGCTTCGGATTTGGCTGCCAAAGGCCGTTTTCAGGTTCACGAAGCCCTGCCCATTTTTCTTAGCCTGACGCGGGCACTTGGCCACCTGCACGGGCACGGATTGCTGCATCGTGACGTCAAACCGTCCAACGTAATTTTCGTCGGGGGCGTCGCCAAGTTGGCGGACATCGGGTTGGTGGCGGAGGCGGGTGGTCCGAGCACGTTCGTCGGGACGGAAGGCTTCATTCCCCCGGAAGGGTCGGGAACGGTGAGCGCCGATTTGTACGCCTTGGGAAAGCTGATGTACGAGGTCGTAACGGGCCGGGACCGGAACGATTTTCCCGCACTGGCCTTGGATCCATCCCGGGTGGAAGAGACGGCGGCTTTGGTGGAGTTTAACTCGGTGCTGTTGCGCTGCTGCGCGATTGAGCCCGCGCAACGCTACCATCGGGCAGTCGATCTCGAGGCGGATCTCGCCGTGCTGCAAAGCGGTGATTCAGTACAACGGCTGCGCACCTTCGCGCGCCGTTTGAAATGGGCTCGAGTGGCGGGCGGCTTGGCCCTTTTCGTGGCGGTCATGGCCATCGGAGCCTGGTTGTTTTCCCGTCAGCAGGAACGTCAGGCGAAGGAGGATTTCCAACGGTCGGAAGTGCTCCGGCGAAGGGCGGAAAAAGCCGAGCACGTGGCGAATGACCAACTTTACGCCGCGCTTCTGGCACGGGCGGCGGCGGAAAGGAAGAGTGGCGTGGTGGGTGCCCGCGGGCGAGCCCTCGCAGCGATGCGCCAGGCAGGTGAACTCGGGGCCGCCACGGCGGAATTGCGCAGCGAGGCGATCTCAGCCTTGGCTCTGATAGATTTTTCCGACGAGCGGCGTTGGGGCACGGAGGGGGGAGCCCGTTACCAGTTGCTCAATGCGGACGCCAGCCTCCGCGCGGTGATTGAAGCCGATGGACAAGTGGCAGTCCGTCGTACTCTTGACGACGCGCTCGTCGTGAAACTTCCGAAAGGGGACGATCCGGTGGAATTGCTGGGGCCGATGAGCGACGACGGGCATTGGTTGCGCACTGTGGCCAAGAATTCCCGCCAGGCCATCTGGGAAATTCCGGCTGGTCGACTGGCCTACACGATGGGAGGAGACCACTTCCACGACGGCCAGTTTGTCCCCGGAAAAAACGTCTGGTTTGACGCGAGCCAGCAGTCCGGCCAATGGGTCGATCTGGTCACGGGCCGGGTGGAGTCGTTTCCCCTGCCGTTTCAACCGGAGAGTCTGGGCATCGCGGACGGCCCACTGCGGGTGGCGCTGGCCCGGCGGGATACCAATCGCGTGGTGATCTTCGATCTGGTCAGCCGGACCATCCAGGACGAACTGCGGGTCGGCACCAACCTGGGAGTCCTGGCCTGCCAATGGAGTTATAATTATCAGGAACTGGCCCTTGCCACCACCGACCATCGAATTGTCTTGGTGACACCCGGGCACCCCGACCGGCCCACGCGCGTGTTGACGGGGCATGGGGCCGAGGCCATGAACCTGGGGTGGTCTCCCAGCGGCGATCTCCTGGTGTCCTCCGGATGGGATGGCACGACACGCATCTGGGATACCCGCACGGGCAATGAAATTGGGCGGCATCCGGTGACGACGGGCAGGCCGCGTTTCACTCCCGATGGCAATCACCTCGCCATCTATGAGCCGTCATCCGGTGAAATGTTCCTTTGGAACGTTCATCACGGCGACGTGTGCCGGACCTTGGTGGAGCCTGGGGCCGACACCCAGAAAACGCCCTATAAGATACAATTTACCCCGGACAACAACTGGTTGCTGACAGCCACCCACGATGGTGTCCGGCCCTTCCACATACCTGGCGGTGAACCGGGCCCTCTGCTGGCTGAAGCGCGGGTGATGGAATTCTACCAGTTTACCGGCCCGGCCCGGCGATTTGTGGCCTATGCCCGGCGTGGACGGTTGGTGGTGGATTGGAACACGAACCGCGACGGGCAGATTTCCTTCGACACCCGGGGTCCCTTTAGATCCGAGGACATTCCCGCGTTCGATCCTTCGAACCAGCCGTGGCTCGATGCCATTTCCGGAGGACTTGCTGTCTATAGTACTGGCCAACCCTCAGTGACCTTGCCGCTCAAACTGGAGGCCCTGGCTGGGGAACTAAGTCCGGATGGACAATTCGCCGGTGTATCAGTGCCAGGGCGTGCTTATCTGGGGCGGGTGAGTCCGTCTATCGACTGGCATGAGTTCGGCCCCGCCCGTTCTTATGGCATCGCCTTCAGTCCGGACAGCCGTCGATTCTACTACGCCACACTATGCGAGCTTTGGTGCGTGAACACCGCCGATTTTTCCACCGCCTGGCACGTTCGCCTGACGGAACATCCGAATCCCAATACCGCCATTCGTGTCTCCGCCAACGGTCGACTGGTCGCCACCGTCATGGCGCCCTACGACGTCAGTCTCCTGGACGCCATCACGGGGCAGGTACTGGCCACGATCGAGCATCCGGAAATGCAGCCCATCAACGACATTGCCTTTAGTCCCGACGGAGCGTGGTTCGCCGTGGGATGCACCACCCACGTCACCCATCTATGGGACCTGCGCCGTATCCACGCGGAACTCGCGGCCTTGAAACTGGACTGGAAGGAATAGGCCGCGGAATTCGATGGTTATATATTCATATTAGCGGCCGGGATCCGTCCCGTAGCCACCGAGGTAACGAGATGGAGGTGCGTCGTGAGCCTCGGTTCCACCCCGCCTCCTTACCTCGGCGGCTACGCAAAGTAGCAGCGGCGGCTCGCCGCTGAAGGGTGGACGCTAGGCCTGGGTTGAACCCTGCGGTCGTGAACCGGGTAGCCACCGAGGTAAGGAGGTGGAAGGGCGTCGTGAGCGTCAGTTTCACCCCGCCTCCTCATCTCGGCGGCTACCCAGCTCCCCCCGTCTCACGGCACCGTCATGATGATTTTGACAACCGCCTTTCCCGTGCGATCCATTTGGCCGACCTCGGAATCCGGTCTACCCTCCCGGCGTCTGTCGACATCGCTACACTATGCCATCCCTCTCCCAGCCCATTGATCCCGGGGTCCGTATTGGTCACACCCACTTGAAGGTGGCCGATCTTGACCGCGCGCTTGGTTTCTGGCGGGACGTCCTGGGCTTCGGTGTTACCCAACGGCTTGGCAAACAGGCGGCCTTCCTGGCGGCAGGAGGATATCACCACCACATCGGGTTGAACACCTGGGAAAGCAAGGGTGGGCGGCCACCCGCGCCAGGTACGACGGGCTTATACCACGTTGCGATTCTTTATCCGACTCGCGCGGCTTTGGCGGATGCTCTGGTCCGGGTCCTGCGGGCGGGGATTGTGCTCGACGGGGCCGCCGACCACGGTGTCAGCCAGGCGCTCTACCTGCGCGACCCGGACGAAAACGGAGTCGAACTTTATTGGGACCGTCCGGAATCGGAATGGCCTCGGGACGCCGCCGGAGCCCTGGCCATGCATACCCACCCACTGGATTTGGACGGGCTGCTCCGCGAGGCGCCCGTTGCGCCAGGTGTGTAAAACGATCTTTCCGGTTCGAATATAATTATTAA
>DATJII010000373.1:0-29271 GCA_035493435.1 Candidatus Limnocylindria bacterium | reverse complement strand
CTCCGTGCCCGTCCGGAACTGGCATCACGTCCGGGCGAGTTCATGAAATGGCTGAATTCGGTACTGTTTCACGACCTCGACCGGGTGGAAATGTTTGTGACCGCACAGTTGGTCCACTTGAATTGGAAGGACCGCGAGGTACGCCTGGCCACGGCCGGACACTGCCCAGCCATGTTCGCCGCAGCCGGAACTCAGGTTCAGGAGATCATCGCGGAAGGGCCTCCGTTAGGCATCGATCTTCACTCGACGTTCGACGGAACGACTGTCATCTTACCCCGAGAAGCCCGGCTGCTGATGTTCACCGACGGATTGGTTGACGCCCGAAACGCAGCTGACGATTTTTTTGGCATGGAACGGGTCAGAAACTGGTTCCAGGCCTCGGCAGAAAATCGGGAGGGGGTACGCGCAGCACAGGAACGGCTCATTCGTATGGTGGAAGATTTTCGTGGAACGACACCCGCCACGGACGATATCACCTTGCTACTCTTAGCGGATCAGGATGAAGCTTTTGAATAATGACTAAATCGTCATGACACCCACGATTCTCATCGTCGATGACGAAGCGCATATGCTGCGAGTCACCGAGCTCAGCCTCAAACGAGGCGGATACTCGTTGCTTATTGCGCGCAATGGACGTGAAGCGATCGAACTGGCTGGCCGCATGCACCCGGCCCTGATCGTGATGGACGTGCAAATGCCGGAAATGGACGGGTTGACCGCGTTGAAGACTCTCAAGGAAAATGAGGCGACCAGCCACATTCCGGTCATCATGCTTACGGCGCGCGGCCATGTGCTGACCCGCACCGAAGCCGAGGGATCCGGCGCGGCTATGTTCATAACCAAGCCCTTTAGCCCGAACCAACTGCTGGCCGACGTCCAGCGCCTGATCTCCGCGAAGCGGCCTCCCGACGCCGCTGCTGCCGCGGCAGCCTAGTTCAGCACTTTCCGACGCTTTTGCCCGTCAGTCGACGTCCCACAACTTTTCCGCCGGGCCGGTTTTCTTATGGCATGCAGAATCGATGGACGTCGTTGCTCGTCGGAGTTGCTTTGTCCGGTGCCACCCACTTGGCGTTAGGTGACGGAAATCAAAGCCCGAACTCTCCGCCCCCGACCAACACGCTGGCGATCTATCTAGTCACGGACCGAGTTCCGGTTGAATCCATCATCCACGGCACCACCACCCCCGCTGGACTGAAGCTGGCAACCACACCTTTGGTTTCCGACACAGATTTCAAATCTTACGACCTGACCACACATACCTTTACGGTTCCTGCACCGATCGGAGCCAAAATTGTCACAGCGGGCTTCGAGCACGGACCCGCCCCATTTGTATTGGTAGCGGGAGGACAGTCCATTTACGTGGGCGTGTTTACTACGTCGGCTTCGTCTACTTCGTCAGATTTGCCAACCATCGAGGTTGGCATCCCAGGTGCGGACGAACGGGGGGCGTACGGCTTTACGATCGATCGTGGGTATCCCGGTCCCAATGGTTTCGGTAGAGGTGAGGATCGTCGCACTGACCCACGAATCGTCGCGGCCGCAGCCAAGCTGTTTCCAAAGAAGGGGCAAACAACCACGGCCTCACCGGGCTCAAAGTGAACCTCACTTCGCACGAGAGCACGTCAATCCGGTGCGGTGCGGGGTGTTCTATTTTCCTGCTTCGCCTGACCACCGGAGTCAGGCAATCTATCGGCCGGCATGACCCTGCAAGAACATCGGCAAGCGATCGACACGTTGGATGGGGAGATCGTGAAGCTTTTGAATGAGCGCACCCAGCATGTGCTGGAAATTGGCTCCATCAAAATGCGCCAAGGCCAGGAAATCTACGCTCCGCACCGCGAACGGATCGTCCTGCAACGCGTTGCCAAACACAACCAGGGCCCGATCACCAACGAATCGCTCCGGGCGATCTATCGGGAAATCATGTCGAGCGCACTTTCGCTGGAGAAAAGCCTCTCGATCGCCTACCTGGGACCCGAAGCAACTTTTACACACCAAGCGGCCATCGGACGGTTTGGAGCGAGCCTCAAATACGTTCCCCAGAAAACCATTGCGGAAGTCTTTACCGAAGTGGCCAAACATCGCGCCGATTACGGGGTCGTGCCGATTGAAAACTCGACCGAAGGCGTGGTGACCCACACCCTCGACATGTTCGTGGACAGCGACTTGAAGATCGTGTCCCAGGTCGTCTTACGTATCTCCCACTGCCTCGCGGCGCGGGGCCCGAGAGAATCGATCAAGAAGCTCTACGTCCACCCGCAAACATTGGCCCAGTGCCGAAGCTGGATTCAACGCACGCTGCCCCACGCCGAACTCATTGAGACCAGCTCGAACGCCCGTTCTGCGGAATTGGCAGCCGCGGAAAAGAATGCCGCATGCATCTGCGGCGATCTAGCCGCTGAGAAATACGACGTCCCCATTGTCGAACGGGACATTCAAGACAATTCGACGAACGCAACCCGCTTCCTGGTCTTGGGGCGGCAATGTGGGCCACCCACCGGTGCCGACCGCACCAGCGTCATGTTCAGCATTCGTGATCAGGTGGGTGCGCTACACGACGCTCTCTCACCTTTCCGACGCAGTAAAATCAACATGACCAAGATCGAATCCCGCCCCAGTAAGCGGAAGGCTTGGGAGTATTTCTTCTTCGTCGACGTGGATGGCCATTTTGAAGACAAAAAAGTTGCCAAGGCGCTGGACCTGCTGGGGCAGCACTGCAGTTTTGTCAAAGTGCTGGGCTCGTATCCCAACGGCGAATAGTCGCCGGGGATTCGGCCGGTCGGGATATCGGATGATTATCCAATAGGTTCACCGGCGGCGGGCACCAGCCCTCGCGCCACCGCTTCCTGCCAGATTCTCAGGAAAGCCCCGGAAAAGTCCGTCGGTCGTCTCTCGATCCATCCGGCTATCGCCGTGGGCGAAAACCATGCCCCGCCCCGTACTTCGGAGGCCTGCAACTCAAACGGGCCTTCATGCGCCAGCCGATAGACCCAGCAGAACTCCTGGCCGGTGGCGGGCGAAGCTTCAACTTTGAACAATCGTTCCGGCGAGGTTTTAGGGAAAACTCCTAATTCTTCTCCCACCTCTCGAACCGCACACGCGTCATAGGTCTCCCCACTATCGAGATGCCCGGACGACGAGGAATCCCACAACCCGGGTGAGCAGTCCTTTCGCAGGGATCGCTGCTGCAAAAACCATTCGCCGCGCGAATTATACACCAGGATATGCGTCGCGCGATGCTTCAGTCCCAGTCGATGGACTTCACTGCGTGGCCGCCGATCCACCACTTCGTCACGGTCATTGACCACGTCGAAAATCTCTTCTGCCATGGCTAGAACTTTCCATTTTGACGGGCCAGCACGGCTGCCCCGGTTATACCCGCATGGTCACCCAATTTGGACCCGACGATTTCAACGTTTTTCATGGTGCCCGGCATCGCGTAATCGCGGGCCGTTTCCACCACAATCGACAGCATCTCGTCTTCCAGGGCGTCCATGACACCCCCGCCTAATACCACCACTTCCGGGCTGAGGATGTTCACCAAGTTGGCGATGGCGATTCCGGTATATTCGGCGGCATCTTCAATGACACGTTCCACCACCTTGTCGCCCCGGCGAATGGCTTTTCGCAAATCCCCGCTCTTTAAGTCCGCGATCTGTTGCCCCTGCTGCAACATGTCAGGAAGGACACTTTTGCCTCCATCTTTGATCTTCTTGGCAATGTCCCGAAAAATGGAGGTCCGGCTGGCGAGGGCTTCGAAACATCCCTGGTTGCCGCAGCCGCATTTCGGACCGTTCACTTCCAATACCATGTGGCCTATCTCGCCCGCGGTACGGTTGAATCCGCCATAGAGCTGGCCATTGACGATCAAACCACCGCCAATCCCCGTGCCCAGAAAAAGTCCTAGCATGTGCTTGGGCTTGCCTTTGAGCTCCACCTCATGCACCCCCAGCGTACAGACGTTGCAGTCGTTCTCCACGAAGACCGGGATTCCCAAGCGCTTCTCAAGCTCGGCCTTTAACGGCGCTTTCTCCCACTTAAGATTGGGAGCAAAAATCACCTCCCCTGACTCAGGATCCACAGCCCCAGGAGCGCCAATACCGATGGCCTTCACTTGCTTCAGCGTCGCATCCGCTTCATCCACGGCATCGCTAACACAGCGGGCGATACGCTCCACGACTGCCGCGAAGCCACGATCTGCCTTGGTACTCAGTTTGGCTGATTGCAAAAGCTTGAGTTGGGGCGTGAAAACACCGGCCAGAATCTTGGTCCCCCCCAGATCCACTCCCATGATCAAATCCTGCTTTGATGCCTCAGCCATACGGTGGCTCCATGAGTGGCGAAAGTGAGGTCCGGGGCAAGCAAAAGCTGTGGAGGGATCGAACTTGAAATGGCAGCGTGAACGACCTCTCCGCTCGCGTCCAAATGACTGGGCGCAATCTGCGCTTGCAGTGCGTCAAGAGTTGACGCCCACGGGGCGCATGGCGAAGGCTGGACTTCGCTTTGCGCACGCATCCGTTGATAGAAATCGTTACCTCGCCGGACCCGGCAGTTCGAAATCGTTCACTCGACGCTTTCGCGCGGGCGGCGACGGTTGCAGACCTTCTGGCGGCCACCGAGGCACTCGACCAGTTTCGACGCTCGGCGGAGAACCTTTACGAACGGGTCCGCACCCTGTTCTTTCTCTACGCCATCCACCGCTTCCACCTCCCGGCCAAGCTGGGAGCCACCGACGCGGATGCGGGTCTCATCCCGTTTCGTGGATTCGAACAATTGCTGCATCGTCGCTTCGAGGAGGCCATCGATACCTTCTTGAGCCTTCAAGCCGCCAATGGCGCCTCGGACGCCATCAGTTCGGCGCTCGCGTCCGCCTATCATCGGCTCGCCTTTCAGACCCTGGCCGACCAAGTTCGCCGCAGCGTTCGTACGGTTCGTGGCAATCAGTGGATGTTCCGTATGGGACATCCCTACGATCAGCCGCTACGAATCCGGCCCCGGTTGTTGGAACTCGCCGAGGACGGCACCTACCCGATCCTCCGCGAACGCACCCCGGTCCGGATGGATCTCACCCACTGCGGCTGGAGTGACATTTTCTTCCTGGGTATGGATTTCCCGGAAGGCGCCAAAGTGCTCAACGTTTCCGTCGATCTTGCCGTTCATGGCCGGGACGGGAAGCCGCAACCACCCGTTGAAGCCTGGTTGCGCGTAATTGATGAACCCGTACTAAGGCTCACTTCCGTCGATCTAGGCGCTAGTGCCGACCTCACTGCCTTGAGCGACGTCTTTGACTTCGCCCGTGATTATCTTGGCCTGCTGAAGGCCGCGATCATTGCCGCCGGCATCGTCCCCCCGGGGGTCGAAGGCTCCGGCCAATCGCTGGCGGAATTGCTCGCCCGAATCGTCGGTCCCGGCAAAGGCCTCGAAATTGTATCCTGCGTTAATAATATCCCCAAAGGATCCCGCTTGGCGGTGTCGACGAATCTTTTGGGGGCGCTGATTTCCGTCTGCATGCGGGCCACCGGGCAGGCCACGTCACTTACCGGGCCGTTGGAAGAGAATGAACGTCGCCTGGTCCTGGCCCGCGCGCTCTTGGGTGAATGGTTGGGAGGATCTGGCGGCGGATGGCAGGACTCGGGCGGCGTCTGGCCAGGGATCAAACTGATCCAGGGGGTGGAATCCGGCGAAACCGATCCCGAATATGGAATCTCACGCGGCCGCCTGATGCCCGTTCACCATGTTTTTGGCACCGACCAAATTCCCGACTCCGCCCGGCGGGCCCTGGAGGAAAGCCTGGTCCTGGTCCACGGCGGCATGGCCCAAAACGTCGGTCCTATACTGGAGATGGTGACCGAAAAATATCTGCTTCGTTCAGAAGCGGAATGGCTGGCACGGCAATCCACCCTTGGCCTGCTGGATGAAATACTCGGCGCCTTGGGCCGGGGAGATATCCAGGCCTTGGGCGCGGCCACCACGCGGAATTTCTTTGAGCCGATCCAGCGCATCATTCCCTGGGCTTCGAATCTCTATACCGAGACCCTGATCAACCGGGCTCGGGAACGATTTGGCTCGGATTTCTGGGGATTCTGGATGCTGGGAGGCATGTCGGGCGGCGGCATGGGATTCATTTTTGCCCCGCATCGCAAGGCTGAAGCCCTGACGGCCATGCAGGAGATCATGTCCACCGCGAAGCAGCAGTTGCAGCACGCCCTACCCTTCGCCATGGAACCCGTCGTTTTCGACTATGCGATCAATCCCCACGGCACCTGGGCGGATTTGTTGTGCGGCGACGAGGCACTAATGCCGCCCAAATACTACGCCCTGACGATCCCGGCGTTGCTGCGGCTGGCGCGTCATGAATTACCGAGCGTGCGCCGGGTGGAATTGGACAAACTAGGCGCGGCGGCACGGAATCGCCCCGAGTTGCGGGGTTTGGTCCAGACTCTATTTGACGCGTTGCTTCCTCGCGACCGCAAGGAATCCGCGGGTGGCGCGAATCTAAATGAGCTGCTGTCCCGGAACGGCTTTGATCCGGCCCAGCACGAGCAGGTGCGGCGGGATATCAAGGATGGCCGTATTGGGATTGCCCAGAACCGGCTACGCGCTGATTCAGTTATCGAGGATGTACATCCGGAAGACGTCACCGACTTGCGGCAGGACGGAAAACAGTTTCCTTCGCAACGGGAAGCCTGGCGTGCCCGCGGCATGGAATTGTTGCGGGAAGGCGGCGCAGCCGTTGTCACGCTGGCTGCCGGTGCCGGTTCACGGTGGACTCAGGGAGCGGGCGTGTGCAAAGCCCTCCATCCCTTCAGCAAGTTGGGCGGGAAACACCGGACCTTCATCGAAGTTCACCTCGCCAAATCCAGGCGTCTATCGCGGCAGGCGGGTCTGTGGATTCCGCACATCTTCACCACCAGTTACCTGACCCAGAAGCCTTCCGCCGATTTCCTCGCCAGCGTCTCTGATTATGGCTACGGCGGCCAGGTATTGCTCTCCCCCGGCAAGAGCGTGGGTTTGCGCATGATTCCCACGGAACGCGATCTACGGTTCCTGTGGGAGGAAATGCCCCAACAAATGCTGGATGAACAGCAGCAAAAGGTGCGGGAGAGCGGGCGCTCGTCCCTCATCCAGTGGGCGCGCTCGGCCGGTGAGTCAAATGATTATACCGACAACCTGCCATTGCAGTGCATGCATCCGGTGGGGCACTTTTACGAACTCCCCAACCTGCTGCGAAATGGGACCCTCGCACGGCTGTTGCGGGATCGCCCTAAGCTTAAATATATCCTGCTGCACAATATCGACACCTGCGGCGTGGACCTGGATCCCCTGTTGCTCGGCTGGCATGCGGATTCCGGCGCTTGTCTCACTTTCGAGGTCATCAATCGCAGATTGGAAGACCGGGGCGGCGGCCTGGCCCGGGTGAACGGCAAGGCCCGGATCGTCGAAGGCCTCGCCATGCCCCGCGAACAGGATGAGTTTAACCTGTCGTATTATAATTCCATGTCGACGTGGATCGATCTCGATCGCTGGCTCGCGCTCATGGAACTGACCCGCCTGGACGTGGTGGAAGCGTCGGAGGAAACCATTGCCGCCGCCATCCGCACCTTTGCCGCCAAACTACCCACCTACGTGACGCTGAAAGACGTCAAGAAGCGTTGGGGACACGGCCAGGAAGACGTCTTCCCGGTCGCCCAGTTCGAAAAACTCTGGAGCGATCTCAGCGCCCTGCCGGAAGTCGATACGCGCTTCGTGGTGATCGACCGGATTCGGGGGCAGCAATTGAAAGACCAGGCCCAACTGGACGGCTGGCTGCGTGATGGTTCCGCGGCGTCAGTGGAACGGCTTTGCGAGTGGGAGTGAGCCCAATCCTCACTCCACTTCACGCGTCACTTCGTTGAGAATCGCTTGCTCCCGACTCTCCAGGAATTCCCCCATGGTAGGTAACGTGACCCAGTAGAGGGCCACCACACCAGTTAGAAGTATCAGGGTAGTAATGATCCACAAGACCATCGCCAGTGGCGTCCGGCCCACTATGAAATACACGCCGGTCGTGAGTGCAAGAGGACTCAAGGCGGTCACCTGGCCCAGCATGGCCACCAGATGTTTGAGGGTCTGACCCAGGCTGGCGTTGCCTTTTCGGAGCATGCCGGGATTCACCCGGTACGGAATGAGTATCGAAAGCCAGTTTCCATAGATGCTTAATATGACAAAGCCGGACAACCACAGGGATAGCCCCGCAACGGCACCCATGATTCCCAGCCCCGTAACAAACGCCGCACCCAGGGAGAACAACACCCCAATCGCGGCCGCAAGCGGGAACAGGGCGAGATTCTTCCCCAACAGTATAAGTCGGCGGGGCGTCGGCAGGAGCACCAGGGATCGGAAGCCATGCCGGTCGTAGCCAAACTGATTAAGGAATATCTGGCTGATGCCAATGAGACTCATCACCACCGCGGCGGGCAACATGAAGGCCATCATTCCATTGCCAGTGGAAAAACTCGGGAGTCGCCGGAAATAGACCGCGAAGAGCACCACGATTAGGAAAAACGTCGAAGCGAACATGATTCGCAATTCAGTTGCCCGGAGGTGGCTTCGAAGAAACGTTAACGCCAACGTGCCAGCTTCCGCGGGAATCCAGGGAATAACACGATCATTAAAAGCGGGCTTTGAGGGGAGCTCAAGCGCCCTTGCTGCGGCATCCGATTTTACCCTGGCCTTGGCGATCGATCGCTTGGATCGGCCATCAGCCTGGCCGTATAGCCGGCGAGCCTGTCGAAACGCGCTCCACAAGCCTGCCACCCCAACCAATCCCAGACCGACTGTCGTTGCGAGTGCAGGCGCAATTTCTCCCCGGGCCAAACCGCTGATGGCGTAGGCTGGCCAGGCCGGAGGAATATATCGATGCACCGCTCGAATCCGTGCCTGACGTGCCGCGCGTGACTCTTCAGCATTCATCTGCCCAAATTCGGCGGCCATCTTCCGTTCAAGCCGATGCCGGGTCCAAGGATTGTTAAACAACAGATTCGGCAACTGCCCAAGCAGCATCGATCCCAAGGCGATGGAAATGAGTATGGCTCGCTTGCGCCGAGCGTTCGCCATCAAGACCGATAGCCAGCCACGCAATTGATAAGTCCACGCGGCCACTGCAAAGACCAGGGCGGCCACCGGAAGCCCGAGGAGTACCCAACGTGGTCCCGATAACAGCAATCCGAGGGTAATTCCCAGGGTGCCGGTGCCCAGCAAGATAATACTGGGGACTACCAATGAACTGGCAAAGTTGAGCAGGAGCAACTGCGGCAACGAGACCGGCAGATGCATAAGTTTGGCGGTATCCAGGGTCTCGGACCGCTGCAACTCGGTCAGCAGGCCGATCAGCCAAAAAAACAGGAAAATGCCGATTCCTATATCCCAGGTAATCAAGTGCACCAGGGAATCGGCCTGCCGAAGTCCCATCCATCCCGCTGCGATGCCGCCCACCAAAGCTCCCAATAATCCCGCCGCAGTGAGTCCCGTCATCGCGACCGAAAGCACCCGGCTGATGTCTGAAGATCGTCGCCAGCGATTGCCCCACAACCTCCACCGAAGCCAGATGAGCGCCTTGAAATGTTCCCAGTTCATGCCTGGCCCTCCAGCCACCCTAACGCTGGGGCTGCCGCATGCTCATCCCCGACCACCGCAATGAATTTATCCTCCAGGGAACCTACCGCCCGAATCTCCTCCATGGAACCTTGATGGACGATCTTCCCTTTCATGATGATCCCCACATGGGTGCAAAGCCGCTCCACAATCTCCATGATGTGGGAAGTCAGGAAAACGGTGGCACCGTGTTCCACGTAGCGTTTCAGGGTATCCTTGATGACCCGCGAAGCGACCGCGTCCACCCCTTCGAACGGCTCATCTAAAAAGAGCAGCTCGGGCTTGGGAAGCAATGCCGCCGCCAGGGCGAGTTTCTTCTTCATCCCGTGGGAATACTCCATGGTCAACTTCTTCTCGTCCTTCGCCAAATCCATGAGATCCAACAACTCCGCGATGCGCTGACGCATGGTCTCATGGGGAATCAGGTACATCTTCCCAATGAAGGTGAGATACTCCCGGGCGGTCAGATTTTCAAACAAGCCGAGATTCTCCGGCACCACCCCAATCCGACGTTTCACTTCCCGTGCGATCTTGGGTTGGCTGGCGTCTTCGCCCAGCAACCGGAAGGTACCCGCTGACGGCGCGAGCAATCCAGTTAACATCTTGATAGTCGTGGACTTGCCTGCGCCATTGGGCCCCAGAAATCCATAGAAGGTGCCCGGCCGCACCTGGAGACTGATAGCATCGACGGCGACAAAATCGTCAAAGACGCGCGTGAGTTGGGTAGTTTCGACGGCGAAGTCCATAGGCAGATGGAACATCTTGCCGCACCCGGATGCCATTGGAAAGCCCGGCGGTTGATTCCATGAAAACGCGGTAAATCAGATGCCAGTTCGCGGCAAGTATTTCCCCGAACGGTTCAACACCCTCCTTGGCCTGGTTCCTCGAACGCCTCATGCCAAACCACCTCACCACCCATCCAGCCCACCGAGCAACGATTGCGCCGGACAGTGCCCTCGTCGTCGACGCATTCCACCTGAAAATGACATGACATCTTGTCACTGGCGAAGAAGCGCCAGCGGACGCGTAACGGAGTGAATCCCAGTCGCAACAACTCAGACTTCACCCATGCCCGGCACAGCATCACCCCCAGCCACCATAATGTCCCCACTAACAACGGGATTCCGGAAACGAGCAGATAAGGCCTCACCGATTCGGAGTCCATGCGATGAAAAGATAGGGAGTTAAAGGACGATTGGAACTTTCTCCTCTGAGTACCGCGCTTCGTCAAGCTGATCCGCAGCGGTTGCCAAAGGTTCGAGCCTGAAAGGTCCAGAAATATCAGCCCAGGCAATGCACCTCTGGGGCGTGCAGGGCCGTGGTTTAGTTATATCCCCCGATGCACGAGCATAAGAACACGCGGCATCACAGGAGATTTTCCCACATTGGACTCGCGCTCAAACCAGGGAGCAATTCGCCCTATCTGCGCTCGCCACAGCGAGGGTTCACTTTACCCAGGCCTGCGCTCGTCAAACCTCGCTTTGCCTGGGCTAACGTGATCTCGGCCTTTCAGGCCTAAAAGCAACGCGCAGCCTCGATCGCCGGGTCAAAATGTAGGCCGTGTCCGAAACCGGTCCCTATTTCTGTCCCATAATTCATGCGACAAAAATCACTCACAGCGCCCGCACCTGCACCCCCACCAACAAGGCGGGCAGAATCCCGCCTGGCCCCACGAAACTTCCCGCCACGGGTGGTACATCGGCCGGATGACGACTGGTCGCCACAGCGATGTGATCCACCCCGGTCATCACGCCGGAGGTGCTGTCGAATCCCTTCCACCCGGCTCCCGGCAAATAGACCTCCGCCCAGGCGTGTGTTGAACCCGCCCCAGTCTGAGTCCCGGCACAGTGCAAGTACCCGCTGATAAATCGTGCGCCCAAACCCAAAACCCGGCAGGCCTCGATAAAAAGCGTGGCAAAATCACGGCAGGATCCGCCCCGACGTTTCAGCGTCTCGGAGGGGGACTGTACCCCCGGCGCTTCCCGTGCCTGGTAGCCAAAACCATTGGCGATCGCCTTGTTCATGCTGAACAGCAAATCGAAGGTATTCACCGATTGTCCTGCCCGAAGGAATTGCGATACCCATTCCTTTACCGCCGATAAATCGTCTGGATAACAGGTTTTCTGATACGGCAGCAGGATCTCCTGTTCCGAGGATTTGTAGAGAAAGGGGTACTGGAGGGCATCCACGTTGATAACGAAATCCATGGGGGATTCGTCAAAATGCTGGATGACCACCTCACTGGCGATGCGCAGGGTGTTCGACATTTCACTGAATTCCGCGATGCACATCGAGTTACCGTAAACGTCGCGGTGCCATTTCACCTTGCTGGCCGGCGTAATCACCAGCCTCGACGATTCCACTCGCATATCGTGTCCTTCGCGCGGGCGAAGCAGCAGCTTGTGCGGCAGGAGTTGAACCCAGGCACCAAACTGGTACGTCGTCAAATGGTCGATCCGTAATCGCCGCATGACGCATTGGGCCGTATCGATGGCCCGGACGCAATCCCCCGAAGGCGGAATTTGTGGTCTTTCCAGAGTCGATGGAATGAGGGAATCCGTTTGGCGCAACGCCAACCCGCATGCACCCACCACATGTGGGACGATTGTCGATGCCCGGCCTGGTGGTGCGGCTGCACTCGACCTTCGACTAATTGCTTAAAACTCTCCGTTCGGATCCATGAACCACGGGTTTTCCAACCTCGCCCCCTCGAGTCCTACCCATTTCGGAGCCCGACCGCAAAGTTTCCGCTTGGTTTGCCCGCAAATGACCGAACGTCGGTTTCGCGAGTCGTTTACATATGCGATTATTTGACACCTCAGGTCATTCGTCACTTTCGTCGTTTGAGCCAAGATACATACGATATCGGACGGGCAATCCCGGGTTTGTCACCCGAATTATCTTGCGCTGGCCAGGCCAGAACCTGAAGGGTTCCCAGCAATTAGCCGGTGGTGTCGTCCGACACCACCGGTAAACATCATGTTATATCGGCATCCCGGAGGGATGCTTGCGGTACCAAAAACGAAACAAGAACATGCCCTCGGCCTATCTCAGCCTCCACTATCACCTGGTGTTTAGCACCAAGAACCGGGCCCCGAATATAGACCTTTCGTGGCGGTCTCGGCTTCACGACTATCTCGGTGGGGCCATACGCGGACTTGATGGCTATCCGCAAGGTGTCGGAGGTGTTGCGGATCACGTCCACCTTTTGATTGGGCTCAAAGCCACCCACAGCCTGGCTGACACCGTGCGTGATCTGAAGAAAGGTTCTACGAAATGGATTAGACGAGAGGTTGGGATACGAGGCTTCGCGTGGCAGGAGGGTTATTCGGCGTTCACGGTCAGCGCTACTGCACGCGATTCGGTAAAGCGATATATCGCCAAACAGGAAAAGCACCATCGCGTGAAAACTTTCCGTGAGGAACTGATTGCCATGCTCGCGAAGGCGGGAGTGGAATACGATCCTGACTATCTGGATTGAGAGTCTATTCGCGTCGCATGCACCCCGGTGGGGTGCAATAACTTCCGGCGCTTGATCCGGTGGTGTCACCAGCGTTGCGGGTGACACCACCGGCTAATTGCTTAGAACCCTCCGGGTTCATTCGGCAAGCCGAGCAGATTTCTTGCGTATCCACATCCTTTACCAGGTTGGTCGCCAAACCCGGGTTCACTCCTCTCAAAATACCGCCCAAGCATCCACCGCATCCTATCATTTCCCTTCGGGCACCCGCTCACTCACCGGCAACTCCCCACGCAGCATCCGCGTGGCCTTGCCCACCAACTTGAGGTAAAAATCACTGGGCAATCCTTCGTAATTGACGAAGCTTGACACCCCCACGGGCGGATCATCCGTGCATTTGAAAATGGCGGTGCCCTCGTCCACCTCGTCAAACATGGCCTGATAGACCATCGTTGCCCCAGCTTTCTTGGCCTCGACAAATTGGGACCAGAGGAATTCGCCTTTCAGCCGAGGGATCTGGTTGGGCACGGAGTTGGAAAACATGTTATGCCAGCTAAAGCCCGGGAAAACGACCGGCATGAACTCCTTGCTCCGTTCCTGGCACCATTGCAGGTCAGGCTTCATCGTTTTCTCAGCATAGTCCTGCGCCTGTTTCGGATTGCCATACCGGCCAACCGTCCACGGACTGACTATATCCGCTTTCAAAATCAGCTCATGCATCGCCGGGTCATTCACGCAATCCCGGTTCAACGTGCGCCAATAGGTGGGCACCCCGAGCATTACCGTGCAGCCGCCGTATTTCGGATCGTCCTTAAAAAACTTAACCAACTCCAACCCCTCGGCAACGGTGTACTTGCGCCGATCGCTGAAACCGAAACCCCAGACCACCACCACCGGCTTCCCAGCATGGCGCTGGTACGCTGGATCCTTGGTGATTTCCATCCGGTCCACGAGCGCCTTCCAGTCGTCGATGACCCGCTCCATCTTGCCTTCACCCAATCCACTCAAATCATACATCACCGCATAGGTCCGCCCATATAGATTCGCGCCCTCGCGACAGTGATCCAACACCACATTGACGTGCCGGTAGGCTCGCGGATCATAAGTCTGGGTGATGAAACGCTGCACGAAAACGCCGTCGATGCCATAATCCTTCATCCAGCGAAAATGCCGCAGGACGGTGGACTTGTTGAACGAACTAAAAACCTCGGCAGCCCGGCCATCGGCGTGAACAAAGGGCGTCTTGACGCGTTCCTGGGGTGTCAATTCGCTGACATCCGGCCACAGGTCGATCTTACAGAAACCTGGTTCAAACTTATTGCGCCACTCCCAATGGGTCCACCCTCGACCTGCCCCGTCGCCTGGCGCATTGAACCAGCCCTGGTACCCCGCCATGACCTTGCCAGTCAGGGTTTGGGAGTTGACCTCCGGACGAGTCACTCCGGCAAATGGGCGCATCGTACGTTCCAATACCGCCTGACGATCCATCGTGTTGGGATCGCCCCATTCCGCCATGGCAGCCAGGCGCTGTTTTTCGCGTTCATCTGCGGATGAATTGGCATCTTCAGCGCGGGAGGCAGAGCCATTCAGTGCCAAAGCAACTCCGCAAAATTGCGCCAACACGTTAACTGAGAGGAGGCGGCGAAACACAGTTGCCCCTTCGGAGAGTAACTGTTCCCTTTTTTCGCTTACGCCCTGCAGGCTGAAAAAACCCAAATGGCGCAGGATCTCTGACCAAACCTTCCCATCGTGCATCCCGAAGAGAATCGTCGAGAAGCGCGACCAGCGCCATCCCCGAAAAAGGGGTCAGGGAGCCCTTGCGTAGCCACTGAGGTAACGAGGTGGAAGTGCGTAGCCAGGCGTAAGTAACACCGTCCACCTCGTTACCTCGGTGGCTACGGGATGACGCGCCTACCAGATCTTTACGTGGCTTTCGGTTGGGCGCCACATCGGCTGGTTCGTTTTGACCCCAAAGGCCTCGTAAAACTCTGGGATATTCGCCAGGGGCCCGATGACCCGCCATTTGGCGGGGGCGTGGACGTCGCTCAGCAACACCCGACGAAGCCGGGCTTCACGCTGCTGGAAGAGCCAGCCCAGGGTATAACCGAGGAAGTAACGCTGGGTCGGCGTCAATCCTCCAATCGATTCGCCTTTCTTATATTGTTCGGTCTTTTTGAACGCTTCCAGCCCCAGCAGGACCCCACCATAGTCGGCAATGTTCTCGCCCAGGGCGGCGCGGCCATTGATATGCAGCCCGGGCAAGGGCTCATAACCGTTGAACTGTTCCACCATCACGTCGGCCCGCTTTTGAAATTTCGCGGCATCCTCCTCCGTCCACCAGCCACTGAGATTCCCGGCAGCGTCGAACTGGCGGCCTTCGTCATCGAATCCGTGGGTGATCTCATGCCCGATGGTCGACGCCCCGGCGTATCCATAAACCACGGCGTCATCCACTTCCACGTCGCGTTTGCCTGGGATGGCAAAGATCGCGGCGGGCAGCACGATCTGATTATCCTCGGGTTTGTAGTAGGCGTTATAAGTCTGCGGGGTCATGTCCCATTCGGTCCGGTCCACGGGCTTGCCGAATTTGGAGATCATGTCGTCAAAACGCCAGCGCGAGGCGTTCAGCATGTTCTCGCAGTAGGAATTCGTTCCCACTTCCAGGACGGAGTAATCCTTCCATTTGTCAGGGTACCCGACCTTGGAAGTCATCAGGGCCAGCTTGTGTTGGGCCTTTTCCTTGGTTCCCGCGCTCATCCAATCGAGACGGTCAATCCGTTCGCGATAAGCGGTGCGGATGGCCTCCACCAGATTCGAATATCGAACTTTGCTGGTCTCGGGAAAATAGTCCTTCACGAAGATTTTGCCCAGCAACATGCCCATGGCGTGATCCTGGGTATCAAGCACCCGTTTCCAGCGCGGGCGCTGCTCCTTCTGGCCGGACAGCACCTTCCCATAAAACGCGAAATACTCGTCGTCGAAGGCCTGGCCCAGATATTCGGAGTAGTCCGCCACCAGGTGAAACCGCAGATAGTCCTGCAACACGGGAACAGGTGTATCCTTCAACAACCCTTCCAGGGCGGTGAAGAATTCCGGCTGGCCAACAATGATATAACCCGCTGACAACTTCCAACCCGCCAGGCGATCCGCCCACACGATGGTCGGGGTATGTTTCTGCGTCACCTCGGCGGGCGTCATCTTATTATAGTTGCGCTCCGGGTCGCGCAGGTCCTCCAGTTTGCGCGACGCCTGGGCGAGGGCCGTTTCGAAAGCCATGATCTTACCAGCCGCAGTAGTCGCAGCTTCTTCGCCCTGGCCCAACAACTTTAGGGTACGTGCAATGTGGGCCACGTACTCCTTCCGGATATCTGCCACCCCTTTTTCCTCGTTGAAATAGAAGTCACGATCCGGCAAGCCCAAGCCACCTTGGGAAATATGGACGGACATCACATCGCTGTTCTTTTCATCCTGCCTCACGCCAAAATCGAAAAGGGCGGTTACGGCCAAGGGTTGAAAACCAAAACAAAGGTCCAGAATATCCCCTGGAGTTTTCGCGGCATCGATCTTGTCCAATTCACGTTTCACCGGCGTCAGGCCGATACGATCCGCCTGGGCAATATCCATGGCCGTGGTCCAAAAATCGCCGATCTTTCGTTGCTCACTCCCCGCCGGAGCGGCACTGGCAGCCGCCCGCTCGTTGATGCCACGCAGGTTGGCATAAAGTTCTTCCCGCACCACATTCCCAATACCCCACGCCGCTTCCGAGGGAGGAATGGGATTCTGTTTCAACCAACCCGCACAGGCGTACTCAAAGAAATCCTCTCCGGGATTCACCGCGACATCCATGTTCGCCCGCAGTAAGTCCACACGCGGAGAACCCGCAGCGGTCTCGGCTGCGACTAGCGGCCCGCCAGCCGTCAATACCAGCCCTCCCCAAACAGCAAGAAGGACGCGGAGCACAGACGATTTTCTCGAATTCATAGGTATAAACCGCAATGGCACCGCCATCCCCGGCACGGAATCGCTCGCCACACTAGAACTATCGCCGCTGTCGCTGCATCCAGGACAGGACACGGTAAAAGACCGTAAAGAGGGGACCACGTTCACGCAATCCTGCTTCCCCACCCGGTTCGAACTGTGTATTCCGCTGCCGATGCGCGTTGTCTTGCAACGGGTCACCGAAGCCCGCGTGACCGTCCAGCCCGACCTGTGCCGGTCCATCGGTCCCGGGTTGGTGTTACTCCTCGGCATCGAACCCGAGGATGGCCCCGCTGATATCGAGTGGCTGACCGAGAAGATCGTACGCCTGCGACTTTTCGATGATGAGTCGGGAGCCATGAACCGTTCCGTTTCAGACGCGCAAGGCGAAATCCTGTTGATCAGCCAATTCACTCTCTTCGCCAGCACCCGCAAGGGGACTCGTCCTTCGTGGCACCGCGCCGCCAAGCCCGAGGTGGCGATCCCGCTTTACGAGGCGTTCCAGGCGCGCCTGACTGCGGCGCTTGGACGGCCCATCGCCACTGGCGTTTTCGGGGCGCACATGGCGGTCCAATTGGTAAACGACGGTCCCGTGACCCTCATCATCGATTCGAAAGAGCGGGAATGAACGTGTATCGCGATTGCATCAGGATACTGCAATCGGTTCAAATTGCCCCGTCGCGGCCACTTGCGTCTGGGCTCACTCCCTGACCGGCTTACCGCGACCACCTAAGCATGCGGTTCCTTTTCCTAACCTTGGGCTACCACCCTGACATGGATGGCGGAGCCTACCGTTATGCGGCGGAGGTGGCGGAAGGCTTGGCCGCCCGCAATCACGAGGTCCACTCCATCTTTCCGAACCCCACCCACCTGCCCGAGCAGGAAACCCGCCGAGGGGTACATCTGCACCGGATCACTTCCCCTCCCTCTTCATTCGCGAGGAACTGGTCCGGGCGAAACGCGGTCGCGCGGGAAATCCTGAGCCGACTGGATGCCGAGGTTCACGGTCCTCAACTTATCGCCAGCCATCACGCTTATTTCGAAGCCGCACAGAAGGGCTTGGCCCAGATGGAGTTTTTTCACGGTCCTTGGGGTTTGGAATATTCGCTGGCCCAGAAAGCCCGACCTCGCGGAATTATCCGCCGACTTCTGGACCCCGTGATCGCCCAGCGGCTTCACCGTTCGGAAGCCCGCGCACTGTCCCGATGCCGTCATATCCTCGTCGCCAGCGAGTACATGAAAACCCAATTGAAACGCTGGCATCCATCCGTCCTGGCACCCGTGGAAGTTGTCGGAGGCGGAGTCAATCTCGGCCAGTTTCGTCCCGCAAACGACCGACTGGCCGTGCGTGAACGCTGGCTGCTCCAAAAAGACGCCTTTCTCTTTCTAACCGTCCGCCGCCTCGATCCCCGTATGGGGTTGCTACCTTTGATCGAAGCTTTCGCAACGGTCGCGAACGCAATTCCCAAGGCCCAGCTTTGGCTGGCAGGACGAGGTCCTCAAGAAGCCGAACTGAGACGGCTCGTCGAATCCCGCGGCCTGTCCGAGCGGGTCAAGTTGCTGGGTTTTGTCCCTGAAGCGGACCTACCCGCACTTTACCAAGCGGCGGACTGTACGCTGATGCCCTCATTGGATCTTGAAGGCTTTGGCCTTGCGACCGCCGAATCCCTAGCGTCAGGCACACCCGTGGTCGCCTCCGATTCCGGGGCGAATCCCGAGGTCGTGCGGCCTTTGGGGGACCAGTGCATTTTTCCTACCGGAGACGTCCCTGCCATGGCCGCTCGCATGCGTGACTTGGTCTTGGGGCACTTACCGCTCCCGGCGCGAACGGCCTGCTCGGATTACGCCCAACGCCACTTTCGCTGGGATCGACCCGTTACAGCTTTTGAAATCGTGGCCGATAAACTATCGGAGGGAGTGGGCCAGCCATGAACATTCTCGAACTGGGGAAATTTTATCCCCCCGAGCGTGGCGGAATTGAAACTCTCCTGCCGCTATGGTCCGAAGGCTTCATAAACCACGGTGCCAAGGTCACTTGCATTGTCGCCAACCGCGCCTTCAAGACGAAGGTGGAAAACGTCAATGGCGTGGATGTCCACCGACTTGCCAGCTTGGGCCAAGCCTTCTCGACGTCCTTGTGCCCCACCTATCCCCTGGCAACCCGGCTCCACCAAGCGGATATCATCCACGCTCATTTTCCCAATCCGCTCGCCGACCTGGCGTGCATCCTGGCCCCGAAACACGTTCCCGTGGTTATTTCCTGGCATAGCGATATTGTCCGGCAGCGGGCGTTGATGCGTTTTTACGCACCCATCCAGAATGCCATGCTGCGCCGCGCCAACGCGGTGGTCGTGGCCACGCCTAATCACCTGAAATATTCCGATTGGCTTGGTCCCTTTGCCGATAAGGTGAAGGTCATCCCCTTCGGCTTGAATCTTGATCGCTTCAAAGCCACCCCCGCCCTGCTGCAACGAGCAGCGGAACTACGGCAAATATCCAAGCGGCCGCACGTCCTGATCAATATCGGGAGACTGGTAGGATACAAAGGCCAGCGCTATGCCATCGAAGCCTTGCGCCACCTCGACGCGGAACTTTGGATTATGGGACTCGGCCCAGCAGAGGCCGAACTAAAGGCTCTGGCGGCCAGCGTTGGCGTAGCGGACCGTGTCCGTTGGCTGGGCGATATCTCACAAAACCTTCTGCCCGCTTATTTGCACGCCGCCGACGTGTTCGTTTTTCCCAGTAACACCCCCAATGAAGCCTTCGGCCTGGTCTTGGTGGAAGCCATGGCCTGTGGTAAACCCTTGGTAGCCTGCGACCTGCCTTCTGGTGTTCCCTACGTCTGCCGGAACGGCGTCAACGGTCTCATCGTGCCCCCGGACGACGCCAACGCGCTTGCGCTGGCGCTGCAAGAATTGCTATCCAATGGACCGTTAAGGAGGCAGCTTGGAGAGAAGGGACGCAGTTTGAGTGCGGAGGAGTACTCCGCGCCCGTGATGGTTGACCGATATTGGCAACTTTTCCGTAATCTCCGCGCGGCGGTCGGAAACCCATGATCCACTACAAAACCTACATCGTCATGTTCGCGCTGTCGGCCCTGGGCTCGGCAGCGTTGACGCCCGTGGCCATGAAGGTCGCGGCGGCCATTGGGGCGGTGGATTTGCCGAATGCGCGCAAGATTCACCAAAAACCGATGCCCCGATTGGGTGGATTCGCGGTTTTCTTCGGTTTTTTGCTGCCGTGGGCCGGCCTTTACCTGCTGCGGAACCAGGTTTCCTTCATCTTCCAGGAATATGAGAAGCTCTTCGCGGGGTTGATAGCCGGCACGACGGCCATGTTTTCCCTGGGTGTTTACGACGATTCGAAGGGGGCCAATCCAGCCATGAAATTAGCGGTGCAAGCGTTCACCGCCCTGTGCCTTTACGTAGCCGGTTATCGCATCGTTAGTGTCAGCATTCCGTTTGGGGGGGCATTGGAACTTGGCTGGTTTGCCCTGCCGGTCACCATGTTCTGGATTGTGGGTGTGACGAATGCCATCAACCTGCTGGACGGCATCGACGGTCTCGTTTCGGGCGTAACATTTATCACCGCCATGTCGTTGGCGGTGATCAACGTCATGTCGGGAAATGTGCTTTTGGCACTGCTGACTCTTTGCCTCGCCGGAGCCTGCCTTGGCTTTCTCCCGTTTAATCACTATCCCGCCCGAATCTTTCTCGGTGATTCCGGGAGCCTGACCATCGGCATGGTTCTGGCGTGTATCAGTGTCTTGACGCTCTTTCGCTTCGCGCCCTACCAAGGCACGGCCAGTTCCCTCATCACCGTGCCTTTCCTGCTTTTTGGCATCCCGATCTTTGACACGATTCGCGTGATGTTGAAGCGCTTCCGCCGCGGGGTATCGATTTTCCAACCGGACAAAACGCACGTGCATCATCGACTCCTGTCGATGGGCATGTCCCAGAAACACGCGGCTTGGCTGCTCTATTTCGTCGCGGCCGCACTCGGTGGCACGTCTATTTTCCTGACGCGCCTGGAAGCCGGCCAGCAAAAGCAATTGAGCGTCCTTTTTGCCGGACTCGCGGCCGGCGGTTACCTGCTCTGGCGCCTCCACCTGCGCGAAGTATTCTTGCCAGAAGAAGACCAGCGAAAGTGAACCTGCTCCCCTATCCCGAGGCCCTCGAACGCGTGCTCCATGCGGTAAGCCCACTGCCTCGGGAGACGGTACCCTTGGGCGAAGCAGGCGGACGCGTCCTGGGCGAATCCCTTGCCAGCCGCGTCGATCTTCCTCCTTTCGACAACTCGGCAATGGACGGGTACGCGCTCCGTTCCGCCGATGCCCAGCCGCTTCCGTCGACCTTGCGAATCGTGGGCGAATCTCGCGCCGGATTTCCCGCAGCGGTCGCTGTAGGCGCCCAAGAATGCGTGCGAATTTCCACAGGGGCCATGATGCCTCTGGGCGCGAACGCCGTCGTGATGCAAGAGGACGTTACGGTCGAAAACGGTTCAATCATCGTTCGAGAGAGTGTTGGGGCTTGGGAAAATGTGCGTTTTCGCGGTGAGGATTTGCGCACCGGCCATTCGATCGCCACCGCCGGGCAAAGACTGACTGCGGCCCGCCTCGGTTTGTTGGCCGCGAGCGGCGTCGACCAGGTGTCCGTGCATCGCATTCCCAAAGTGGCCCTGATCTCGACAGGTTCCGAACTCCAGCCGCTGGGTGCCACGCTAGGCCCGGGGCAGATCTACGAATCCAATAGTCTCAGCATTGGCGAACTCGTTCGCCAGTGTGGTGCTGAAGTCGTGAGTCATCGGGTCGTTCCCGACGATCCGTCCGCGACCGAAACTGCCCTACGCGAAGCGTGCTCGGAGGCAGACGCCGTCTTGTCCATCGGTGGAGCGTCTGTCGGTGAATGGGATCTCGTGCGTCCGTCGGTCGAAAAGCTCGGTGGTCAACTCGACTTCTGGCGAATCGCCATCCGCCCGGGAAAACCTTTCTTCTTGGGAACCTGTCTGGGACGCACCTTTTTCGGCGTACCCGGCAATCCGGTATCGGCCTTCGTGACCACGGTCATCCTGGTCCTGCCAGCTCTCCGAGCCATGGCTGGCCTCGCCGACACCGCACCGCCAACGGTGTCTGGGATTCTGGCGGAACCTTTTTCCAATCGCGAAGACCGGACTCACTTCATGAGGGTCAACTTCGACGCCACCGGCAAAATCCGCTCCGCTGGAGTGCAAGCTTCGCATATCCAGGTCCCTCTCGCTGTTGCCGAAGGGCTGCTCCCTGTGCCACCCAAAACGGAACTAGCGTCGGGTACGGTCGTCCACGTGCTACGCTGGTAGGGCAAGACCATTGGCAATCGGCTCGCGCAAAATAACTGCACTTAGGATGTCCTCAGCGCACCGGTTCGTTCGTTGTCATCATGAACGAGCGCCACGATTCGCAAGTCGGCAAGCCGCCTGCTGGGAATAAATAATGCCCGGCGATCGGGACGCTGGAGAAAAACACTAAAAAGAGAGTAACGATGAACAAAAACACGATCTGCTTGTGGTACAAACATGAGGCCGAAGAAGCCGCGCGCTTCTACGCCAAGACTTTCCCCAACAGCACGGTGGGCCCAGTGCATCGGGCGCCGACCGATTATCCGTGCGGCAAGGCGGGCGACGTCCTGACAGTCGAGTTCACGGTGTGCGGCATACCGTGCATCGGGCTCAACGGCGGAGACGTGTTCAAACATACGGAAGCATTCTCTTTTCAAATCGCCACCGAAAACCAGGAGGAGACCGACCGTTATTGGAACGCGATCGTCGGCAACGGCGGCGCAGAGAGCGCGTGCGGCTGGTGCAAGGACAAATGGGGCCTGTCGTGGCAAATCACACCACGCGTACTGACCGAGGCGATGGCCAAGGGTGGAGACGTGGCGAAACGCGCCTTCCAGGCGATGATGGAGATGGGCAAGGTCGACGTCGCCAAGATTGAAGCGGCGGTGCGCGGCTAAACAAGCCTCCAATTCCGCAGGCAACAAGGAGGTGTCGGCAAATCACACCTCCGCCACAAGTTCCCGGCCAAAACAACGCCTCGCGTCCCGGACTGCGGTAGTCCCCTACCGCTTTGGAGGCGGGTCCAGGCGGGCAAGCGGGGCTTCATGCCCCTTACAGGCATCGAGCGCACTCCGCATTTATAATCATACACAGTTCATTAGGCGCTCCAATACAAAGGCATCTGCCGCAGAGTAAGGCATCGGGAACTCCGCCCGACCGCGGTTTTTCAAAAAAGACACTGCGACTTGGCTCACGCGAAGGCGCGAAGACGCGAAGTTTGGAAAAGAGTTTCCAACCCCATCAATCAGCCGCCAAGAATCTCATGCTCCTTTTCTTCGCGGCTTCGCGCCTTCGCGTGAATCCAGAGCATTTCATAGCTTTGGACACGCAAATGGAGAAAATCGCAATCCGAAGACGCGTCGCCGAATTGAGCGCCATCGAAGGGCGAAGTCGGTTGAGTCCGGATGACCTGGACGAACAGCATAGACTACAGCACCATGAAATCGATGTGTGCCGCGACCAGCCTGCCCGCTTTGTCGAACGAGCCCACTACCGGATAGACGCCATCGCCCCAGCCAGAATGGAAAAGGATCAAATTCTCTCCGTTCTTGGCAAGAGGAAGTACGAGGTTCGCGATACCTTCTCGTATATGGTTGGGATCATCCATCAACCGAAACCAACAATCGGAACGCTCGTTGTCAAAAAGTGATTCATGCCAGGTTTGAGGTTCAGGCATGCACGACTCGATCACCGATTCATCGACAAAACACGCGGTCCCGGCGTCGACGCCGAATCCAACGAACTCATCACCCAATTGTTCCGGGCGTTCCTGTCCATCGATAGCCAGAGGCAGAGACTTGCGGTAGGCCTCCGGGCGATCGCTAAAGACAATGGATGCATAAGCTTCGCGGACGTGGGATCGGTCTTGCTTCTCGCTCACGTCAGCCAAGGTTACGGCCACGGGAAAACGCCCTTTTGGCGTAACGATAAAAGGAGTGCTCCGTGGTGAAAGAAAAACGAATGGATCGCACGCAGCTAGGCGACCACTAGGAAGAACCAACTTGCCACAGTCCACTGTCCAAAGAAATCGCGGCCCATCCTCAGTCACCACCGTATGACCATCCTTCAAGGCACCCCATGAGACCTTATTTGGCCAGGTGTCCTTTTGAACGGGAGGAAACTGTCGACTGCCGAAAAATCGCGAGAAAATGCTCATGGCAAACACCGGTTGTGCATTTGAAACCGAATCTAATCCAACTCGGCCAGCCTGGCTCGGACCAAATCCTTCACCAATTCCTTGTCGATTTCCCAATCCACAGGGATCTGGAAACAATTCTTCCAGACGACGTATTTTTCCAGCCTTGCTTTAAAATCCTCGATGATACGGGGACTCCAAGGCGCAAAAGTCAGATGATTCGTGTAGGCACAGAGGCCTGCCACATACTTCCCCTTTCGGTGGATGGTGGGCACATTCCAGGAAATCTTGGACTCCAGCTCCGGGAAGTCGGCCAGAATCAAGTCGATCACGGACCTGAGCGTCTTTTCTTTCACCGGACCCACGGAGGTTAAATAGTCCTCGATCGAACCGAATCTGGGGGATTTCGGTTTGTCGCCCTGTTTTTTCGCCTTCGGCTTCATCTTTCGTTCCGGCCTCCATTCGATGCCGTCATCGGGAGCAACTCGTTATTCGGATCGCTTCCCGACAAGGCGCCGAAGGACATGGCCTTTCCACATCCAGAGTCCCGAAACGACGATGATCGGAAGGAAAACATACCTGACCGCCGGGGCGTATTCGGGAATCTTGTCGAACGGACTGTAAATATATCCGAGTATCGGAATGCTGAAAATCAGGTGAATCCAGCGGAAAACCGAACGTATGGCGGCGTCACTAATCATTTAGGCCCTTTCCCTTGAGGATTTGTGGGATGCACTTTTCCACCCGGGCGGCCCGGGTTTTGGATTGTTTGGCGGCAATGAAATAGAGGATGTACCCCCTTTGCCGCCCCGGTGTCAGCGCCTCGAAAGCCGCCTTGAAGGCGGGCAGTCCATCCAACTTGCTTTGAAGCTCCTCGGGGACGGGTTCCGGGTTGACCTTGAAATCCACTTTCAGGCCCGCCTTTTCCGCTTCCATGGATTCACGGATATACGCTTTCAACGTGGACTCGAGCGCCACGATTTCCCGGAGATTGGTAAACCGGGCCTGACGGGCCGCCTGGGTGCTCTCGCCGGGTTTCACCAGAATACCCTTGGTGTCCTTCAACAAGGCGCCTTTACAGAACATCAGCGCACAATAGTCTTTGAATCCCTGGATGATGAGGATGTTGCTTTCCTGAAAGGTATAACAGGGCTTGCCCCATTTCAGGTCCTCGGTCAACCCGCACTCCAGGCTGATGGCCCTTAGCTTTTTGGATTCCTCCTGCCACTGCTTGGCTCTCTTCAAGAAGGCATCGACTTTGGCATTCATGATAGATTGAAATTGTCTTAGTGAGTCAGACCGCAGCGTTGATCCTTGGTATTTTCACGGTCACACCATTTCGCCCACGACCCGCTCCAAGCTGCCGATGAACTTCTGCCAACCGTAAGTCGCGCCCTTGTAGTTGGCATCCTCTTCGGACTTGAAGCCCGACTGCTCCATGCGAACGTGGGTGCCGCTGGCGGTTGGAGTCAGTGTCCAACTGACCACCGACTTCAGGCCCAACGCCTCCCAGCTATAGGAAAGCCGTTGAGGAGGTTCCACCACCAGCACTTCACCCTCAATTACCCCGTTCCAATGCGGCATCGGCTTATTGCGCAGGGTGAACTTATGCCCAACGAAGGGGAGAAAGTCGGTTTCCAGCAACCACTGGCCCATCAACGAAGCTTCGGTGAGAGCCCGCCAGATCTTTTCCGGCGGATGCGGCAGGTCCCTCTCGACGACGAGGGACCGGGTGGAGGAATGAGGGTTGAAATTGGGATTAATCATTGGGGTCCATCTTCTTCAAGAGATCTTCCAGGCGATCAAAGCGGTCCTGCCAAAAGACACCGTAGTGACTCATCCAATCGACCAGCGGAACCAGCGCTTGGGGCTGGGCGCTGTAATGCGTTTCCCGACCTACCCGCCGGTCGCTGACCAACTTGGACGATTTGAGAATCGCCAAATGCTTGGACACCGCCGGCTGCGACACGCCCGCCCGGGCGGTCAGACTATGCACGGTCTGCTCCCCTTCCCGGGCGATCCACTCAAAGATCGCCCGCCGGGTAGGATCCGCGAGCGCCTTGAAAAGATCATCTGCGATGGGCTGCACGTCCAATCCATAACCTACCGGTTATGGGTTTGTCAACCTTCGAAGGTTCAAAAAAAGAGATTTGGGAGAACTCAGAACCCACCGAAAGGGAGCATCCTCGAATGGTAGGAAATGCCACTCAAGTATTCTTCTTCGGTTTCCCTCAGACAATTCGCAGATGACTAGACAGTCATCCACCTACGCCTCAATTGCCCCCTCAGATCCCAACGGGATCAAAGCGATTAGCCGGTCCGGTTGAGTCTGCGAAACCACCAGTATCCGTCGCAGAATCGGTGGCTCGCGCGCGAACCGTAATTTGCGTTCCCGTGCATCGCGAGCAGCGGATTTCAGGCAATATTTCCGAAGTCAGGATGACGCTATTCCTTTCGAGTATCCTCCGTTCCACCACCGCTCGCGAAACGCCAATGGGCTGATACACGCTGGACGCGAGCGACAACTCCACTTTTTGCACCGGGGGTGTCGCTTCGCTCAACCCCCGGCTAATCGCTGGCACCCTCCGAATGATGTTCCAGCCAAAAGCCTGCACCCAACCATCGGCACAACTGCGATTCCAACCATACCTGCCTACGATTCGAATATACTCCCGACTGAATTGACTAAGACCGCCCTTTTACAAAGGCTTGCAACCTGATATTCAAAACAGGCAGTTTCAGTGCGAAACGAACCAACCGGCCCGCTTCAGATCATGGACATCATGGGCAACATCCTGTTGGGACTCCTAGCCGTGCTATTATACGGGGGTGGGCTGCTGCTTTGGCCCATTCGACGTTGGCTCCGTCGAAAACAGGCGAATCGCGGACGCGCCCTATTTTTCGTCTTCATCACTCAGTTTGCGGCCTACGCCCTGGTTGCCTGTCTCGCGTGCTTTATTAAGGTTCAGCATGGCTATTACTGGCTCATTTTTGCAATCGAACTCAACGTGGTATTCACCTTGGCGGGCGCGGTAGCATGGGCACGCGACGGATCCTACGAACGCGCAAAAAAAGCCCCTCCCACACAGTGACTAAGATAGATTACTAGTTGCTTAATTCTTAAAACCACCGGGACACCAAGTCGGGCGCCATCTTCGCCGCCTTCCGTAGTCGAAAATTGCTGGACCAACGCGAACGCAACGTCGGTTTCCGTGCGGCGCTCGCGCCCCAAGTCAGCCAGTAGGTAGCACAGCTACGGTGTGAGGCGGCGTTGCGTAGTGGCAGTGGGTGCGTCCTCGTACAGAGGTGCGCCATCGCCAGGACTTCCCGGATTGCCTCTCTTTTTCTTCATTTTACCAACCGATCACGGCACGACTGCAAGAGAATCGATACACACCCGAAAGGAGGCGGGATAGAACTGGCAACAAAACTGCGTGTGCATTGAAAAGATTGCCTGCATGGCCAAACCATAACCGATGGGGGTTATGAGTTTGTCGATCTCGACTGTTTTAATGAGTGTGTTTGGAATGATTGTACCGCTCGTCGCCCGTAGCCCCTCGCTGACCACAGGCTAGCTACAGACTGTGTCGGCTAGCTCGCCAAGGATCAGAAAATATTTCTCCGAGAGAATGACGAAAAGCATGCACCCTCGAGTTTAAGAAATACGAACGGATCACAAACTGCAGCGCGCCGTTTATGTCGGCAGGGATTCACGGCTCTTGCCAGAAGGACATCGCCATGCCGTCAATGCCGGGAAACAGTTGCTCACGGGTAATGTTCATGCGGCGCAATTGACGACGAATCTTCGAATGATGCCGTATCGGAATCTTTATTTTAAAGAAATTAAGCTGTTTCAGATATGCTTTAAAGTCTGGAAGATTTGTATCCTGTCCGTCGAGGAGCCCCGTATTGACCGAAAGGAAATTATCCATGAACGAACAAGAAACATCGAAAGGAATAAGAAAACACCCTTGTTGTAAAGCAAGCCTTCGATTCAGAGAGAATGGTTCGTCTTTAAATACGGCACGAGGTGGAACCTTAGCAGATTTGCCCCCTACCGAAGTAGACATTGACGATTCAAGTGCCGAATTCTTGTCACCTCGCCAAGGCTCATCCAAATTCCGCGAAAGCGATGAAACGCGAACGCACCAAATTTCCGCATCACGCCTAGCTCTTCTCGACCGCAAAGAACAGAGCTACATATACCGAACTGGTAAAATCCAGCATTCGCGTGGGCGCACCGTGGTGTTGCAATAGAGCAAGCCATCCTACCAGATCCTTTTCTTCTGGCAGATTTCTCTCTCCGGATAATTTTGCTCGCCGACGCAACTCTCGGAGCGTGCGCGACTCTAAAGTGAGTGCCGGCTCACCCAAGAATTCGGCGGCCCTCTCTAGAGAAGTTTGCAAAGGTGTATCCGGATACTCTTCCTGCCCTCGAAATATCCATCCGTCAGCTGCGTCTAAGAACGGGATTAGACTCATCCAATCCTCGAATTCGATCCCGTGAACCTCAGTTCCAGAGACGGATGTGCTCGAAATTGACATAACGGTTCACCCTATTATCAGCCCAAACCGTGGCGACACGCAACAATTTGCAATGGCTGTTGTGCCTGAAGAAAAAAGAAGAAATCAATGGCGGAGAGGGGGGGATTCGAACCCCCGGTAGGGATTAGCTACACGCGCTTTCCAGGCGCGCGCCTTAAACCACTCAGCCACCTCTCCGCCGCGAAAGGCCATCTTGAACGAAGGCGTTAGCCGGGGGCAACTCGTTTTTCGTGGGTTTGGGAGTTTGTGTGGGGAATGAAGTGGGACTTCTCTCTTGTCTCGACGTTGGGGGAAGGGCTTGGCGATGACGGTGTAACACCCTCAACTTCATCAGGTTATCTGTATGAATGCGTGGTCCAATCTGGTCACATCTCAGCACGAAATCCCCCTCACCCTAGCCCTCTCCCCCGGAAAAATCTCCGGGGGC
>DATJII010000372.1:0-12195 GCA_035493435.1 Candidatus Limnocylindria bacterium | reverse complement strand
CAGGGGGGGCATGGTTCGGTCTTTCAATTGGACCAATCGGGTGACCTTTGGCGTTGGAGCCCTCTGTATGGCATCACCAATACCGGAGGTGTCGTGCTACTGGAAATGGCATTGCCGCAGGGGAACTCAACCTCGAACCGTGGTTTTTATCGGGTGGTACCCCAATGGAGATGCAGTCCCTAGGCGCTTGTGCTGGAATTGAATGGGGCCAAGAATTCGGATCAGAGTGGTTTGGTTCCCTAAGATTCCCCCAAAAAGTCTGAGGGCCACAGATTGGAGATTTCCAAGTATTCCCCAGTTTGGCGGATACGAAAATCGCATCGCCCTTAATCAAGGACCTTTGCAACAGGTTCGTCGAATCGGGAAATGCGAATCAAAATAAATGGTTGATGCTGGCGCTGACGATGGCAATAAATCCGCCGCCTATCTCGGATTCACCGCCTGCCACTCGGAGGTTTCTTGCGATCAAGGCAGTTGCAAAAGGAAGAGGGGTTAGTATCAGGGCTCGGCTGGCTTCCCCACAAACCGCTCTCGGAGGTACCCCCCAGGGCGGCGCTGCTCTTCCCACTTGGTCATGCCGTCAAAATCGCCCCCCGCTCCGGCCAATTGGCCCCTCTGGACAGCCTTCTAACCCCTGAAAGGTTCACGGAACGCGAGGACGCTGCTACAGGCTGCGGCGAATCCACGGTCAAATTTTGAAAAGGGAGAAAATCTCTCGATCGATTTAATCCGGGCCGGACAGCGACCAACCTATGAAGATATTCAGTGATCCAACCGTGCGGGGGCAGAGTCCTTCCGCGAAGCTGCTGCGATGCGCCGTTCCCCTCATGTGCGGCGTCGTCATGGTGGGGCAGGCCCTGGGTGCCCAGAGCATCGCCCGGGTGTGGGACGAGCGTGCTTTGGCGGCCATTCGGGTGGATACGCCGCATCCGCCGGCCCAGGCCCGCAATCTCTTTAGTCTTTCGGTCTGCATGTACGACGCATGGGCGGCGTATTCGACCAATTCTGTCGGGTTCGTCTATCACGGGCGGCACACGGCGGCGGACGTTGCGGCAGCGAGGCGCGAGGCGATTAGCTATGCTGCCTACCGGCTCCTGAAGGAACGCCACGTTTTCTCCAAGACTGCGGCCACAACCTTGGTGGCTGACGACGCCCAAATGGCGGCTCTGGGGTACGACACGAACAACGTTTCGCGGGATCTCTCGACCCCGGCCGGGGTGGGCAATTCGGTCTATGACGCTGTCTCCCTTTGGTTTAGCAATGACGGATCGCGCCAGACCAACGGTACCCCCACGGCACCGTATCCGGATTATCCGGCGGGCCAGGGAGGCTATGTTTATAGCAACGATCCGCTGCCGGCTGGATTGGCGGGCATCGTGGTGAACGACGTCAACCATTGGCAACGACTGCAGATCGTGAATGCCGTGGACCAAAACGGTTTTCCGCAGGGACCCATCCAAAATTACCTAGGCGCGCAGTGGTTGGGGGTGCGGGCTTATGCGCTTTCCCGCATTGATCCGACGTTGCCATGGATCGATCCCGGTCCGCCGCCGTATTTTGGCACGGCGACTCACGCCCAGTTTCGGGACGAAGTTGTGGCGTGCATCCAGGCGGGCAGCGAATTGACCCCGGACGATGGCGTGACCATGGATGCCTCGCCGGGTGTCTATGGAAACAATAGCTTGGATGGCATCGACGGCCATGGCCATGGCAATAATCCGGTGACGGGCCAGCCGTATCCGCCCAACGTGGTCAAGCGGGGCGATTATGCCCGAACCAGCGCGGAGTTCTGGGCTGACGGTCCAACCTCGGAGACGCCGCCCGGCCATTGGAATGTGCTGGCCAACGGAGTGGCAGACAATCCTCTGACGGTCAAAAAGATCGGCGGAACAGGGCCGGCGGTGGACGACTTGGAATGGGACGTCAAAGTCTATTTCGCGGTCAATGCCGCCGTGCACGAGGCGGGCTGCGCGGCGTGGTCCCTGAAACGTTACTATGACGGCTGGCGACCGCTAAGCGCCATCCGGTACATGGGCTCATTGGGGCAATCGAGCGATTCGTCCAAGGCCTCGTATCATTCGAACGGCCTCCCGTTGATTCCCAACCTGATTGAACTCGTCACCCCCGCAACCGCCGCTCCGGGTGGAAAACACGAAGGATTGGATGTCGGCAAGATCGCCTTGCTGGGCTGGCCGGGCCAACCGGAAGATCCGGTCAACGTTCATCAAGGGGTCATTTGGGAACACGCCGACGCCTGGATTCCTTATCAGCGCACGAACTTTGTGACACCGGCCTTCCCGGGATTCATTTCCGGCCACAGCACCTTCAGCCGGGCCGCCGCCGAAGTCCTCGCCAGCATCACGGGCTCGCCTTATTTCCCGGGCGGACTCGGTACTTATACCGTCACCAAACTCGGGTTCGAGCAGGGGCCAAGTGCAGCGGTCCAGTTCCAATGGGCCTCGTACTATGACGCGGCGGATCAGGCGGGGCTCTCGCGCATTTGGGGTGGGATTCATCCCCCGGTTGACAATATCTGGGGGCGCCGGGTCGGGTCCATGGCGGGCAAGGGTGTCTGGGAAGTGGCCCGGAAATACTTTGACGGTTCCATTTCCAGTTCCCCCACACTTTTGACGCTGGATCAGAAGCCGGCTGGCGTGGAGGTCAAGTTCGAGACCTTGCGAGGCCTGTACTATAAGCTCCAATCCACCACCAGCCTCGGCCAGGCCTTCACGGATGAGCCGGGCGGCTTCATCCTCGCCACCGAGCGCTCGATGATCAGCGTCCAAAATCCTGCCGGACCAGCCAAATTCTTCCGGGCCGTTCGCTCCGAAACTCCTTAGGAAGGATTGGACGTGACCCGGACGGAAACAGGGAACCGTAGCGCAGCCGCGCAGCAGCCGGGAGGGTGGGCTCGTTTCGGCCTGGGTGCTGCGGGCCGTCTCCACTCGCTGTTGCGGGTGGGTGTGGGCATGGAGTTCGTAGGTCATGGGGCCTGCGGTCTCCATACCAAAGCGGCGTGGCTTCCTTATTTCCGGGTCTTCGCGGTTCCCGAGTCCGTGGCCTGGAAGCTGATGCCCGTGGTTGGCACCATGGACGTTATACTGGGGCTGCTCGCGTTGTTGTTCCCAACCCGGGCGGCGCTGCTCTACATGGGAGCGTGGGGATTGTTCACCGCCCTCTTGCGGCCAGCCGCCGGAGAGGGCGGCTGGGAGTTTGTGGAGCGGGCGTATAATTTCGGGATTCCCTGGGCGCTGCTCTGCCTGCACGGATTTCCCGCGCGGGGAAGAGATTGGTTTGCGCGGCTCAGTCCCCGGGACCTTTCCCTTTCGGTAGGACGCGGGCGGGAGCTCCTTTGGGGCTTGCGAGGCATCGTCGCGTTGATGCTCGTGGGGCACGGAGGCTTTGGAGCCTTTATGGCGAAGAAGAACCTGCTCGCGTTCTATCAAGGGGCTGGGCTGGGTGGCTTGGGGATTCCCTTGGAGTCCATTCGGGCCGGGATTGGCTTTTTGGAAATCGCATTGGGAATCGTCGCCTTCCTGAAGCCTAATCCACGGTACCTCTTTTTCCTGTTTGTCTGGAAACTGGGTTCGGAATTGCTTTTCCCCATCTCCGGGGCTGACCTGGCATGCTGGGAGGTCATCGAGCGCGGTGGCAGTTATGTGGCGCCGCTCGCCTTGATGGTAGTGTTGCAGCGTTTTGCCTCACCGCCGGTTCGTCCCCCTTTGGCCCACGCATGAGGCTTCACCTGCCACTTGGACAGCTTACGAAATGTCTTGCTGCCAAGCGGGGCCTCCTGCATTAAGAAAATGTCCCCGAGAAATAGTTTATGAGCCGTCTATCATTTGCCGGATTGCCGCAGGTCCCAGGCTGTGCCGTGGCTGGGATTGCCTTGGTCCTCGCCCTCGGGGCTGGAACGTCGCCGGCCCTAGCCCAGGGATGCATCGCCTCCCGCGGCTCAGGACTGACCACCTGCCAAATGGGCAGCCATCACGACTTGGACATGGCGGCTGGACCGTCGTCTGGCTTCGAGGCTTCGGTGGCTTATCGCTGGCTGCACTCCGATCGGATGTTCAGCTATGACGCGGAGCAAAAGCAGCGGGAAGCCGATGGCAGCCAGGAAATCAATGACTCGCATTTCATCGACATCGGCGTCCGCTATAATTTCAATCCGCGGTATAGTGCGACCCTGACACTTCCTCTTTCCACCCAGGAACGTTCCGAGGTCGTCCGTCGGCGCAATCTGGCCCGGACGATTCTGGCCCGCTTCGACACCCATTCGTCAGGCCTGGGTGACCTCCGTTTGGAAGGCAATGCCTGGCTGCTCGATCCGCAAAAACACATGAACGGCAACGTCCAACTGGGATTGGGCGTATCCGCCCCGAGCGGAGACCGGAACGTGCAGGACAACTTCCTGGTTCCCGTGGGCACCACGGCCAGGCTTATTTCCGTCAGTCACGCAGTGGACCAGTCCATCCAGTTGGGCAATGGGGGCTGGGGCCTCATTCTGGATCTTTATGCCTACCAGCAGATTGTTCCGCGCCTGAATGCCTTTGTGAATGGTAGTTATACGGTGACTCCGGAGGAGAAATACTCTCCCTCGGGCGTGTCCCCGTATTCGATTGCCGACAGTTACCTGGGGCGTTCCGGACTGGAATGGACGATGTGGCCAAAGCATGGATTGCGCCTGAGTGTCGCGGGGCGTGTGGAAGGTGTGCCCGTCCACGATTTGGTGGGTGGGAGCGACGGGTTCCGGCGGCCCGGGTATGCGGTCTCCTTCGAGCCGGGAATCAGCGCCGATTATAAGTCATGGAGTTTTGCTCTTTCGGCGCCCGTGGCCTTGTATAGAAACCGCGAGCAAAGCGTGGCCGAGCAGGCGGCGGGTAGTGCGCCGGTCGCGGCGGGGTTTGCCGACTTCGTCATTCTTTGCAGCGTTACCAAGAAGTTTTGACAGCCGGTTTCAAATCGGGTCCCAATCCGTTTCTACCGCCGGACGCCCCATTCCTTCCCGTTGCCTTCGGGCCGGTATTTGTCCATCACGGCGTCCAGTTTCTCTGGAGCCACCCCTAAAGCTTTCGACAGGGTCTGCCGATTCGCCTCCCGCTGGGCTTCCGTCGGACGCTCACCCCGTGGCGCGGGATGAACTTTCTTGAAGGCCGTCCGAAACTGCTCTGGTGTGACGCCGAGGTCCTTGGCGATTTTCTCCACCGGACGGCGAGGATCGTCCTCCAGAATACCGGAATTGGGTTGGACCGTTGGTTTCCCGGGTAACTCGGGACACCGGTTGGCTGATTGGGCAGCGACGCGAATAGTGACCAAGGTTGCGATCAGAAAGGCGGCTGTCAGGAGCCCGTTTATTTTCATGGGCTCACGGTACCCATGCCAACCTTAAGGTAACGTGAAGGATCAAAAGGACGCCAGGCCGGGGCATCCGTGCCGCCAGGTAACCGTAGTGGGGCATCTGCTTACCATTGGAGCAGGCGATAGAAGACTGACCCCGCAATTCCACCACTATCGGTGAAATGGGTATCGGGGATAATGGGGCTGATCGGCTCGTAGGGACCCGAGATCTCGGTGGCGCGCAGCAATTGGAACACGTGGCCGGTGCCTTTCCAATCCAGGTCGACGGACCCCGTGGCAATGCTCGGGTGGACCCCGGTAAACTGGGGGGCGGGCAGAACGGGGGTGGCGTCGCTGACTATATAGAGTGAATCAAGGCCGAAGTCGCCCAAGTCTTCCACAGGCCCGAAGGCCGCCAGTAATTCGACATTGCGAAATGCAATATACCCTTGGTCACTGAGTATATCCCCGGGGGCATACGTCTGAAAGTCCGTTCCAGAAAACGAAGTTTCCACCGAAAACCACACTTCACCGCTGGGCCAAATCCAAACCCCGTCCAGGCCAGGATCAAGTTTGGGATTGGCTGGATTGAACTGGGCAAGCAATTGCTCGTGGGTTTTGATCACGCTTCCCTGACTCGACAGCAAATCGCCGCGGCGGATGGATTTGCCGAGGTGTTCTGAAAAAAGATCCTGCGAGATGGAAAAGAAGACTTCATCCGTTTCGCCCAGATAAAGGGCGTCCAGCCCCGGATCTGGTACGGGCGGCTGCACGCCGAACGGGTTCAAAAGGTCGGCGTACGATTTTATGACACTGCCGCGATCCGACAGCATGTCACCGGCATGCAAGTCGCCAATGCGTTCACTGAAAACATTCTGCTCGATGGAGAAGGCTAGCTCGCCACCAGGCCGAACGGTAAAGGCATCCAACCCAAGGTCGGGAACCCCCGGCATGATGCCCAGGTTGCCGGTCAGGTCGTTATTTCTCCGAACGACATGCCCATCGATCGAAATCAAATCCCCCGCTGAGATCGCCGATCCCGGGATTTTCTTCGCTGGATGGAACGCGGCAGCAGTGGAAAACCAGAGATCGCGGATCGGCGCGGCCGACAGATCGATCCCGTAGAGGTGGGCTAAGGTGCCATTGGTTTGCCCGAGAGCAATTTTCAAGATCGGCCAATGCCGCTCCAGCGTGCTGGTGGTGTTGGTGAAATAACACACCTTCTTTTCGAATCCATTGTCGATGGTCAGTTCCAGGTAGATGTCCTGAACCACAGCAACTTCGCCCCCGACACGATAGGTTCCCTGTCCAGTGATAATATACTGTGTTCCGCCAGGTGATCCCGCCGTGAAATCGACATGGCTGATTTCAAATCGTGCAAAAAGCGGATCTTCGGCCACCTGCCGCATTTCAAAGCGTCCGCGCAACGGTTGCAGGATGGTGGGGCGCCCGCAAATGGGGCAGTCGTCGACCAAAGTACTGTCATGAAGAACCTGGAATGCCCAGACGCCTTCCGTGTCGGAGGCGGCCAGTCCTTTCGACGTGCCATACCCGGCTAGCAACGCCAGCCCCAGAACCAGGCACACAAGGTTGAGAAGATGCCTGACACTCATAAATCGGCCTTTCTGGCTCGATTTCATGAACCGAGCCCTGATTTTTCCGGATCGGCAACGGTTTCCCGTGAATCGCTCCTCTTTCCGGTGATGGGATACTGTGGCACTTCCAGGGGAATTATTCCAGTCTGACGTTGGGGTGCCTCAATGGCCATGCCGGGGAGCGGCCGGTGCAAGTCACTACCCTGGAACGGTCGGCGGCGCGTTTCTCGCGCATGAAATAATTATTACCGTCTCGCCGGATTCGAAATTCGCCGGAATTCATCGGGTCCCGGAGTTTTGTTGCTGGAAAATGGCCTCGTTGTCTGGGATCAACCTCCACTCATGGACGAGAGCCAGGGCCGGCTCGCGGAAATCGGAAAATGGAGCACTATCCCCGGCGGTTCCTACATAATGGGACCTTAATTAAGATTGTTATCCTTCCGTCACGATGGGAGGATTGAAGGGTGGTGTCAAGGGAGGCTAGCAAAGGACGCAAAACTTCGAACGACTCATGGCTAGAACATTGCGGGTGCTGTTGGTGGAAGATTCACCGGTCGACGCGGAGTTGACCATGATGGCCTTGGAGCAGGCAGGCTTTCAGGCGGTTTGGCGGTGTGTCGAGACGGAGTCCGAATACCTCGCCAGTTTGACCGAGGACATCGAGTTGGTCATCTCGGATTATTTTCTTCCCGGATTCGACGGCCTGCGCGCCTTGGAATTGTTCAAGGCTCGGGGGATGGAAATCCCCTTCATAATCGTCACGGGAGTCGCGGGCGAAGAGCCGGCGGCGGCGGCGATGCGAAATGGCGCGTCCGACTTTCTGGTCAAGGACCGCCTCGCTCGCTTGGGACCGGCGGTGACGCAGGCGCTGCAGCAATGCCAGCTCCGGCGGGAACGGACCGAAGCGATCATGGCCCTGCGCAAAAGTGACGAGCGCCTGAAGTTGGCCCTCGCGGCGGCGGGCATGGGGGCGTGGGAATGGGAGATCCAAACCGGCCGCATGTTTTGGTCGGCGGAATGTTATTCGATCACGGGCGCCACGGATTTCAATGAGCGGCTCGAGGGTTTCGAGCGGCTGGTCTATAAGGAAGATCGAAGGTTTCATGACGCCGCCGTGCAGCGGGCGTTGGTGGGCCGGGTACCATACCGCGCCGAGTTCCGGATCGTTCGCCCGGATGGCCAGCTCCGATGGGTCTCCAACATGGGACGTGCGGAGTATGGCCCGGATGGCCGGCCAGTACGCCTGGTGGGCACGGTGCACGATATTACCGAACGCAAACGGGCGGAAGAAACCCGCGAGCGGCTGGTGGCTATTGTCGAGTCTTCGTCGGACGCCATTGTGAGCACCAACCTGGCGGGAGTCGTCCTGACCTGGAATCCCGGCGCCGAACGAGTCTTTGGCTATACTTCGACCGAGGCGATTGGACAACCCATTGGAGCCCTGGTTTTCCCCGCCTCCCGTCCCTCGGACGAAATGGAAATCCTGTCCCAAGTGGCGCACTCGGGCGACATCGTCCGCTTCGAGGCGATGCGCCGCAAAAAGGATGGGAGCGCCGTGGACGCCATGGTCACCATCGCGCCGATTCGGGACGGGACGGGGCGGGTCGTGGGCATTTCGCAGGTGGCCCAGGATATAACCGAGCGCAAGCAGGGGGAACAGGCCCTTCGGGAGAGCGATGAGCGTTTTCAGCAACTCGCGGGCGGCATCCACGAAGTCTTCTGGATGGCGACCGTGGACTGGGGCAAGATTCTTTATGTCAGCCCGGCCTACGAGCAGATATGGGGCCGCTCGTGCGAGAGCCTCTATGCCAATCCCCGTAGCTGGACCGATGCGATTCATCCCGACGACCGTGCCCGCGTGTTGGAGGAGGCCCGGGCCAGGCAAGTGCTGGGCGGGTATGATATTGAGTATCGGATCGTCCGCCCGAATGGCGAGTCCAAGTGGATCCACGACCGTGCGGTTGCCGTGAGGGGGGCGGATGGCAGCATTCTCCGCATCGCCGGGGTGGCGGAGGATATATCGGCGCGGCTCACGTTGGAGGCCCAATTCCGGCAGGCGCAAAAAATGGAAGCCATAGGGCAGCTGGCGGGCGGGATCGCGCATGATTTTAATAATATACTTACGGCGATCCATGCGAACGCCGCCCTGATGATGTCCGCCAATCTGAACGCCGCCGAGCAGGCCGAGTGCGTCCAGCAGGTGATCCAGGCCGCTGGACGGGCGGCGGGTTTGACCCGGCAGCTCCTGATCTTTGGGCGCAAGCAGTCCATGAATCCGCAGAACCTGGACTTGAACGAATTGGTCGGCAACGTGGTGAAAATGTTGCGCCGGGTCGTGGGTGAGGACGTGTCCCTCGTTTCCTGTCTCGCACCCAAGCTGCCCTTGTTCCAGGGGGACCTGGGCATGATCGAGCAAGTATTGCTCAACCTGGCCGTTAATTCGCGGGACGCCATGCCGGGTGGGGGAACAATCACGATAGAGACCAGCACCCGGGCGATCACCATCGAAGAAGTGCGTCAATACCCGCAGGCCACGCCGGGGCAAGGAGTCTTCATCTCCGTGGCGGATGACGGGACAGGGATTGCCCCGGAACATTTACCCCGGGTGTTCGAACCCTTTTTTACCACCAAGGAGGTTGGCAAGGGAACCGGATTAGGGCTGGCCACAGCGTATGGCATCGTTAAACAACACCGGGGTTGGATTACGGTAAAGAGTGAGCTCGGCAAGGGGACCACTTTTCACATCGGCTTTCCCGCCTTGGCCGCGGGTTCGGTGGTTGTTAAGAAAAGCGAGTCGACGGACGCCCTCCCGATGGGCAGTGAAACCATCCTGGTGGTTGAAGATGAGATTTATCTGCGCCCGGTCATCGTCACAGTGTTGCGGCGTTACGGCTATAAGGTGCTGGAGGCGGTATCCGGCCAGGCCGCCCTCGATATCTGGCGAACCCACTCCGCCGAGATCCGCTTGCTGTTCACCGATCTCGTGATGCCCCAGGGCATCTCGGGAGTAACATTGGCCGAGCAACTCAAGCGCGAAAATCCGGGCTTGAAGGTGATTTACACCAGCGGCTACAGCGCGGAACTCAGTGCTCGTGGGGTCAGTCTCCCTGCCGGCTCCTTTTTCCTGCAGAAACCCTACCCGCCCCAAAAACTGGTGGAAACGGTACGGGCCTGTTTGGACGGGCGGAGTCCGGATTGAGGAACCGCCAGTTGGGAGCCTCGTGGGTTTTTCCCCCTCACCCTAACCCTCTCCCCCAGAAAATCCTGGGGGCGAGGGGACATGAACGCGTGCAAATAAGACGACGCACCTTCCTTCGTCCCCTTGGGGGAGAAGGTGGCCGCAGGCCGGATGAGGGGTTGCGCACCCCTGATTCTATTCGCGTCCTTCCCACGAATAGAAGATGCGCTCGCCAGCCTGGGCTTGCACCGTTTTTCCCGGCCCCTACGCTCGCCGCCACATGTCCGCTCCGAGCCAGACACTCTCCGCCACGACCCGGCTGTGCGCCGTGTTTGGGGCGCCGATCCGGCATAGCGCGTCCCCGGCCATGCACAATGCGGCCTTCGCCGCCTTGGGCTTGGATTGGCGCTACGCCGCTTGCGAGGTCAATCCTGCCCATCTCGGGGAGGCCCTGCAGGGCGCTCGCTTCATGGGTTTTTGCGGCGTGAATCTCACCGTGCCCCACAAGCTGCTGGCCTTGTCGTGCATGGATGCCTTGGATGAGTCGGCCCAACTTTGGGGAGCCGTTAATACCGTGGTGTTCGAGGCGGAAGATGCTGAAGGCGTCTGGATTCCTGTGGGTCAGTTGCGAGAGGTGAAGGAACCGGTGCGCTTGCGCGGATACAATACCGACGCGGACGCCGTTATTCGAGCCCTACGCGAAGATTTGGGAATTGAGCCCCGCGGTGCCCGGGTGTTGTTACTGGGGGCGGGCGGAGCAGGACGGGCGGCGGCACTCCGCTTGGCTGACGAAGGGGTGGGAACACTCTTTTTGGTAAATCGAACGCAGTCGAAGGCGGATGATCTGGCGCGCGAATTGGCCGACCGATTTCCCGCCGTGGAAATCATTGCCGACTATCCTGAGAACGATGTGGAAATAGTGCTGAATGCCACCTCTGTCGGGCTCAAGCCGACGGATCCCCTGCCTCTGGATCTCCAGCGCTTCTCGTTGGACCGGGCCGATGGTGTTTATGATATGATTTACCGCCCGGCCGAGACACCCTTGCTCGTGGCGGCCAAGGCGGCTGGCTGCCAAACGGCCAATGGCTTGGGAATGTTGCTGTATCAAGGCGCGGCGGCGTTTGAACTTTGGACCGGCAAACCCGCTCCATATACCATCATGCGCACCGCCTTGGAGCGCGAGTTGTACCGTAAACACGATTAGCGCCCCGACGCATGAATTGGTATCTATTGCAATTTGATCACTTGGGGCCGTTGGGGTTGCCGTTCCATTTCTGGACCGTGGTGTCCTTCATCCTGGGCAGCATGGTGGGTAGTTTCCTGAACGTGGTCGTCTGGCGATTGCCTATGGACCAGAGTATCGTGACCCCGGGATCTCATTGCCCGAAATGCCAGCAACCCATTCCGCTCCGGCATAATATTCCCATTTTTTCCTGGTTTATCCTCCGGGGGAGGGGGGCCTGTTGTGGCGAACCAATCTCGTTTCGCTATCCGGGCGTCGAATTGTTCACCGCCCTGCTGTTTGTGGCGACCTGGTTGATGTTCGGCGACGAAACGCCCCTCCACGTGATCGGGCTCGCCACGCTCTTTTCCGGACTGATCGCCGCCTCCCTCATCGATTTCGATCATGTAATTATTCCAGACCAGATCACGTTTGGCGGGGTGGTGGTCGGGTTTCTCTTTTCCGCAGCCGCTCCCACGCTTCACCATACCTTTAGTCTCCCGTCCTCATTGCAGCGGAGCGGGCTCGGTATCGCCGTTGGGGGCGGTCTGGTTTACGGAGTCTTGCGCTTGGGAAAACTCTTGTTTGGCCGGGCCGACCAGAAAATACCGCCCGGCACACGGGTGGTGTTTCACGAGACCGCGGTCACCTTTGATGGCCAGGAGATCCCCTATGATGAAATCTATTATCGCCAATCCGACGAAATCATCGCCACGGGGAAACAGATTCAGATCTCCGATCGCTGCTATCCCGAGGGGAAAATCCGTTGGTCGCCCGAGAAACTGAGAATAGGCAACGATAGCTTTCCTTCGCCCGACGAGCCCTACCTGGAAATGCTGGCGGATCGCCTGGTGCTCCCCCGT
>DATJII010000371.1:0-2783 GCA_035493435.1 Candidatus Limnocylindria bacterium | reverse complement strand
TGCTACCACTGCAATCTCAATCATCCCCAGTATATCCGCGCCAACTTCGATCACTATAACGCCGACGATACCTCACCCGTCATTCGTGAACAGATGGCCGAAGTGGTGCACCGTAGCGAAGCCCGCTGGGCAGCGGCGGGGCTGGCTCCCACGCATCGCCAAACGGGCATGACGACCTTTCCCGACGTTGAAAACAACATCTGGTTTGCGGCCAATCGTACGCCACTGGTGGACGGGTATGTCAGTGAGACGATGAACGGCAGGCAGGTCGCGCCGCTCATGGGCGACTACCAAGACCCCACGGTGGGCACCTTTCGTATCCGGACGCTGCCAAATTTCTGGAACCACTCCAGTTGCGATCATGCTGTCAGCACGCGCCTCCTGCCTGCGGGACCCCAACTAACCGCCATTCGAGTGTGGTGGTTGGTCGATGCCGCCGCGGTGGAAGGACGCGACTATCGGGTGGAAGACCTGCTGCCCTTCTGGCAACTCACTTCCGAGCAGGACTGGGAAATCTGCGAACGGCAGCAACGTGGCGTCAATTCCAGCGCGTATCTTCCGGGCCCCTACTCTACTTATAAAGAATACAACGTGGACGGCTTTGTGCGCTGGTATTTGAAAATGCTGGAGCGGCAAATGCCAGGCCCGGCTCCCCGGCCTCCCAGCCTGGCCTGACCTGATCGCAATCCCAAACCCAATGGACACCATAACAGACGCGGAAATCGTAGTGGTTGGCGGCGGAGCCGTCGGATGCGGCGTGGCCTACGCCCTGGCCCGTGCCGGAAAAACCGACATCCTCCTTCTCGAACAGGGCGAACAGCTCGGTCAGGTAACCACCTGCCAGGGCGCGGGATTGTGCGGACAAGTGCGGGATACCGCCGAACGCACCAAACTAGCCATGCATTCCGTGGCCGTTTTCCGGGAGATGCAGGCGGACCCCGACGTTAAACCCGATTGGCATGAGGTGGGTTCCCTACGCATCGCCCTGAACGAAAAGCGCGCCGAGGAGTTTCGCCGACTGAAGCAGGGCGCCGACGAGGCCGGTTTGGAAGCCCACCTCATCGACCGCCACGAGGCTTCGCGACTCTTTCCCTTGATGCAGTTTGATGGCACCACCGCCATCCTCTGGTGCCCTTCGGACGGCTACATGACACCTGTCCAGGTGGTCAAAGCCTATGAACACCAGTGCCGCAAACGTGGAGTCCGCTTCGCCACCTCCACCACCGTCGAAGGCATCAAAACCGAGAACGGACGGGTTATTGGAATCACGACCAACCGCGGCTCAATCAAATGCCGGTACGTGATCAACGCTGCTGGAGCCCACGCCTACCACATTGCGCAACTGGCCGGACTCGATCTACCCATCGTTCCCGTGCGGCACGAGTATTTCATTACGATGCCGATGCCTTCGCTACCCCCGACACTGCCATGCTTCCGGATTCCTGAGTTGACCCTATACGGGCGGGTACGTGACAACGGATTATTACTCGGCGGCTGGGAACCTATAGCCCTGAGTACGGATCCACGGGAATACCCCTTGCGTGGCGCGCCCCCGGCGATCCAACCCGATTTGAATGTCCTGGAATCGTTCGACGAAAGCTTCAAAAGCCTGCTTCCGGCGGCGGCGGGACTGAAAAAGAACTTCATTGGCAAGGGCTGGCCCACCTTTACCCCAGACGGTCGTTTTATCATCGGCGAGAGCAGCCGCGTGAAAGGATTCGTTATGGCCGGCGGTTGCAACGCCCACGGAATTTCGGGCTCCGGTGGCATTGGCAAACTCCTGGTGGAATCATTGCTCGAACCACATCCCGGGGCCTACGCCAGGAGCCTGAGTCCGGACCGATTTACGGAGCGACCTTGGAATTGGACCGACGCCCGACGGGAAGCGACCCGGATCTACGAAACATATTACGGGACCAACTGCTGAACCTCCCCAAAGGCAACCCGCACCTTCCACCAACCTATGACCAAAGCCGTCAGCCTCATCGGTCCCGACCGAAAATATGAACGCTGGCGGTGGCAGATCTTTGCCATCACTTGGTTGGCCTATACCGGCTTTTACCTCACGCGCAAGTCGTTCGCGGTTGCCAAGATCGAAATGGCCCATCCCGCCGGGTTGGGCCTTACGAATAACAATCTCGCCTCCATCGACTTCGTCTATCTGGTCACCTATGCCATCGGACAATTCGCGTGGGGCATCTGCGGTGACCGATGGGGGACCCGAAGGGTTATAGTAGCCGGGATGCTATGCTCCGTCCTCGCGGCCGTCGCGATGGGAGCCTCCTCGACAGTCATCCTGCTCGGGACGTTCTTTGGCCTGCAAGGTTTCTGTCAATCGACCGGCTGGGCCCCCTTGAGCAAGAATATCGGCAACTTCTTTTCACAACGCGAACGCGGGACTGTCATGGGGCTTTGGTGCACCAACTACGCCGTCGGTGGATTTGTCGCCTCCATCATCGCCGGGCGCTTTGGACAGGCGTTGGGCTGGCGTTGGGCCTTCTTTGGTCCAGCGGCCATTCTCTTCGCGATATGGATTCTATTCCTGCTGTTTCAACGGAATCGACCGGAAGACGTCGGACTGCCCTCCGTTGAATCCTATCACGGCGAACCGGAACCCGTTTTGGCCCGGGACGCCTCGGTGCCCGAGGAGAAGGAAGGCTCCTGGTCGGTCGTGCTGGACGTACTTAAGAAGCCCATGGTCCTGCTCCTGGCCGGGGTTTACTTCTTCATGAAGCCCACCCGGTACGCGATCATGAATTGGGCGCCCAAGTATATTCATGAGC
>DATJII010000370.1:0-11535 GCA_035493435.1 Candidatus Limnocylindria bacterium | reverse complement strand
CCATCCGCGCCATCGTGGCCATCCTGCTTTTTTTCTCCGCGTCTCTGCGCCTCCGCGTGAGTCCTTCTTCCATTTTATAATCAATTAAGAGTCCCCGAGGATTCTAAACCGAAACCTGCGACCATCCCCTCAAAAGCATTGTCGCACGCCGAGACGCGAAGGCGCGGAGGTCAAACCAAAGGACCCAAAGGCACAATCCGAACGAGTTCCCTTCACTTTTTGTGTGCTTCGTGTTTTTCGTGGTTACCGCTCCCTTTTCCGCGGCTATCCGCAGCTTGCGCCGCGCGGCTGGATCCTCCAGCGTTGGAGACCGATGGCCCGCCGGAGCGCAAAGAAGAAAATGGGATGGCGCCGCCGCCTAAAGCGGGAACTGATCTCCCTTTTGGTGGTGCTGGCACTCGGCTTCGTCGTGTGGGCTGTCGAGTATGCCAGAGGCTACGCTTCGTGGGTAACCTTGCGAAAGGATTACGCCGTCCGGGAGCAATACCTCGATTTTGACGATTGGCAGCGCCACCACAGCGAAGTCCGTCTCGACGATCAGAACTTCTTTGGAACACCGCTTCTGCGTCCCTTTTTCGAATTTGCGATCACTCTGGATCCCACCGGATTGCCTGATCGCTATTGGAGCCATCCGGAGCAGGTTTTCGATGCCTTGCGACTCCGATTGCCGGCCGTGACGGCTGATCGTTCCCGGGGTGGAGACGGGCGGATGGATTTGCGGTTCTGGCATCGGGTCCTAGTGAAAACCAATAATGCGGAGAACACCCCGGTGGAACCGGCAGCAGCAGCGGAGGCGGTCCTCGGCATATTGGGAAAATGGGACGCCGAACTGAGGGAATTGGATGAAGCCAGCCGTCGTCCGGATCATCGGGCGCCTGTTTATTTCGCGGAAGAAAATGCCTTGCCATTGGGGCCACAGCGCTTTCTGGAAGGCGTGTCGCAGGTAATTGGATTGAGGGCCATGGCGCGTCTCGAACTTTCCCAGACTGAGGCGGCCGTCCAGGATATTGAGTTCAACGAGCGCCTGGGCGAAATCCTCCTCGCCACGGAACGTCCAACGGCCCGACGTGCGGCCTGGCGCATCATGGGACGCAGCACGCGGCTAGTGTGGGAAGGACTAAACCGGCGGCGCTGGGATCGCGTTCAATTGAGGCGTATCGAGCGGCTCCTGGCGGCGAGGGAGTTTCGAGTTACCTGGATTAAATCGCTGGAGGCAGAGCAGGTCCAGGCCCGGGAAGCGACCGAACGGCGGATCGAGAGTGTCACGCGGTTCGGGGGGCGTCGTAACAGTGGATTGTCTGGTATGTTCCAACAGGAGGGAAGGAAGCTGGTGACCAGTTTCCGGCAGGTGGTCGCGGGCAACAATTCGCCGATGGACTATGCGGCGGTCATGGCGGATTCCTCCGAGACCATCATTCGCACCTGCCTGCTGCGATTGGAGATCCTGGCGATTGAATATAGTCCGGGGTGGCGATACCGGAACGCCGTGGCTGAGGTCCGGGAAATAGAAAGGCAAATGGACTATTATCGGCCATGGATGCGTGGGGAAGCTTACTACGACGATATCCAGGGAGCGCTGCCGGAGTTCGAGGCCGACGAATGGAGTGTCTATCATGCCCGGCAAGCCTGCAACGCGATGGCCCGATTGGACGATTTTCGCACCGTGGCAAATGCTGAGTACCTGTCCCGCATGGCGCGGATCGCCTGCGGGTTGGAAATGTTCCACCTTGATGCTGGCGGTTACCCGCATGGACTCGATGATTTGGTGCCCAAATACCTGGCTGATTTGCCGACGAACAGCCTCACCGGCAAACCGTTTGGTTACAACCTGGAAGAGGGCTGGTATCGCTTGGAAGCCCAGTCCGATTCCCAGGATGCGGAGCGACGCGGATCGCGGTGGCCCCGGTTTGGGGGCCGGGAAGGTTGGGGTGGGGCGTTCTTTGGGGATCGGCCATAAGAATCGGCTGGCGGTGGCCCTTGGTTTCCAAGGAAAAATGGAAGTGATATTTTCGGTCGGGCTTGGTCCAACGATTCAACGGTGGTCATAAACAAGCTGGCAAAGCCCATTACCAGGGAAGCTTTTTGGAAAAGATGGTTTCGACGCAGTGTGCGCTGGGCAGGCCGAACCCTCGCGGTCACGTTTGGCGCGTGGAGTGTGTTAAATATACTTGGCGAGATTGATTGGCATCGAAGTCGTATTGCAGCGGGGAAAGGCTCCTCCGGGGCGTGGGCGGACACCGGCGCAATAGCGACTTTGCCGGTTGAGGTTTGCTATCGCCAAACACGATTCGCGCGGAGTGAGTTGCCCGACGGGAAGATCCTCACAGCCGTCGTGGCCCACTATCTGGTCGAGAATCGAAACTACCCCCTCCATGAGGCGTGGCACCTGACCGTTTTCAGCCCGCGGAATGATGCTTGGGAGACGGTAAATCGTTGGGAACTGTGGCAAAGGGGGTTTCGAAAGGCACGGAGGTTTCCTATGACACCTGGAGAGTCCGCTGCCGGTAACGTCCTGATTGCTTTGAAACGATGGGAACCGGAATTGGGCGAACTCGAAGCGGTGACGAGAGAACGTGCGCGCAGGGGGTTCTCCGGTCGATGCGAATCCACAGAACTCCGAGCCTCCAGTTGGTATCCGCAAGGTTATGGCGCTCGACTACTTTGTCTTCGTTCAGCGGCTCATCTAGCCGTAGGCGAATGCGAGGAAGCATTCAGCGATTTAAGCGTAGTGGACGATATTCGCAGGTCGTTCTCGTTTGCCGAGTACGGGGAATTACCCTTGTTGATGACGGAAGTGCAGATTGCCTGGGAGGGATTGAAGGGTGGCGATTGGACGGACCAGCAACTCGTGGGTTTACAGCGGGTTTTCGACCCCTCCGGACTGCGAGAAGAAGCTTGGGCGGTGTTGCAGCGGAGACAAGAAAACGATATTCGGGAGGCTGATCTACTCGCGAAGAGTGTGTTGGTCTGGGCTCTTAAGGATCAGGGAATGACGTGGTCCCAAGAGGACTGGGCTCATGGTTTCAAAAAATGCCTCCTCGAATGGCCGGTCCAGTTCGATCAACTCCATGTTGAACTCTTGGAGGCAGTTCGCCGCACGTTAGAATTCGGCGATACTTTGGGGCGGTCAGTCCTTGATAAAATGGCGCAGGTGACTCCCGGTTGGCTTCGCTTTCGCCAGGCCTCGAATGTGAGGCAACTCAACTACTTGGCAGGCGAGATGGGGCGTCGCTGGGCTGCGGGTGAAATCGACACCTCCCAGTATCTGCAGAAATGTCCGAGCTTAAGCGAAGGCGCTTTGGAGCTGTACCACGGGGAGGGACGAGACTTGGTCTCCACTGCCGACTCTTTGGAGCAATGGCTAAAACTGGCCTGCGCCGCTTGCGCGATTGAACGATTCCGAATTTCCCACGGGCGTTTGCCCGATGGGATCGATGAATGGTGGCCCTATCTCATTTCGGCAAATCCTATCACGACTGGGTGTGAAGGGGCGTTCACCTACACGAAAGTCGACTCCAGCCGGTTCACGCTTGAAACACGGGTTTGGCGACGAGGAGATTTGGAGCTTATCCAGTGGCCCACACTCCAGCCAGTTCTCAGGGCGAAGCGATAGGGACGCGCAGCCAAACTTGACCGCCCGGTGAATAACGATTCTCGATACCGGCTCGCTCGAAGGGATTAAGATATGATACAATCGGCTTTGTGCAACGGTTGGTTTCTTGCGCGGAAATGGCAAAGCGATAACCATGGGAGCTGGAATGGAGTTGAGGAATCCCAGTTTCCGCAAGGTATGGAAGCGTAGGCGTTTGAGAATGCTGAAAGTGTTGGTGTTCGTTGCCTTGTTGCTCTGGGGCGCCTGGTACTTTGAGAATTGGGACGGCCGACGTGCATGGAGGGTCCTCCAGCGAGAATATGCATCCCGGGGCGAGGCGTTGGATTTTGAGGGTCAAAAAACACTGCTGGCGGATGTCCGTTTAGATGAACGGAATTTTTGGGGAACTCCACTGTTAGAACGATGTTTCGTGTTCACGCCGCCTGGGCAGGAGGGTGGCGCCGGTGAGGCGGCGTGGCAAAAGGTGGACACCGGAATGGTATTGGCGGAAATCCGCATGCCGGCATTGCCGCCGGGGGCTCTCACACGGGAGGCGGCGGTGGATCTGTCGTTGTGGTGGGACCTATTGGTTGCAGACGGCCCTGTCCGTCATTCGAATGTTGATAAACTCCCACTCGCGGTTGGGATGCGGAAGGCACTGTCAAAATGGGATAAGCCGATTACTGAACTTTTTGAGGCTGGCCGCCGTCCCGATTGCCGATTGCCTGCCGCCAATGTGCAATTGCTCGAGGATTGCAGTGCCTTGGGCGAGATATTTCAAAGTATCACGACGGCCGCGGTGCTGCGCGGCATATGTGAATTGGAGATGGGGCATCCGGATAGTGCCGTGGCCGATTTGGAGGGGTTGGAGCGGCTGGCAAATGCCCTGGAAAAAAGCAAGGAATTGGCGTTTTGCCGGGAGGCGGGGCATGTCCGAAAAATGGCAACCCGGTTAATATGGGAAGGGTTGGCGCGGCACCAGTGGACCCATGCCCATTTGCAGCAGATTGAGGCTCTTCTATCAGCCGGCAAGCCGAAGGAAGCTTGGCTGGCGGCAGTCCAGGCTGAATCTTGGAAAATCATCGAATGGGACAAGCTGATCGTAGGCCCCCGATTACGCCACTATATCAGGGTGGAGGTGGTCACTCAAGGCGTCGAGTTAGCGCGCCGGTCCTGGCAGACAATCGGAAATATGCTCACCCATTCCATCCCCGTAGGCCAAGGCGTCGGGCAGATATGGAATGACACCCGACGCGAGTTGCAGTTGGTCGCCTATACTCTCAAGATGTTCGCGATCGTTTATACCCCTGGATTGCTTTTCAAAGATTCAATGGAAACCTCCAAGGATCATATTGACAACCTAAGATTGTTTGAGCCTTGGGCAAACGGAAGGGCCTCCTATGACCGGGTCGTGTTCGATGACGATAGAAGAACCGCCGAAGGCTGCTTGAGCACCAGCTATCGAATGACAGGATCACGCGTGTCCGACTATCGCCCGTCCCATATTGCCAATCTTGAGAACATGACTGGAATGGCGCGAATCGCCTGCGGCCTCGAGGCCTATCGGTTGGATCATGGGATTTATCCGGAGCACCTGGAAGAGATTGAATCGTCCTTCGCCGGTGGGTTGCCACGTGATGCTTTCACTGACAGGCCGTACGCTTTTATTCGGCTGGGAGAGACGCGTTTCCGTTTGATTGACTGGTACTTGAAAGGGAATTCCGGAGATCTGTTTCTGGCTTGGCCAGAGGCTGGCGGTACCAATGCCTGGATTGGCGCCGCGTTGGGTGTTGATCAATAGCTATGGACAATGCGTTCGAATCCTGCCTCCATTGAAATAACGGGACGGCGGTTCAATTGTCGTATGGCTGGTCCGTGGTGCTTGAAAAGGACAACGCCGATTCTCAATGGATTCCAGTCCGCAACATCAAAAAAGGCGATGGAGACGTTTATGTTTGCGGGCCTTGTTGGGGATTATCGTAGCGTCCATTGTTCTGATGGGGCTTTGGTATTGGGAGAACCGGAGAGGTGAACAAGCGTGGGAGGCGTTGAAGCTGGAATATGCAGCCAAGGGGCAGCCTATCGAGTTCGAAAAGTGGAGCCGTGCGCGAGGCGAGATCCGGTTCGACAACAGCAACTTCTTTGCTACGCCCTTTTTGAGACCGCTGTTCTCTTTCCTATCTTCAACGAACGTAGATCGTGACGACTTCTTCGGGCCGGGTTTCGAAGAATATGCCCCGTTTCGTCAGGTGGCACTCCCTGAAGTGTTTGGAGACAAGGCGTTTGAAGCCGAGGTCGATCTTTCGTCCTGGGATTCTGTTTTGGGCTCCGCGGAACGCCCCTCGCAAGATCCGAGAAGTTCCAGTCAAGTTGCGATAGATCTGCTCGAAAAGCTGAGCAAATGGATCACTATTCTAGATGAACTTGAAGCCGCAAGTTTCCGTCCTGAACACCGGGTTCCACTCCGGAATTATGACGAACTAACCCGGCTGGAATACGCTGGTGGATTTCTGGATCGAGTTTCTGACCTGCTTGCCATACGATGCACGGCGCGGTTGGAAACTGGAGAAATAGACCTGGCCCTGTGTGATTTTGAGACCAACGAGCGGCTGGCCAGAATCCTTCTAGACGACCCAGTCACGGGCAACCGGATCACTGGTGTTCAAGTGTGGGAACGTGGGACGCGCATGATCTGGGAAGGGTTGGAAAGGCATCGCTGGAATGCCGACCAACTCAAACTGCTGGCCAGCCGTGTTGCTGGCCGAAATCCGCGAAGGCTGTGGCTTGATGGAATGCGTTGCGAACAGGCCCAAATAGCGGAGCAGATGAATGACCGTATGGAACTGGCGATGATCAATTATCCCGGAAGTGAGTCCATCGGAACTATATTGGCCGATTCTCGAACGTCGTTGCAAGAACTGGTGCGCGACGTCATCGATGGGAATTTGACTCTGCTGTCTTTTTGCTCCGAGGGGTGGGTCTTGGCGGGTGAGGGGGGCGTTCGTGTCGCCAGGAAATGTGTCTGGGAGGTGCTGGCCGTTACCCCCGGGTGGCAGCGGAGAAATACCATTGCGGAGATCCGTGAGATGGATCGGTATCACGAGGCGTGGAAATCATGGGCTCAAGGCGCCGAGATAACAGTGGAAATGCTGGATAACAGCGAGCCAGAATCCACCTGTTCACCATTGAATCCATACCATAATCGGCTGTTGTGCAAAACGTTCGCCTGGGAATCCGCGGCATGCGCTTTCATTAACTCCGAAAACCGGAATCGAATGGCGTTGATCGCCTGTGCCTTGGAGGATTGGCATCTTCAGAATGGAGCGTTCCCTCCGCAGTTGTCGGATTTGCGGCGCGGGGCAGTACCGGTATTGCTGTCGGATGCCTATATGTACAGGTCGTTTCGCTATGAGCTTGTAGAGAGTGGTGGTTTCAGTTTGCGGGTGGATGGCATATTGAAGGACAAGGAATTTGATGTTTTGAAGTGGCCCAGACCGGGCGACAAGTATGCGTGGGGTACAGGTGTTGGACGCACTGCATACGTCCACTAAATAAGGATGAGAATGAGTCATGCATCAAGCACGAGGTGCAAGGGACTGCTTATCAGTCTCGGGTGGTTGGCTGCCTGCGTGGCTGTGGTCGGTGAAAATTCCCGCCTTGCCAATGGGGGCAGTGCCTTGGAAATCCGGTCGACTGCCGTGGATGGAGAGTCCCTTTTGCCCGTACAGGGAGAAAGGCTGCAGTTACCGTTCCGTCCCAAATTGGTCTCGTTTGGGTTTGGACCGACGACGAATGCCGGGCGTGGTCCCATCCGAATCCGGTACACTCTGGATGGTGCCGATGAGATAGGGCGCGAGAAGGCGGGCGAAGTCCGGTTTTCGGTCCGTTTTTTTGATTCCGCCGCGGATCAGGTGGCGGAGTCCGTTTACCGCGCCTTCGGACAGTCGCCAGGGTGGACCGAGAATCTGGAAAGCTGCCGCTTTGTTCATCGACGGGAGAGTATGGTCGTCCCTCCGAAGGCCCAGGGTTTTTGGATCGTCATGTCATCCGCCGGTCCGCCGGTGACGGTGGGGGCCTATGCCATCACGAATATCTCGGTGTCCATCACCCGCACCGGTGAGACTAATGCCACGCCCATCGTGCAGTGGCCTCCTCCGGGGGTTTCGGGCGTCGAGAAACTGGAAACGGAACGGCCTGGATGGATTCGCGATGGTCTGAGTCCGAGCATGGCGAAAATCGTGGAGTTTGGTCCCGATGGAGAGTCAAAAGCTTTCTATATCCTGGACGACAATGTCATCGGCCACGCGGAATGGCACACGCGCAAGGATGCCGCGCCGCCGGTGTCGCCGGGTGACCGGCTGACCGTGAACTGGGATGAGGCCTATAGTGTGGGTGAAGCAGGCTCTACCGAAGCCATTTATACAAATCTCCCCGCCGGATATTACCGGCTGCGCATTAACCGGCTCAACCTAAAGGGGACGCCGACCGAAGGGGAAACGTCGCTCGCGCTTTCGGTGCCGGCGCCGTTTTGGGAAACGCCGTGGTTTTGGGTTTCGATTGGGACTCTCGCTGTTGCCGCGTGGGCGGGAAGCTGGCGGGTGGTGGTCCGACGCCGAATGCAGTCGGAACTGCAACGTCTGGAGCACTTGCGGATGTTGGAGCGGGAACGCCTGCGCATTGCGCAGGATATCCATGATGACCTGGGAGCCCGGGTGACCCAGATTTCCCTCATGAGCGCCATGGCCCAGCGCAAGGCCTCACTTCCCGACGAAGCACGAGCGGACTTCGGCATTGTTTCCCAAATGACCCGAGACTTGGTGGGTGCTCTCTACGAGACGGTATGGGCGGTGAATCCCGAAAACGACCACTTGGATGCATTGGCAAGTTACCTTTGCCAGGTTGCGAACCAGCTTTGCACCACCGCAGAATTGCCGTGCCGATTGGACGTTGGGGAATTGCCAGCAACCACTCCGTTGGACAGCCACGTCCGGCATAATCTGCTGATGGCTGCCAAGGAGGCCATCAACAATGTCATCAAACACGCACAAGCCAGGGAGGTTCGGGTAAGCCTCGCCTGGAAGCCGCCGGCGCTGGATATTACCATCGCTGACAATGGAATCGGGTTCGATCCCGAGCAGGTGGCGTCCCATAATGGTCTCTCCAATATGAAACGTCGAATGGAATCAAATGGGGGAACCCTCGAGATTCGGAGTGTGCCGAGTGGCGGAACGGAAGTTCGTTTGCGGCAGCCTCTTTCGGGCTCCGGTGTAAATGCCCCGGTGTCTTGACGCGTGGAGTGGGATTGGATACGAAACTATGACTAAAAAAGTGGCCATCGTGGAAGACGACCATGGACTACGGGATCAACTGGTAAAGATCCTGCAGTCCGCGCCGGGCATTGGCCGCGTCAAAGCCTACGTCTCCGGTGAGGAGGCTATAGAGTTGATTCCGCCCAGCCGTCCCGATGTCATCCTGATGGACATCAAGCTCCCCGGCATGTCGGGGATTGATTGCGTTCCGCACTTGAAGAAAGCCTTGCCGGAGACGCGGATTATCATGCTGACGGTGTATGAGGACAGCGAGCGCGTCTTTCGCGCGTTGCGGGCGGGAGCCGATGGCTACCTAATCAAATCGAGTCCGCCCGAGGCTCTGATCGAGGCGATTGAAGACGTTCACCGGGGCGGATCACCCATGTCCAGCCATATTGCCCGCAAGGTGGTGCAGCACTTCCACGCCGTCGGCCCGTCGGAAGAGGAATCGGAAAACCTTTCCCCAAGGGAACAGGAAGTGCTGGGACTCCTGGCGTCCGGTTATCTCTATAAGGAAATCAGCGATCGCCTGGGAATCGGGGTCGAAACCGTGCGGACCTATGTGAAGAATATCTGTGTCAAACTCCACGTCCGCAGTCGTATCGAGGCCGTCGCGAAGTACGGCAGGAAATGACGAGAATCGACCTGCCGGCTTCGACCCCGCAGGGGTCACAGATAGTAGCCGATGGTCGAGCGTAGCGACACCACCGGTCAAAAGAAAGTGCGGCTGCTCGCGCCCGTAATTCAATCGGTAATTGCGCGTAACGCGAGCATGTTGTTAAAGCGACATGCGAATAGGACATCGGGGTCTGGCGACAATTGGACGAATCGATAAATCACTGGTGCTCGCGATGGACGTCAACCCAGGCAATACCTGCCGCGCGAGCATCATTAAATACATCACCACCGGTGGTCTCGGTGCCCTCGACCACCGGCTACCATCTGTCATCCCTGCGGGATGTATTCAAGAAGACAAAATCGATGGATTATCGATTATGGCGGCGTAATAGGCATTTGCGGTTTCGCCGGGATGTCACCTCTTAGCATCTTGGTAGCTTCGTCGGCCAGCCGCAGGTACCAGTCGCTGGGTAGGTTTTGGCCGTCGATGTTCAACGGCACGAAAGCGCCTTGCTGGGGCAGTTCGTTGGCGGTCGAGGCCATCTTAAGCATGGCGGTGCCTTCGTCCATTTCGTCGAACATGGCCCCGTACATCATCGTGCAACCCGCGGTGACAGCGTTGTACGCCTGCCTCCAGTAGAACGCGCCCCCATTGCGTGGGATTTGGTTGAGCTTGCCTCCGTTCAGGTTATGCCAGGAGAATCCTGGGAAAATCACCGGCATATAGTCAATCCCGCGTTTCCTCGTTTCCGCCAAATCCGGCGCGATGAGGTTTCGCTTGAAGGTGTCGGCCTCGGCAACCGTTCCATAGCGCCCTACGGCCCAGGGGCTGACGATGTCAAACGAGCGATAGACCGCCGCCCAGGCCGCGTTGGTCCGTGAATCTTGCGTTAGCGTTCGCCAGTAAGTTGGGACACCTCCCATCACCGTGCATCCGGCATCCTTGAAGAATTGGATCACGGTCATGGCCTCTTCAGGTGTCCCCGCGCGGTCAGTGAAGCCGAATCCCCAAATGGCGACTACTGGTTTGCCGTGATGCTGGATATAAACAGGACTATTGGTCAGGTGCAGCGTGCCCGTGAGATAGCGCCAGTCGTTGGTCAAAGCACTTACGACAGTGGAGGCCGGTTGCCCCGAAATATCGTACATGATGGCAAAGACTCGCCCTTGTGATTCGGCTCCCGCGCGCACGTTTTCGGTCACCTGATTGCGCAAGGCAAAGAAGGCCGGCGACGATAGTTCGGATGAGAATCGCTGGAGAAAAACACCGTCCAAATGGTGTTCCTTCATCCACTGGAAATGACGCGTCACGGTCTTTGGGTTATAGGCGGAATACACCCGTGCCTGGCTCCCGTCCTTTAAAGTCATGGTGGTGGGATACAACTCCTCGTCCGACAGTTCCCGGATGTCCGGCCAGAAATCCACTGTTGCATTGGTCGCGACCGGTACCCCACGGCGAAACCAATGAATCCACTGGTTCACCGGCGATCCGTCACCCGGGCAGCCAAACCAACCTTGGTAACCCAGCAGATGCTTGTGTTCCAGGGTCGATGGAGAAATTTCGGGACCAAGCCGAAAAAAACGAGGCGGATCGTGGTCTGCAACGGAGACAATGTATCGGTTGTCCTGCAGGGCGGGCGGATTGGTATCGATGGACCACCCCGAATTGAGGGCGAGGTTGGAGGTGGATTGAAGGCTCAAGGCCACCGTCGACACCGGCCATGATACCGTCAGGTTGGTTCCCGAAGCGTTTATAGTTAGTGGAACCGGTTGGGGAGGCGTCGTGACAATGATGCGGACGGGGGCGGAGGAAGTCCGGGCGTCCTGATTGTCCTGGGCCACGGCCACCAGGACGTGCGATCCAGGAGTGGCGTTGGTCCAGGTCCAGGAATAGGGTGCCTCCGACCGGGTTCCCAAAAGGGTTGCGTCCAGCCAAAGCTCCACTTGGCGAATGGAACCGTCATCATCGGTCGCGGTGGTCTCGATTGGGATCGAGGCGGGCAGGGTGGGGAAAAA
>DATJII010000369.1:0-12465 GCA_035493435.1 Candidatus Limnocylindria bacterium | reverse complement strand
GGAAACCTTGGCGACACCATGGAGTGAAGGGTTCGCAAAATACAGTGAGCAATTTCGAGTCAAGGGTCAGTCGAACTATGCCGATAGTGAAATAACTCAATTTCGCGCCCGTTCGCCGGAATCGATCCACAGCTGGGCGGTTCGCCACGGCAAGCTACGATTGAGCCAAGGAAGACTATTATGAAATCTTGGACGATTCGTGCCCGAGTGGTGGCAGGCTTTTCGGTGGTGTTGGTGCTTTGCGTGATACTTGGATTGGCGGGCGGTTGGACCCTCAAGCGTATCCAGTCCCGGGTGCAGGGTATTACTGACGATGCCTTTCCTGGACTCGCGGCTGCGGCCCTGATCCAAACCACGGTGGCAGAGCTACATTTGGACCTGTTACGCCATTCAAACGCGACGACACCCGAGGAGAAGAAGAATTGGGAGGCGGCGATCCAGAAAGGGCAAGGTTCGATAAAGCAGGAACTGGACAACTACGAGAAGACGATGAGCCGCACGGAGGATCGAGAGGTCTTCAATAAGATGATAGCGGCGCGTGAGCAATACGTGAAAATCAGGACTGAGGCGCTGGAGTTGAGCAATGTTGGTAAAACCCAGGAATTCAACGAGTTAAATCATTCGAAACTCCGACCGGCCTATGATGCCTACCTGGCTTCCGCCCGAGGTCTCTTTGATGAGAACCTGAAACACGGCAATGTGTGCGTAAGCCTGATTCGCGAATCGATTTCGACCGGCCAGATCCTGATAATTGGGGTGTCGACGGTAGCCTGCGTGTTGGGCAGCTTGCTCGCGACAGTGATTGTGGTCGGACTCGGACGGAAACTGCGCGCCGTGGCATCGACCTTGAACGAGGGCGCCACCCAAGTCGCCGCGGCCTCCGGGCAAGTCGCCGCCGCGAGCCAATCCTTGGCTTCAGGAGCGAGTGAACAGGCGGCTTCGCTGGAGGAAACCAGCGCTTCATTGGAGGAAATCTCCAGCATGACCAAGAGCAACGCCCAGAGCGCCGAGACGACGAAAACGCTCGCCAATCAAACGCGGGCGGCGGCGGACGTTGGGGCGAAGGATATGGAGCAAATGGGACGCGCGATGGCTGAGATCAAGTCCGCGAGCGACAATATTGCGAAGATCATCAAGACCATCGACGAGATCGCTTTCCAGACCAACATCCTGGCCTTGAACGCTGCAGTGGAAGCTGCGAGAGCCGGTGAGGCCGGAATGGGATTTGCGGTGGTGGCGGAAGAGGTACGGAGTCTGGCCCAACGTAGCGCCCAAGCGGCCAGGGAGACGGCTGACAGTATCGAAGACTCCATTATCAAGAGCAATCGCGGGGTCGAGATCAGCGGCCGCGTGGCGTCGAGCTTGCAGGAGATCGTCACCAAGGCCCGCCAAGTGGATCAATTTGTGGCTGAAATCGCCACGGCCAGCAAAGAGCAGAGCGACGGCATCGGGCAGGTGAATTCGGCGGTCGTCCAAATGGATCGTCTGACCCAGGGCAATGCGGCGAGCGCCGAGGAGAGCGCCAGTGCTTCAGTGGAATTGACCGCCCAGGCCGGCAGTTTGCGCGATGCGGTGCAGGATTTGTTGAGCTTGGTAGGGGGCGCAAAAGCGTTGACCCAACACGAAAAGAAATCGACGCCCGCCCCGAGTTCCAAACGCGGTTCCGCACCGCAGGCTGCCGCGAGACGGCCCGGGGTGACGACCGACTCCAATGGATCGCAAACCTTCACCATGCGATCCCTGATGCCCGAGGCCGGAGCGGAGGCACCCAAGAGTGGTTCTCGAACCCAGAATGGGAATTTCCAAAACCAGTAACTTTCGCTGAGTAGCGGTGCGGTGGCAAAGGAACGCGGCCACCGCGCAGGAATGCCTCTGGAAGACACGCGGAATATTTGAAAGATTCGGGTCTGACGGTGATTACCCGTACCCGATGCAAGTGCCGCCGTCAGTCGACCTCGAATCGCTTTTGCCCACGCGCCAAAGCCTGCTCACCCGGCTGAAGGATTGGGAGGACCAGGAGGGTTGGCGCGAGTTTTTTGATTTGTACTGGCGGCTAATTTACGCCGTCGCGCGCCGGGCAGGCCTGAGTGACTCCGAGGCCCAGGACGTGGTGCAGGAGACCTTGGTGGTGGTGGTGAAGCAGATGCCGCGCTTCCAATACGATCCGTCCCGTGGCTCCTTCAAATCGTGGTTGCACACCGTCATTCGTGGCCGCCTCTCGCGGCATTGGCGGAAGGCGTCCGGCCCCGCGGCGCCACAAACTGCGTCGATGGACGACTCTACAGGTGGGGAAGAAATCGTGGGAGTGGGAGCCGGCGTACCGGAATTCGACGCGATCTGGCAAAGCGAATGGGAGCAGAACCTGCTCGATGCGGCCCTGCGTCAGGTACAAGGTTTGGTGAGCCCGAAACAGTTCCTGATTTTCAGCCTGGCGGTGTTGAAAGAAGTGCCGTTGGGAGTCATCCGGGAGCGCTACGACGTGAACCTCGCCCAGATATACCTCGCCAAACATCGGGTGGGAAAACTGGTCAAGGCCGAACTCGCGCGCTTGCGGGCCTCGAGTGAGAAGTGAAACCATGAGGAAAACAGCCTCCGGTTGAATACCCCACCCCTCGTACCCGACCACGAATTGCTCCGCCTCATTGGTCGGGGCAGCTACGGAGACGTGTGGCTGGCCCGGAATGTCATGGGTGCCTGGAGGGCGGTGAAGCTGGTGTACCGGGCGCGGTTTCAATCCAATCGTCCCTTCGATAGGGAATTCAGCGGCATCCAGCGCTACGAGCCGATTTCGCGGGGTGGCGAGGGTTTGGTGCCCATCTTGCACGTGGGCCGGAGTGAGGCGGCGGAGGCTTTTTATTATGTCATGGAACTGGCCGACCCCGCGCCCGCCGAGACCCAGGTATTGCCGATGGCCTGCGTGGGGGAGTTCGATCCCGCCAGCTATGCGCCGCGAACCCTGCGCGCGGATCTTCAGCGTCTCGGCCGCCTGCCCGTGGAGGAGTGCGTCGAGGTGGGATTTGCGTTGTCGGCGGGATTGGCATTCCTGCATCGGCACCGGCTGGTGCACCGGGATATCAAGCCGGCCAATATAATCTTCGTCCAGGCTCGGGCGAAACTGGCGGACCTGGGCCTGGTCGGCGGGATAGACGACGCCCGCACCCTGGTGGGGACCGAAGGTTATATACCACCGGAAGGGCCGGGCTCGGCGGCGGCGGATATCTATGCCCTGGGAAAGGTGCTCTATGAGGCGGTAACGGGACTGCCGCCGGACGAATTTCCCAATCCTCCGCCAGACTGGCTGACCGGGGAGATTCCGCACGGGGCGCTGGAATTGCACGAGGTGATTCTGCGGGCCTGCGAGACCGATCCGCTGCGGCGATACCAGACGTGTTCCGAACTCCAGGCGGACCTGGCCCTCCTGCAAAGCGGTCAATCGGTGCGCCGGGCCCGGCGTCTCGAACGCCGGGTCAAAGTGCTGCGACGAGTGGGATGGCTGGCCGCGGCGGCCATTCTAATCAGTGCGAGCCTGGGGCTCTTCGCCTCGTATCGGGCCGAGGTGGAACGCGACAACGCGCAACGCGCGGAACGGCTTCGGGGTCGGGCGGAGGAAGCGGAAAGAACCGCGCGGCAACAGCTCGCGGAAACGCAACTGGCAAGGGCTGGTCTGGAGCGGCGGTCGGGACACGCAGGCCAGCGTTTTCACACCTTGGACCTGTTACGGGCCGCGGTTCGCACCTCCACTAATCGGGCGGAACTTCGCACCGAAGCGATCGCCGCCCTGGCCTTGCCGGATATTCGTGAAGTGCGCGCCCGCTCACTTCCCGGTTCCCTGGGGCAGTGGGTCTTGATCGATGAGACTTTTCAACGTTATACCCGGCGGCATCCCGACAGCTCACTACGCATCCACGGGTGGGATGACGATCGGGAGTTGGCAACCTTGGAAGGCGCTCGCGCGGAATCGTGCTGGCTGTCGTTGTTCAGTCGGGACGGGCGGTGGATCAATGCGCAAGTGGGAGACGATGTTGTTTTCTGGAATGCAGTTACGGGCAAGGAGGTGTGGCGCCACCGGTTTCCCTGGGCCACAGGATTGGATTTCACCCCGGACGGTTCCTGGGCGGTGATGCGGGACGGCCAGGGAGAGGTGTTCTCTTTTCACCTTCCTGACGGCGCACCAGGGCTCCGTTTCCAGCCGGGATTCAACGACGGCCAGTTTTGGTTCAGCCCGGATGGCAAACGCCTTGCTATTTATAGTCCAAGCCAGTGCCTCGTGAAGTTGTTCGACCCCGGTGATGGGCGGTTGCTGGAATCCTGGTCATTGCCGTCGCCCGCCTGCCCTTTTGTCATGGTATGGTCGCAGGACAGCGCGGGCTTCCTGGTGGCAGGGAACGATTTTCGCGGCTATTTTTACCGGCTCGACCAATTGCCGCGTCGACCGATGCAATTGGACGGGCACGGCGCGGAGATCGTCGGGGCAGTCGTCCATCCCGTGGCTCCTTACGCCGTGACTTCCGGATGGGATGGCGTCACCCGGATGTGGGATCTTGAGTCTGGTCGATCGCTGCTCCGGATCGAAGGCGCCGGGACCGCCATGCGCTGGCGTTCGAACGGCCGAATAGGTTGGATTGAGGGCGGCCCCGATGGAGCGCGAATCGTCGAAAGCCAAATCGAATTTCCTGAGGGAAGACAATCGTTTCAAGAGCCCTTTCCAGTACGCGATCTCTCGGAAAACAAAGGGCCTTGGGATATGGCGTTCCTGGCGGATGAAAGGGTGCTGGCGGTGGCGAGTTACGACGGAATACGCCTGTGGCCGATCGATAGGAAGGGGAATGAAGTGCCCTGGAAACGGGAGGGAATTCGTACCCGCTGGGTGATGCCAGACAACGACGGAAGGTCGCTCTGGTTCAGCACGGACGAGAGCGTCGGTCGTATCGCAATGGCCTGGGAAAAGGGCGGGAAGCGCCTATTATTATCCGAGCCAAAAGTGGTTGGCCGTTTCGGGTTTCAGGTGCCCTTGGGGGCGCACCGGGGCGGGCATGGAGTGACGAGTTTGCGGGGGCAACAGGTGGTGAGGTGGGACGAAACAGGCAGCCAAGTACTCGGCAACCTGGCAACTCCTGCCTCCCGGCTTTTTCCCAGTCCCGATGGACGTTGGCTGGTGGCTTCCGATCCTCGCGGGCGAAGTGCCTCGCTGATGTCTCTGGCGGATGGGAGCCTCATCCGTTCGTTGCCGGATAGTTACGGGACGGACTACGCCTTTTCCCTGGATGGCGAATCACTCTTTATATTAAGCCCCGTGGAATTGCGCCGGGAAACCCGGGACGGTGACCGGGTCCTTTGGCGTTCGCGCCGGCTTCCAGGGCAGGAACTGGGGTCCCTTTTGGCTCTGTCGCCCGATGGAAAAACCCTCGCCGCGGTGATGGGGGCACGGGGTATTACTTTGTTCCATCCGGATACAGGAGAATTGAGATGTCATCTGGATTCACCCGAACCCGGCCAGGCGTCCACCCTGCGCTTCAGTCCCTCGGGCCGCCTGCTGGCCCTGGCGACTGACAAGCACTCGGTATTATTATGGGACATGGGAAAGGTCCGGGCACACCTGCACACCCTGGACCTCGATTGGGAGGGCGCAGTTTCCTATGCGCCGACGGACGCGCTGCCGCCCGTTGCTTTTGGGGCATTGGAGGACCCCCATTGAAGGAGGAGTCCATCCCGCTGAACCACGGCGAGAATTTCCACGACCGGTGGAATAGCCACCCCCCGGTTCGCAGGTGCGCCGGTTATCCGGAGCGAATATGGAGCCCCGTGTGAAATAAATCGCGCCTAACTTATTGGAGTCCTGAGACATGGAAGTCTTTCTTGGGGGCCATCTTCCAGGCTTGGCACAGTTTCTTTGAACAAACGGGCCGGAAACCCGTCGGATACAGTGTTCCGATTGATCTTTTAAATGCGGTCGAAAACGCCCTGAGGGAGAAAAAGTGATAAAGAGGCGTTGACAGACGCGGTAGTTCGATTAAGTTCGCCGCGTTCTTTGAGGAATTGGAAGAGGACTGAAGTTTTCGCAGGCCGGTCGAAAGACTGACTTGCACAAGATTTCCAAGGGGAAGTAGTTCGTCTCCTTGGGATATTCCGCTAAGTCCTACTTGAACCTATTCTGACTATTCCCCGGGGCATACGGTCATCTCCTGACCGGTGCCCCGGTTTTTATTTTCAAGACCCCGCCATTTAAACGTGGCGGGGTCTTGTTTTTTTGGAGGAGAGGGAAAAAACGGGAGCGATGGGACGAAGGCCAACACTCCCCCTGATTTTCGAAAAACCTTACAGCTGTCCGCCGACTTGGGCCAAATCCACCGAGGTCGCTTTGCGGACGCAGCGGAAGCCGTCTGAGTCCATGGTCAGGCAGACGTCGGTCAACCCCGCTTCATCGCAATTGCGGACCCAGGAAGTGCAGTTTTCCGGGGCGCTCGACCAGGCGCCACCGCGCAGGATGCGTTTTTCGCCTTCGGCGGGGCCGTGCGGGTTTTCCTTCGGGCTACTGCGATAATACTTGGGGCTGTAGAAATCGTTGCACCATTCGGAGACGTTTCCCGCCATGTCGTAAAGACCCCACGGATTGGCGTTCCAATGGGCGACCGGGCGTGGTTTCGCCTGGGAATTGCCTTCAAACCAAGCGTGGTTTTTCAGCTCCTCGGCGCGGTCTCCGAAGTAATACTGGTTGGTAGTGCCCGCCCGGCAGGCGTATTCCCATTCGGCTTCGGTGGGTAGCCGGTAACCTGAGGCCTCGAAATTGCATTCCCAAGTCTCCGTGTTGTAGCAAGGGGTCAGGCCTTCCTGCACGGACCGGGCGTTGCAGAACTTCACCGCACTGGTCCAAGTGGTTTGCTCCACGGGGTTTTTCGGGTGCTTTTGGCGGGAAGGATTCATCCCGATCAATTTCTCATACACCGCCTGGGTGACTTCCTGCTGGTCCATCAGGAATCCGTCCACCTTAACCAAATGGGCGGGCTTGGCGTCGATGGGGCCTTCATTGACGCCCATGATGAATTCGCCCGGCTTGATAAAGACCATTTCCAGGCCTGAAGCTGTCTTCACCGTTTTGGGACCGGCGGGAGTGGTGGCTGCGGCGGTAGACTCAGCGGTGGGTTTCCCTCCGTCACAACCGGTAAGGAGTCCCAAGCCGATCAATACGAGGCTGGAAATAGTGGTGGCACGAAAGCGCTTCATGAACGACAAGGCAACGTTAGGGCTCAAAGAAATAGACCGTTCGACGGGGTTCCCAACGGGTTGGCTGATGTAGCACGGCCCGCGATTCCTCCCAGATGTGTCGGGCGACGACGGCTTTTTCGGTGGAGTCACCGCAGTTCAGCGCGGCGGTCTGCACCAAACGAAGCACCAGCCGGTTATAGCGCCGGCACAGGTCGTCCTGTTCGCCAGCCGGACTGCGGACGTCCAGGTTTCCACAGTCGAATCCGTCGCCCTGGCCTTGCTCCAGTTGCTTTTTCATCGCTTCAATCTTCGCCTGCACTGTGGGCAGGGGCGTGTCATAGACCTTCTTGGTCTTGGACTGGGCTTCGGCCACCAGCTTCTCCAGGTCGGCCAGGTAGGGTTTCAACTCCGCGTGGGTGGATTCTTCCTGTTCCAGATACCCTTTCATACTGGTGAAATAGGCGGAATACTGGTCCACGCGTCCGCGAATCTCGCGAATGAACTCATATAAATGAGTCGCCAGGTTCACACCGACGGTGGGCTTTTCCTCCTGCTTGATCTTCGAGAGGCGGGTGGTGGTGGCGCACACGGGCCGGTCATACATGAAGAGCGGCGGCGTCGAGTACTTCAGCCGACGCAGTCCGTTGGCGTCGAAATCGAAGAGTGCCGCTGCCTTTTCGGCTCCCAAAGCTTCCTGCACAATCTCACACGGCGAGTAGAGATCGGCGGCTGCGGGTTCGAGAAAGTAGATTAAGGCGTCGCCATTCGGGGCGAAGCTCTTCTCGAAGTGGACCACGGTTTTGTCACCGTCAAAATAGAAGGGGTAATGATTCCAATCCTCAAACCACACGCCCCACATGCGGGTCTTGGCGGAGGCGATGGGGAACGAATAGTCATTGTACGGCGAGTGGAACGAGGCCTTGCCGCCGGGACTGGTAAAAAACTGGCCCATCCAGCGTGCCGGAAACGGCCTTTGCCAGCCGATGGGAGTATAGTCGCCCAGGTAATCCTCTTTCAGGGCTTCCTTATGCCAGATATCGCGATGCTCCACGAACGAGAGGGAAAACCCGGTTTGGGTCGTGTCGATGGAGAGGGAGTCGAAGGTGCGCTTATCCCCGTCGCCAACCAGACCGAGGCTAACGGCTTGGGTGGGAGAATTCCAGGCGGCCACCAATAGGCTGTCGTTTCCTTCGACCAAGCCGACAAACCACTGGGTCGAGGGCAGGGTGGCTTTGGTGACGCCGGTTAGTTTCGCGGGATTATAACAAAGGTCGGTGCCCACAAAGGAGGGCAGCAGGCCGTAACTCATCCGGCTGCCGCGGACGGTGAACTCCGGGATCTTTTTGGATTCCACGGACACCAGGCCCTTGGGCGAGATCCAGGCGGTATAGGAAGCTTCACCGTTCCTGGCCACGAGGCGCAGGCCAGTCCGCCCGCCCGCCTTGACGAGCAAGCACTGTGCGACCTCGAATTCGGTTGAGGGAATAATAAGTCCCCGCGGCTTGAGCGAGGCGCCATCGGTCGTATAAAGCGCGAGGCCCCCGTCGTTCCTCCGGACGGTTCCCACCAAGTGCCGCGCCTGGAACACGACGGTCTCGGCGAAGTCAAAGGTCGATTTATCCGGCGCCACCGGCAGTCCCGCCAAGGGCAGAGTCAGGGGCGCATTGCCCGTTCCTTTGGCGTCCAGGACGCGGAGTTCGGCGACCGTGGAAGGTTCGTAACGGAAAAGCTGGCAATCATCCACCAGGATGGCGGCGCGCATTTCGGTTTCGGGACCATGGTAAGAGCGGAATTCCTTCGACGTGCCCCCCACTGCGAGGGTCAGGCCGCCTTCCTTATCAAGCGTGCAGAAGGCTTCAACCTGCTTCCATTCGCCCTTGGGCACCTGGATTTCCGAGCAGCTATAGGCCGCCCAAGGCCGCGCCGGATCCGAGAGGAGAACGGTAATCTTCTGGTCAGCCTCCGATTTCACCCACAAACGGGCCAGATAAGGTCCGGGTTGCGCGTGATCTACATGTTGCTCGATGGCGCTCTGGGCGGGAATCGCTGCGCAACGCTGCCCTGAATGGGACCCGGTGCCGCTGGGCGTAGCTTTCTGAGCGCTGTCGGCAGTGGCGGTCCAGCCAGCCAGGAGGTTCGGATCGGAGGCGTTTTCGAACCCAGGATTCCGGAGTAAGTTTGCCGGTTCAGCCGCGGACAAAGTGGTCGACACCACGCCGAGGCAGGCCAACGCCGTGATTGCGGGGAGCCAAGTTGCGGCGGGGGATGGCAAACCGTGAAAACGGGCCGAAATGCCCGTGAGGCAAGGCAGAGTTGAACTCGGGTAGCGCATACTTGGAATCCGAATTCATCCATCGGGGAAAGACGGAATTCGGCAGATGGAGAACAATGCGGATGGGGCGCGGCACTGTCAACGCGGGGCGAAAGGCTCCCCAAAGTAGAAGCGGCGGCCCGCCGCTTAAGGAGCGTGGTGGAGATTCGGGTTTACGGGCGCCGGTGGAGAAAGCTGACTCCAGCAAACCCATCATTCCGCGCCTCGTCCTTGCAGGCGGGGCCGGGGCACTTTAGCCTTGGGGTATGCCGCTCCCAGATATGCGATTTGTCGGCCGGAACCAACGATCCGCGCTTGGAATGTTCTGCGTACTGCTCCTCTCTACCGCAGCTCTGCCGCTCACGGGTGCCGCCGAGCCTGCGCACGGAACCCTGGCCGAACAGTTGAAGGCCTTATCCTACAAGTTGGCCTATGAATGCTATCTGGACGGGAACTGGGAGATTTTTGTCTCCAACGCGGACGGCTCCAATCCGGTCAATCTGACCAAGACACCCAACGTCCACGAGCACTACCCGCAGGTCTCTCCGGACGGGACCAAGATTTGTTTTTCGGTGGATACCGGCGAAGGGCGCGAGGCGGTCCGCAGTCTGTGGGTCATGGATTTGGACGGTTCGCACCGGCGCATGTTGGTCGACGGCGCACGTGAACCGTTCTGGCGGCCAGACAGCAAGGTCATTGGATTCCTGCCGCAGGAATACACGAAGTTCAACGTGATGGACTATTACACCAAGGGGATGAACTTCATCGATCTCTCCACGGGCAAGATCACGCCGCACGTCAACAGCACCAATCTTTTCCATCTCTATAACCCCGGGTTTTCGAAGGACGGCAAGTGGATCGTCTCGACGGTGCATGCCGGCATGGGTGTGGACCACGCCATCTTGTTGATTGAGGCCAACGGGCCAAAAGTCATCAACCTGAACATTCCTGGCTGTCGCCCGTGCTTCAGTCCCGATGGGAAACATCTCGCCTGGGGCGCGGACGATCACAAAATCGCCATCGCTCCCATCGACTTGGAGGCCGAGAGTCCTTCCGTGGGCAAATGGAGTGAAGTTATCCATCACCCGAGCAACGACACCTACCATGTGGATTGGTCGCCCGACAGCCGCTTTGTGAGCCTTAGTTGCGGTCCCGCCACCAAGGGCGATCCGACCAAAGCTGGCACCTTTCTGTCCGCCTGCGAGATCGTCGGCGTCTATGCCCCCGGCTGGGATATTCTGGCGGTGCCCGCCGATCGCACTGGTACTTTGGAATTGGACAAGCTGACTGATGCGGACCTGGTTCACGTCACCACCAACGGGTTCAGCAACAAGGAATCCGCGTGGTTCCGCGGGAAGCCATCGAGCGGAGGAGCGAAATGAGCGGGACTGTTACGCGGAATGCACCGGAGGCATCGGTGTCTGGTCGTTGCCTGCTCTGGTTCCTTTCTTTGGCTTTGGTTAGCTTGATGTTCCCGGGTTGTGGCGATTCCAAGGATCCCGGCGCTGCCGCTGCCAAAGGACCGGCAGTCGAAAGCGCCCAGGGACCCATTGATCTGGTCTCCAAATCGGGCGTGGAACTGGTCTATTTACCCGGCGGCGCCTTTGTCATGGGCAGCGACCAGGGAAGCGCTGATGAGGCTCCAGCCCACAAAGTGACGCTGACGGCCTTTGCGATGGACAAGTACGAGGTCACGCATGAGATGTATGCCAAGGCCCAATTGCCTGATCCCTCGCATTGGCGGGATAACCCGCGTGGGCCGGTGGAGAAAATCCGCTGGCGCGATGCCAAGCAATACTGCAACGAGCGATCGTTGCTGGAGGGATTGAAGCCGTGCTATAACGAAAAAACGACGGACTGGGACTGCGATTGGACTGCCAGTGGCTATCGCCTGCCCACCGAAGCCGAGTGGGAATATGCCAGCCTCGCCGGATCGACGGGGCCCTATGTGTTCGGTACGCCCGACAAACTGCGGCAATTCGGCTGGTTCGGCGACAATGCCGACCAGAAAACCCACACCGTGGGCCAGAAGAAGGCGAATCGCTGGGGCCTTTACGATCTTTACGGCAACGTGTCCGAATGGTGCGAGGATGTCTATAGCGCCGCTTATTACCGGACCAGTCCGGCGACCGACCCCACGGGACCCGCCAGCGCGGGAGGCGATGTCCTGCGGGTGATTCGTGGCGGCAGTTGGCGTTCCAGTCCCGACCAATGCCGTTCGGCGGCGCGCCAAGGCGAGAAAACGGGCGACACCGACGCCTGCTTTTCCACCGACTATTGCGGGTTCCGTTGCGTGCGACGGGTGATGCCGGACGAGCTGGCCCAATTGAAGGCGCCGGCCAAGTAACGCGTCAACCGCCTCCGAAACGTCTCAACCCACGTTTCCCTGCATGCTTTTTCATACCTGGCCCTTTGCGATTTTCCTGTTGGTGGTCTTGCCGGTGTTCTTCGCTCTGCGCAAGACCCGGCTCTGGCTCCCGTGGCTCACCGCCGCTTCCTATTTCTTCTACGGTTGGTGGAATCCGTATTATCTCCTGCTGGTCGTTTACTCGACCCTGTTGGACTACGGCTTGGTGGCCTTCATGGACCACTGCCCAAAGACACCCGAGCCCGTGGACTTACGGGCACGCCTGACCCGATTGCAGTTTGGAGACACCGTCTTGAAGTACGCGTTTCTCGGCGCCTCCCTGGCCACGGTCGGGATTATAGCCGCCGCCCTCCTCGGGCCGGCCACGCTGAGGCCGCTGCTCTCCGGCGCGGGCGTGTTGATGCTGCTCATGGCCATGGGCGCGTTATTTGGCAGCCGGAAGATCTGGCTGGGTATCAGCCTCATCAACAACCTGGCGTTGTTATTGTTCTTCAAGTACGCGCGGTTCGTGGTGGAGAATCTCAACGCTGTTTTTGCCTCGTTCCACTGGAAGCTGACCCTGGCTGACCCCTCCGTCCTGATG
>DATJII010000368.1:0-7977 GCA_035493435.1 Candidatus Limnocylindria bacterium | reverse complement strand
CCTGCTGGAGGAAGTTGAACGGCTGGCCAATATCGTGGAGGGACTCTTCGCCCTCTCACGCCTCGATGCCGGTGAGGCCCAACGCGAAGTCTGCGATGTGGATCTAGGTAAGCTGGCCACCACCACGGCTGAACAGATGGGACTCCTGGCGGAAGATAAACGTATTTCCCTCCGTTGCGAGGCCGCAGAAACGGTCATCGTGCGTGGTGACCGGTCGCGACTAAAGCAGGTCATAGTGAACCTGCTGGACAACGCCATCAAATATACTCCGGAAGGCGGGCAGGTCCGGGTGATTGTCAGGTCCACCCCGGAATGCGCAATCCTCGAAGTGGAAGATGATGGCATGGGCATACCCGCCGCCGCCCTGCCGCACATTTTCGACCGTTTTTACCGGGTGGATAAGGCGCGGTCACGGGACCAGGGCGGCGCCGGCTTGGGCCTGGCCATCGCCAAAGCCATCTGCTCCGGCCATCAGGGTCGGATCGAGGCGTCCAGCCTGCCCGGCGGTGGAACCCGTTTCCGCGTGGAACTGCCACATCCCCTTTCCCTTCCACGAACAGAAATCTAAGCGCATGATTATACCCCCAACGAATTTCAGGTCTGTCTCTTCCGGTGTTTCCGACAGCCGCCGCGGTCAAAGCATGGCCCGGTGTCTACTCCATGCGACCCGTGTCGCGGCGGCTGTCCACACGCTCCTATTCACTTCCCTGGCATCCCGGGCCGATACCAAATCTCCCGGCGGAGAACCATCGATCCCCGTGGCCGCGATGCAGGTCACGCGCGAAACACTGGTCCGCCAGGTGGTTTCCCAAGGCGAATTCCGGCCCTTTCAAGAGATAGAAGTGCACGCCAAGGTCGCCGGGTACCTGGCCTCGCTGGCCGTTGATGTGGGTGACCGGGTGGAAGCAGGTCAAGTCATCGCCACCATCGAAGTCCCCGAATTGGATCAAGATCTTCGACGTGGCCTGGCCCTGCAACGGCGAGCTGAACAGGACGTGGTTCGCGCCACCTCCGTCGCGGCGGACGAACAACTTTCCTGGCATCGCCTGGAGACCGTCAACCAGTCGAAGCCCAACCTTATATCCCAGCAGGACCTGGACAGTGCCAGGAACAAGAGCGAAGTCGCCGCCGCCACACTGGCCGCCGCCCATGAACAGGTCGAAGTTGCCCGGGAAGAGGTGAATCGTCTGCGTACCATGGCTGGTTATGCCCGGATCACCGCACCCTTTGCCGGGGTGATCACGAAGCGTTACGCCGATCCAGGCGCCATGATTCCCGCGGGCACGGCGTCCAGCTCCCAGGCCCTGCCCCTGGTCCGGCTTTCGGAAAACGCGCGCCTGCGGTTCGCGTTTCCCATTTCGGTACCGTTCGTCTCCCTAATCAAGTCGGGGACACCCGTGGAAATTAGGCTCGACGGCGGCATGAAGCCGATTCTGGGCCAGGTGGCGCGGTTTACCCGCAAGGTGGACCTGGCTACGCGAACCATGGAAGTGGAAGTCGATGTTCCCAATCCCGACCTTGCCATTATACCTGGCATCTATGCCAGTGCCTGGGTGACGGTGGATAAGCGGTCGGACGTACTGACCGTGCCAGTGGAAGCCATCTCGCGGGCTGCGACCAATACCGTGTGGGTGATCAATTCCGACCATCGTATCGAGGAACGAGCCTTGAGTCTGGGGTTGGAAACGCCATCCCGGGTGGAGGTCTTGACCGGCGTGAAGGAAAACGAATGGATTGCCGTGGGGGCGCGTTCCAAGGCCAGTCCCGGCCAATTGGTGGAGCCCAAGCCCATCGCCGCCGCCGCCTTGCCGTAAGCCAGCTCCTTTGGCACCGATTCCATAACTATTTATGTCCCGCTTTGCCCTTCGCTATCCCTACCTGATCATCGTGCTCTGCCTCATGACCTGTGTCGTGGGTGTCACGAGCTTGCTGCGAATGCCGGTGGATCTCTTTCCGGAGATCAAGATTCCCGTCGTGGTGGTGGCCACCTTTTACTCGGGCATGCCGCCCGAACAGGTGGAGACTTCCATCACCGGCCGATTCGAACGCTTTTTCACGCTGGCCAGCGGAGTGGACCATATGGAATCGCGCTCCCTGCCGGGAGTCAGCCTCATCAAGGTTTATTTCCAACCGGGCGTCAACCCGGACTCGGCTGTCACCAGTATCGCGAACCTGGCTACCGCCAACCTGCGGCGGCTTCCGCCGGGAACCCTGCCGCCGGTCGTGTTGAAATTCGATGCGTCCAGCCTGCCAGTGTGCCTGATCACCTTGAAGGGCGAAGGACTGGATGAAACAAAATTGCGCGACCAGGCCCAATATAATGTACGAAACCAGGTCGCGAATGTCCCGGGCGCCTCGGTACCGCAACCCTTTGGTGGCAAGTACCGGCAAATCCAGGTGTACGTGGACCCGCTCAAGCTCGAAGCCAACCAATTGAGCGTGATGGATGTGGTCCGTGCCGTGAATGATTCGAATCTCATCCTGCCCGCCGGCGATGTCCGCGTGGGCCCGGTCGACTTCAACCTCTACGCCAACGCGATGATTCCCGAGGTCAACCAAGTGGACCGCATTCCGCTGAAAACCTCCGGCCAAGTTTCCGTGCTGGTGGGGGACGTCGCCCAGGTGCGGGATGCTTCCCAGATCCAGAACAACGTGGTACGGGTGGACGGGCAACGGTCGGTCTATTTACCCGTGCTGAAACAAGGCGGGGACGCCAACACCATTGCCATCGTCGATGGCATCAAGCAGGCGGTATCCCAACTGGTGGATGTCCCGAAACAATTGGTCACCAAGGTGGTGTTCGACCAATCGAACTTTGTCCGTACCGCCATCGAGAACCTGGTCCACGAAGGCACCATCGGATTGATCCTGACAGGCGTCATGATTCTGGTCTTCCTGGGAAGTCCACGGGCCACCTTGGGAGTGTTTCTATCCATCCCGCTATCGGCCCTGGCCACATTCATCGCCCTCTATTTTGGCGGTGGCACCATTAATACGATGATCCTGGGCGGGCTGGCTTTGGCGTTCTCCCGCCTGATCGACAACTCCGTAGTGGTCTTGGAGAATATATTTCGGCATCTGGAACTCGGTACCAAGCTGGAGATCGCGGCGGAAAAAGGCGGGACGGAGGTGGCTTTGCCCATCCTCGCCGCCACCCTGACGACGGTGGTGGTGTTCTTCCCAGTCACTTTTCTATATGGCGTCAGCCGCTTTCTCTTCGTCGCCCTGGCGGCCGCCGTGGTCTTGTCACTCTTCGCGTCCTACGTGGTGGCCATGGCGGTGGTTCCTTTGTTCTGTGCCAGGTTCATCAATCCGGCGGATGCCCGTCACGAAAACGCCTCACATGATGTCGGAGCCGGCTGGATGATCCGCTTCCGGAATGGCTTCAACCAGCGGTTCAACGGGATGCTCAACCACTACGATCGTTGCCTGAACTGGGCACTCGACCGGCCCCACTGGACCGTTTGGAGCATCCTGGGACTTTTCGTAGTCAGCCTAAGTCTTTATCCGTTGGTGGGAACAGCCTATTTCCCGCGTACGGACCCGGGCCAGTTCGTCATCAACCTTAAAGCAACCAGTGGCACCCGGCTGGAACTCACAGAAAACCTGGTCGCGCAGGTGGAGGATATTGTGAGGCAGGAAGTGCCCCCGGACGAGCTCGACCTGTTGGTCGCCAACCTTGGTATCACGCCCGATTTCTCCGCGATGTACACCAGCAACTCCGGCCAGCATACCGGCTTCCTGCAGGTCAGCCTGAAAGAGGGCCACAGGCGCGGGAGCTATGAGTATATGGAACGAGTCCGGATGCGCCTCCAGAAGGACCTGCCACAAGTGAGCGCCTACTTCCAGTCAGGCGGCGTCGTGGACGCCGTGCTCAACCTGGGCCTGCCCGCCCCCATTGATATTCAGATCGGCGGCAGCGACCTGCGCGCAGCCCACGCAACGGCCGTCGAGCTGGCGCGCAAGATCCAAGCCTTGCCGGGAGTCAGCGACGTCCTGGTGCCCCAGGACGTTGACTACCCCGCCTTGCGCCTGGAGATTGACCGGGAGCGCGCCGCCGAACTCGGGCTAAGCCAAAAAGAAGTGATGCAAAACGTCATCACCGCGCTGACCTCCGACGGCATGATCGCCCCGAGCTTCTGGGTCGATCCCAAGACGGGCAACGACTACCTCCTGACCGTCCAGTATCCCGAGAATTATATCCAGAACCTGGACGCACTCCAGGCCATCCCGGTCAAGGGAGCGCAACACCAGCGCACCGCCCGGCTGGATACCGTATGCAAAATCCGGCGGATCCAGTCCCCCACCGAGGTGGACCACTACCAATTGCGCCGGGTGGTGGATATTTATGTCGCCCCCGCCGGCGAGGACCTCGGTGCCGTGGCGGACGCCGTGCGCAAGGTGGTTGCCCAGGCGAAGCTTCCCGAAGGCACCCGCATTGCGATTCGCGGCAGCGTGCAAGGCATGGACGCCTCGTTCCATAGCTTCGGCATGGGACTTATACTCTCGGTGGTCCTCGTGTACTTGATCCTGGTCGCCCAGTTCAAATCGTTCCTGGATCCCCTGCTGATTCTGCTGGCCGTACCCACCGGTCTGACGGGCGTGCTCGTCACGCTGGCGGTGACCGGCACGACGCTCAACGTCATGTCATTAATGGGTGTAGTGATGATGGTGGGCATCGTCGTCTCCAACAGCATCCTCATCGTGGAATTCATCCACCGGCTCCTTGCCGATGGGGCTCCCCTGCGACAAGCGGTGGCCTTGGCTTGCCGGGTCCGCTTGCGTCCCATCCTGATGACCTCACTGGCCACGTTGATCGGATTAATCCCCATGGCCGCCAAGCTCGGCACCGGCAGTGAAGCCTATGCTCCCCTCGCCCGCGCGATCATAGGCGGCTTGGGATTCTCGGTGGTCCTGACGGTATTCATCGTCCCCGCCGCCTGCTTGCTCTTTTACCGAAAGCGACATCCGGGCAATCCCGAGAGTGCTGTCTCTCATCACCTCACACCTCACGAGTCATGAGCATCCCCGAATTTCTTGCGCCACTTGGCCTGGGCTTATGCCTGCTGACGCTAGCCGACCTTCCCCAACCTCTGACGCTTCCGGAGGCCGAGGCGGCCGCACAAAAGAATCACCCCCGCATCTCCGCCGCCGAACTGCGTTCGCTGGCGGTCGGCGAAACGGTGACTGAGGCGCGCTCGGCCTACTTGCCCTCCTTGTCCGGCAACGTTACCGCCGCGACGCCTGCCGCCGATAATGCGCGTATTGCTGCTGGCGGTCTGAACAATCCGGTGATCTATCCCCGTGCCGCACTCGGAATTACGGCGAGCCAGTTGATCACGGATTTCGGGCGAACAGCCAACTTGGTGGCTACTTCCAAATTCTACGCCAAGGCAGCCAATGAAAACGTTAAAGTCACGGCAGCCCAAATCCTCTTGCTGACGGACACTGCGTATTTCGCCGCTTTGGAAGCCCAAGCCGTCCAACAAGTGGCCAGCAACACCATCGTCTCCCGGGGATTGCTGCTGGACCGCGTCACTGCGTTGGCTGCCAACCAGCTCAAATCCGAGTTGGACGTGAGTTTCGCGCGGGTGGCATACGAGGAAGCAAGGCTCTTGCAATCGCGGGCGACCAACGATTTGCAGGCTGCTTTTGCCCGTCTCTCCAACTTGCTCGGCTATCGTGAAGCGAAAACGTTCGCGTTGACCGACGTCGACTCCACCACGAACTCCCTGGGTGAGGCCTCGCCGTTTATCCAGGCGGCGCTGGCTCATCGCCCGGATCTCGCCCGACTGCGTGATGAACGCGATGCCGCGCTCAAATTCGCCAAGGCGGAACAAGCCTTGTTCTATCCGACGGTTTCAGCCTTTGGTACGGTGGGCGATATCCCGGTGCATGACGAGCATCTGCCCGACAATTACGCTGCCGCTGGACTCAACCTGAACCTCCCGCTTTTCAACGGCTTCAATAACACCGCGCGCAAACGCGAGGCAGCGTTCCGGGCGAAGGCTGCGGACGAAACTCTTCGCGAAGCCGAGAATGAGGCCATCAGTGACGTTCGCGTGGCCTGGTTGAATGTTACCAATGCCCGCGAACGGCTGGAAATCCAACGTCAGTTATCAACCACCGCGCTTTCCGCGTTCGATCTCGCGGACGCCCGCTACCGTGCGGGCAGCAGTTCCATGGTCGAACTCAGCCAGGCCCAACTGAACCTCACCAGCGCAGAGATCGCCTTGGCGTCCGCCCGCTACGAACTGTTAATCCAACAGGCTGTCCTCAATTTTCAGGCTGGCGGCGCGCTCAGCGAGCAGAGGTGAGCCATCATTCATCAGTGCCATTCCCCCTTTTTCAACTGGGACGGAGGCGGGCATTTGGCAATCGACAATCGGACGACCAACAACTTCCCACGCGTTTTCAACGGTGCGTGTTGACGAGGCGCGCCCCGGTGTCCAGCCTGATTCCCATGGTTGTTTGGCGAGCGATGCGCCTCCGCGTATCTGTGTTGCTGGGGATGCTTTTGGTTCTGGCGGGATGCGATCAATGGCTTCGGCCGGAGGGTGACCCGAGGCGGGAAGCGAACTACATGCAGGGGGAACGGTGGAAGATCCAACGGGATCCGCAACGTGCCATCTCGAGTTTCGAGCGCGCGTTGGAGGTGAACCCGCAGAACTACTATGCCCACGAGCAGTTGTACGACCTCCAGTTCAACCTGAATGACTTCGCCGGGGCCTATTACCATCTCCAGCGGTACATGAGCTTGTCGAAGGACACGAACTACTTCCATTCCCAGCAGCTCAACCTGACGGGCTTGAAGCTCGCGCAACAGTTTGCCGACCAGATTGGCCGGGCGCAGAACCAAAATGACATCGATGCTTGGAAACAGCGTTATTTTGACGCGAGTAACCAAGTGCAGACTCTTTCCCAACGGCTTGCGCTAACGACTGCTAGCCTGGCTGCTGCGCAAAATCGCTCGGCATCGACGCCCCCCCCGGTCCCGTACACGGCGCCCGTCCGCGCGACACCCGAACCGCAGCCAGTAGTTGTCACTCCTAGCCCAACCACCCCGCGAGGGAGCGCCGCCCGACCGGATTCCACCTCGGGAAACCTGGCCACGACCGTCCGCCACGCGGGTCCAACGGGTTCTGGCGGTGCCATTACTCCAGTCGGCAACCCCACCACTCCGACCGGAACCCGAAAACACGTCGTCAAATCAGGGGATATCCCGGCGACTATCGCCAAACGCTATGGGATTACCCTGAAGGATTTGATGGCAGCCAACCCGAATCTTGATCCCAAGAAACTCAAGGTGGGGATGGAACTGACGATTCCGAATAAGTAAGCCGGAGGTAAAAGGAACGTCTAGGGAGCCGTTGGGCACCCCTGGAATTGCTGGTCATCTTGTTGATTTTGAACGAGATATATGCAATTCGAGGCCTTTTATCATCACCATTTTCCATCCCTACAGTGCCACTGGTGTTCCTCAGGGTTAGGTGACACATTCCAAGCATGACCGGCCGCATTGCTTTCGTAGCTATCACTCTCTTCTGGGTAGTGATGAACGTGCTGCTCTTCCGGGGGGAAATGGGCGGCGGCCGTGAAACGGTCTCCGAAGTTCCCCTCGACACGGTTTGGCAAAAGATACTCAGCGCGGCAGATAACAGCACTTTGGAGTTGCGCCATCACGGGGCTCATCTCGGTACGATTCGTTGGATACCGAGCATTATTGAGGCAACGGCAGCAACCAACCAGGATCGCGTAGTCAACGAGCTGGCCGGCGATGGCATGGTCAATTCACTGGCAGGCTATCGGCTGGATCTGGAAGCGGCCATCAGCGGTGACGAACCCTCCACGCGATTCAAGCTGCGCGGGCAGTTGGATCTCAACTCCAACCGTGAATGGCGCGAGTGGAGTCTCCGATTGGATCGTCGCCCCCAAGCCTGGACGGTCGGCATGAAAACGGGCGAAACCATGGTGCAC
>DATJII010000367.1:0-13360 GCA_035493435.1 Candidatus Limnocylindria bacterium | reverse complement strand
AGCGCTCGAAGTACTTCTTCAGGTCCATTTGCCCTTCGCCCATGGCCGTCCACTGCACCATGGCACCGTCTTCGTATTCCCACACGGCCGAGTCCCGCAGGCTGGTGGTCACGGTGTAGGGGCCCAGGTTCTCCAGGCTTTGCAGCGGGTCTTCGAGCGTCCAGCAGGCGTTGCCGGAATCGAGATTCACGCCCACGAAATCCTTCCCGGCGGCATCCAAGAGGGTGAGCAACTCGGTGGCAGTCATATCGCCAGCGTGGTTTTCCACTGCGACCTTAACGCCCAAGTCCTGACACAGGTGCCGTTGAGATTGAAGCACGCGAACCGTGTCGGCAATCCGGGCCTCGATCCCACCGGGGGTCTTCCGGTCTTCACGCGTGCCCAACACTACCCGGAACGCGGGGGATCCGGCCGCCTTGGAAAGCCTGAGACCCAAGGCGAGATGCTCCTCCGCAGTGCCCCAATCCTTTTTGAACGCCAGCGAGGTAGGACAAATACTCCAGGACCCTACTTGCAGGGCGAGGCCTTTGTCTTCTGCGTACTTCCGCAGTTCGGAGACTCCGTGCTCTTCCAGCGTGCCGAGTGAAGGCAGGTCGGTGACAAACAACGTGTCGAGCTTCAACGACACCGCATAATCCACCAATTCGCGCCCCTTCCAGCCCAGTTTGCGAACCGCGAAATTGTCCATGCCCAGCCGGATCTTCTTCCCCCGTAAATCAGGCCCCCCGGCTTCCGCCCCCAAAATGGCGGAAGGCAAGGTGGCGGCGGCGAGGACTCCGGCAGTCGACTGCATGAAATGTCGGCGTGTCATTGTGTTCTACCCATGGTTTCGCACTTCGCTCCTTGGGACGCAAGTCTGGTCATTGAGGGCACACTTGCTTGCGTCCAATTTGAGATTTCCGAAATCCAACCTGCGCTGAGCTGAATCAAACGTTCGTGGGTCATAGCACGATGCTGACGACCCTTCGCAAAGGCTCAGTGGACACCAGCAGGGACAGCGAATCTCCAGTTGGTCGTGCAAGGGCCGGACTCGACCCAAGTAAACTGGATTTGCCGTCCCCACCGCACCGATAACCAGCTCCCGTCGCCCAAACATCGACTCAGAGGGAGATCACGGAACCTTTGGGGACTCGCCTTGTGAGTGCGATATTAACCGTTGAAGATGGGCTCGTTTGTGCGGCGGCGAAAAGCGGTGTCTAGAAAGGCTGGTCGATGGATTTTGCAAATTGCGGCCTTTTTTTGAACACGTAGGTCCGGGCCACACTGGATCGTTTCGCATACAGCAGATGAAAGAATGGACTCTGAAATGTCACCATTGGAAGAATACTGTGGCTTTGTACACCCGGCCCAGTGGCCGGCCATGATTGCGGATATCAGAAAAAAACGCTGACCTTGCTGGCGAAACCTTGCCCCGGATCAGTCACCGCAATATGTATGGGACCAATCTTCGCAAATGAAGCCATATGTTACTGCCGCCTTCGAGCGACTTGAGGTTCCCGACGCTCAGACGCAATCGGACGCGGCGCTTGAACTTTGCATGATGCTCGAAGCTTCGTTGTGGCCAAAACGGCTGGAAGCGATTCATCGAAGTATTCTACCTGCAGAAGCGCTATCAAGTCCCTTGAATGTGGACGAAATATACGAATTTGTGATGGTGATCTCGGAAAAGGTATCCAATGAAGATTTGGTGCTTGGCGCGAGGATGGCGCTTTTGACCGCGTTAGGAAAAACGGGCTTCCCTGTTGCATTGATATCAATCCTCAAGTTTATCAACGCCCATTGCGACGACCTCGATAATAACTATTTGTGCGGCACATTGGCGGCGATTAAGATATATTCGACGGAAGAACCCGAACACAGCCAGATTCGAGATGCGCTGCAGAAGTATAACACAAAAGCCGTGCTGGAAAGAATTGTTGAAATTGGCTCTGACGACGCGAAATCGGCGGCCGTTCGTATCTTAACGACAATCACTCGATGCGGTTTTTGAGGATTTTGGAATCCAACGCAATCCGAGAGAGGCTCCATCGTTCCTAAAATTGCCAGCGGCGCGGTTTGAGCGGTGGCATGGCGGGATCTAGGATTTGGAGAGGTTGGCGGGTCAAGCTTGCCAGCCGGGCCGCGACGGCTTCGCGCCGCAGTACGGTGAGGCGATCCTTTTCGGCGGCTGCCTCATCCTGAAGTACCATAAGTTCCGCCGGTGGGCGGCTATCGCCGTATTTCGCCGCGACAGCACTCGCCTTCTCATGAAATTCGATGAATCTCATCGAAACCCTTTCAATTTCGTTCTCCAGGGACCGCTGTTTCTCGCGATACTCGCGGTCGTCATTAAGTGCCCGGTGATCCCGATAGCTGTTGATAATACCATTGGCGATCTCAGCGGCTTCCATGGCGTTGGTGCTTCCGACACTAATGGTGACCAGCGGTGAGTTGGCGATATGCTTGACCGACATGTGTTCCCGCAGTTTTTCAACGGCCAAGGGAAGCAATTCATGATTCTTGCTGCTGCCCATTCCCCAGCGTTTCTCCAAGCCCAACGCTTTTACCACCTCTCCGAGCACCGTGGTGGATTGCATCCGCTCGGCTTCCGTCTGGGCGAGATACTCAAGTCCACCTGGTTGGGAGTTGGCCACGGACTCGGAGGAAGGAATTATCATTCTCGCCTCCGCTATATAGAGTCTTGGAGCGGAGTACTTGAACCCCAGAACTGTTGCCCCAATGGCCACGGCTATAAGCGGGATGCTCCACCAAAGCGGGCGGCCGGGCTTGCCTGGCCCCCCGGTGGGCGTCCCCGACAGGCGCTGGATACGTTCAAGGACCGATCCTCCATCCGCAGCAAAGGCCAGTGGTGGAGTCGTCGCCGATTGCTCAGCCAGGAAACCAAGGGCCTGGGCCAGCGAACGGGGATTTCCTGCGGCGGCCACCGCTAAATCGTCGCAACAGTTTTCCCGTTCGGCACGGATGCGGGCGGATACCCACCAGACTGCGGGGTGGTAAAACAAGACGGCCTCGGCGAGGCACTGGATGAGATTTACCAAGTAGTCGTGGCGACGGATATGGGCCAGTTCATGAGCTAGAATGTGGTCTATCTGTTCAACGGTCAGCCCTGCCAGGGTACCGGTGGGTATCAATATCGCGGGACGCAACCACCCGATGACCATCGGTACCTGGGCGGAAAAGGACTCCAGCAGTTCGATTGGAGTATGGACGTCCAAACGAAGGCAAAGGTGCTCGACACGGTCCGTCCAGGGTTGCCCCAGCGGCTGGGTATCGATGCGGCGCAAGCGGGAAGCCAGCATCCAGCCACCCATGAGACGGGCCACGAGCGCCGTCGATCCCAACATCCAAATCCACACCAGGGCGCTAAACCAAGGAATCGATGACGTGCCGCTGTGGACGATAGTGGAATCCGCCACTTGGGGCGGAACCGGAGCGCCCTGGTAATTAGCATCTACTAAATTGCCGACAACCGACAAGGACATGAAAGTGACCACCGGTGCCGTCAACATAAGTGCCATCGTAAGGCACGCCGTCGTATATCGGGTGGAGGCCGGTCGATGATGTAGACTCCGAAGCAGCGCCTGGGAAAGGAGTCCTAAGGCAAAGCCCTGCCAAAGGAAATGAATCAACGTCCAGGCCAGGGTCAGACTGATTGCGGGTGGAAGCAATTGATAGAGAACATTCATGGCTATTTTCCTTCAAGTGAGTCCAAGAGATTGCGGATTTCGGAAAGTTCTTTGGCGGAAGGTTTGTGGGTGGAAAGTGCACTGAGAACGAGTTTTTGGGCCGAACCGCCAAAGGCCTTTTCCAACAGGTCTCCAACAAGTTGGCGCTGGGTTTCGTGTTCGGCCAAGGCAGCGGTATAAATGTGTTTGCGCTCGGATTCCTCGCGTTCCACGAGTCCTTTGTCACTCATGATCTGCAGGAGCTTCAGGACCGTGGTATAACCCGTGCCTTCGGGCATTTCATCGAGCACCTGACGCACGGAACTGGGGCCACGGGACCACAGGACCCTGAGGATACCGAGTTCGGCCTCGGTCGGTTTGACACGCAATCGTTTCAGCGTCATGGACGATGACTATCTACGAAGGTTATCGTAGTGTCAACGAAAAGTTTCGTAGATGACCCATGAGAGATCTTTCCCGGCTGAAAAGCCAGAGTTCAGGACCAGCCCAGTTATAGCAGGGTTCGACCTATTTCACGAGGGCGTCGTCAAGCACTGCCGACAACAAGCAGCCGTCGTCCCGGCCTGCGGCCCAGGCGATTCCGCGAAGGCAGAGCACGCGCCACAGGGGATCGGCCAAGGTTGCGGCATAGTGCCCGGGAATGCTCGCGAAGACCCGGCCTTTACCGTTTTCAAACGCCCAGACGAGCGGTCGCGCCTCTCCGTCGACTTTGGCAGACGCGAGCACCGAAACTTTCGCGACGTCGCCAATCATCGGCCAGTAGGGTTCGTCCAGGAACCGTAGGCTATCCGGCAGATTGCGGGTGAACGATTTGTTACGGGCGAGATCGAGATCGAAGACGGTATGGCGGTACTTCACCCGGCTGGGCTGAGCCGCCAGTCCAAAGCGTCCGACCAATGCTTCCGGGTTCGTATCCGCGATCACGGCGGAATGTATCAACACGATGCCGCCACCACGGGCCTGGAAACGGTCGATCTGCTCCAAGCGGGCAGGGGACCAGTCATGATTCCAAAAATAGAAGACCAAGACGTCCGCCTTTTCGAATTGCTCGGAAGATGGCCACTCCCAGGCGTCGCCGATTTGCGCACTAGGCACTTTGGCCAGTATTTGGTGCCAGCGTTTTTGCCAGGCAGGATAGTCGTGCTGATCCGGGCCGTGATCCTGCTTCGAGGCAACCAGGACCAAATTGACCGGAGAGGGGGCTGGTGTGGGTTTGATTCCGGCGAGAACTTGTATGACCTGCGACTTCTCCCGGACCACCGGTTCATATAATAGATAAGTAAGAAGGTTTCGAATCTGTCCTTCGTTCAGGGAATCCAGCAGTCCTGTTGGCATCAGGCTCTGGCCGGTGGGATGCAGGTTGACGATTTCGTCGCGGGCTATGACGGTGTCTTTTCCCGCCGCGTCGACCATTCGCACGGAGTTCCCTTCTTCGGCCCGCACAAAGCCCAAAAGAGAGTCCCCATTCTTCAAGTCCGCCTGGTACGTGACATAGTCAGGATGCAGGGTTGCGGCGGGATCACGGATATCGCGCAGCACGCTGGCGGAATCTCGATGGATCAAGTTGCTCAGGTCGGGCCCGACCAGGGCGCCCTCGCCGCGAATCCGGTGGCATTTGGCGCATTGGAGTTGGGTGCCGTGGAACAGGCCCCGTCCGTCCTCCCAATCTCCCGCCGCATATTCCGGGGCACGGCTATCCGTGCCGGAAGACGCTCGATTGGTGGGAGCCCACGCTGCCAGCCGATTCCAAGTTTCCTCGGTCCACATTTTTGCTGATGCCAAACCAGCCTTGCTGGAAGCCGCGAGAGTGTAGTCCAAGTCCACCGTGACTCCATTCCCTGTTGCCCCAACCGCTTTCACCCCCGGCAAGGAGAGGGCATAAGTCACTGCCAGGGGATGCGCTGCCGTGGTTAGAATCAAGGTTTTGCCTTCCGAATCCAACTTCGCGCCCAGCACCGCCAAGTGCCCGCGTGGGGTGGCGTCCTGTTGCTGGACGACGGCGTAGGGCGGTTTGAGCAGTTCATAGCGGTCCGCGGCACGGACGTATTCTCCAAACTCAATGGTCGGTCGCTCGCGGTTGATCTGTTGGACAATGCTAAGGTCTACGGGATGGCTGAACTCGACATGAACTTCATCGGCCTTCTCCGCCCAAGCCGCCACGGGTTGCGGCGCCGCCGGATCGGCGTATCGAATACGGAAGATTTTCCCGTTTCCTTTAGGGCCTGTTCCCCAATCCGGATTGCCACTGTGGCAACATACGTAGAGGTCTCCCCGGGGTGAAATGGCGACATCCATAACCAGTAGGGAAAACCGGGCGATCAGGAATTCCCGGCCAACGAATCCGGTTGACGTTTTCTCGAGATGGACGCGCCATAGTTTTCCGCGCGATTCACCGGCCACGAAGGCGTCTCCTTGCCATTGCTGGGGACCAAACAGCCCCTGGCCTGGTGATAAGGGTAACGCGAGTCCGGTCTTAGTGGAATCGGTCGGGGTTTTCGACCTAGGGTCGTTGAACACCAATCCACACGTACTCTCGTGTTGCGGACCAAATCCAACGACCGGAGCGGTGCTGGCCAAGCCGGGCAGCCATTTGGGATGAGGCGGAGGAAAGCCGTAGTTGCGCCCGGGGACAATGAGGTTGAGTTCATCGAGCGGGTTTCCATTCGGCATCCACGTTTCGCCTTCCTGATCGGTGTTGAACAGGTCGCCTGCAGCATTGAAAGCCAGCGCATAAGGCACCCGGATGCCGGTTGCGAGGGTGGTCAAAGAGTGGGTGCGGGGATCATACTTTTGGACGGTGCCGCGTTGGGAATGAAGATCGTACAGCGAAACCTCTTCGTCGGGATTCCCTTCTGCGGATTGGCCACGCGCAGCAAGCCAAACTTTCTCGTCTGGCCGCAGGTCTTTGCGTTTCCGGAGGCGATAGGCATTTGAATAATCCGCTACCAACAGGCCGAAGTAGATGTTGCCTTGCGAGTCCACGGTCACCGCAGTGGCATCCACGCCACCACTGGCGACATCTGTGGCAGGCCAGCCCGAGGTAACCACCTCTTCCTCGTCCGCCTGGCCGTCCCCATTGGTGTCCTTGAGAAGAGAGACCTTGCCATGCGAAGAAACGAGCAGCCCACGGGTAGTCCAAGCCATCCCCACGGGAACGCTAAGGGTGGATTTGTCCCAGAGGGGGCTGACACGGTCCTCCAATCCATCCCCGTCGGTATCCCGCAGGCGCCACACCCGGCCGTCGTAACCCAAGGAGGTGAGCGACCCGTCCGGGGCAAAACGAATATTGTTCTGGTTACTCAGTTCCACTGGCAATTCCGTCACCGTAAATCCGGGGATGAGCATCCGGACGGGAGGGGGATCCGACGCCGCACTGGTGAGCAACGACCAGCAAAGGGCCTGGCAGAACCAGAACAAGCGTGGATACGGCATAGGAGTACCGGTGGGTCTAGTCGGAATCGCGTATTTCGGAAAGTGCAAACGGTTTCAAATCGTGTCGAACGTGCCATGACGCCAAACGAGTACCTCCTCCAAAGGTCGCGGTTTAAAGACGTGAGGTCGGGATTGATTCCGATTGCCGCCTTGCTTCAGTATCCGCCCTCTTATGTTGAAGAAACTTGGCGCCTTAGCGCTCGGGTTGGCCTTGCTTCTTGCTGGTTGCAGCAAGGAAAAGCCGACGCTGGAGGCCCGCTGGCAATTTGTGGGTGCGGATGGCCTTCGAACTGCAACAGCTCCGTTGGGTGTTCGTGCGATGTTTGCCGCACCACGGGCGGCGGAGATTGGCGACCGCCTGGTAACCAACGTGACCAAGGAAGTAGGAAAGTGGCTCTCCGGGGGCACCATGGTTGATCCGGCGGTTGACGCCGCCCTGCACCCCATCGTGGAGGATTTGCTGAGTCACGAGTCGAAGGGCGAAATCTGGCGGGCGAGCAATGGAGAACGCGAAGTTGTCCTGGCTGTCAAAGTGACGAAGGAACGGGCGGACATCTGGGTGAAGGCTTGGTCTGAGGCCTGGAGCAAGGCTTCGTCAAAGAAGCGCGTCATCAGCGTTTCGGCGGATCGTGGCTGGCTTTTTGCGGTGAGCGACCTCGACGCAGGTTTATTGCCGGGTTTGAAGAAAGAGGTCCTTGATACGCCACCACCACATAGTCTCTTCTCAGTGGAAGGGGCGTTGGCGTCGGTACCGAAGTATAAGCTGGAAGCCATCAACGCCAAAGGCAAGGTCAAGTGGGCCGGGCACTTTGCCGCACCTTCGCTGCAAATCCAAAAATTGCCCGAATGGTCCGTTCCCACCAACATCGTCCGCGATCCGATGATCGCTTTCACGGCTTTGCGCGGATTCAGTCCGCTGCTATTCGACCAACTCGGTCTATCCGATCTGCTGCCCGAAGAAAAGCCGGGCCAGATCTTTGTTTGGTCCCAACCAGAGATCCCGTTTCAATCGGGTCTCGCGGTGGAAATGACGGACCCCGCCCGCTTTGGGGCTCGGACTGCGAATCGTCTTCTTCCTTATTTTCAAGGCAGGCCCGACGGCACTCACTGGAACGGCCAACTATTCATCGATACGAATACTTTCGTTATCCGCATGATGGATTCCTTGCTGGCACCCGCCTTGGTTCCGGCGAAAGGCGAAGGCAAACGTTTTTCCATCTTGGCGTTTGCCCCGCCGCCGCGCAGCAACAGTCCGCCCGCGCCAGAGTTGCTCGTCGAGCTGAAGAAACCGGGAACCGTTTACTACGACTGGGAAATAACATCGGAAAACGCCGAACACTGGGGCGGCCTCTTGTCCAGCTTCGACGCCATTCGCACCTTGATTCCCCCAGGGTCCAAAAGCCCGGGACAGCAGTGGCTCTGGGGCTGCTCTACGAATCTGGGAAATACGATTACTCGTGTCACTCAAACGACCCCTGGCGAGTTTGACCTGGTACGCAATTCCGATTCCGGGCTCTCGGCAATGGAACTCGTGCTGTTCTCGCGATGGGTCGATCCGCCGCAAACCATCGCCGAACGCCGCCGAACGCATCTCATTCCGGCGCCCCACCGTCCCAAGTGAGGCCGATATGCTTAAGTTAGGCGTCAATATTGACCACGTCGCGACTCTTCGCGAGGCGCGGTATCGCGGTTCGGCCCGGGGTGAGCCAAATCCGCTGCAAGCGGCTCTGGCTTGCGAGCGAGCAGGCGCCCATGGGATTACGATTCACCTGAGGGAAGATCGGCGGCATATCCTGGATCGGGACGTTCGCGAAGTGCGGGCGGGAATTCAGACTAGGCTGAATTTTGAGATGGCGAACATTCCCGAGATGCTGGCCATCGCCTGCGCCACCAAACCCAACACCGTTTGTCTCGTGCCGGAACGTCGCCAGGAGTTGACGACCGAAGGCGGCTTGGACGTGATTGCCAACGAGGCCGAAATCCGCACCAGCACTGTGGTGCTGAATCAGGCCGGGGTAGAGGTGAGCCTCTTCATTGGACCCGATCTGGCTCAGATTGAAGCCGCAGCCCGCACCGGAGCCCAGTTTATCGAATTGCACACCGGAGCTTTCGCCGAAGAATTTCGCCAAGATGGAGAAGGACTGCGAGAATTGACCAGATTGGTGGAGGGTGCACGAAGGGCGTCGGCACTTGGACTTCGGATCAACGCGGGACATGGAATCACGACCTCAAACGTGAAAAACCTCTTTGCGATCCCCCATTTGGAGGAATTAAACATCGGGCATAGCATCGTCAGTCGGGCGGTATTTGTGGGGTTGGAATCTGCAGTCAAAGAAATGCTGGCCGCCATGGACGGTTACCCGGGAGCCTGAAATGATTCTCGGCTTGGGCATCGACCTGATCGAGACGGATCGCATCCGTCGAGCCTATGCCCAGAACGGACGCCGCTTCCTCGATCGAATCCTCAGCGAATCCGAGATAGAATATTGCCTGGGCCAAGCCGATCCAGCGATCCCCCTGGCGGCCCGCTTTGCTGCCAAGGAGGCCATCGCAAAAGCCTTTGGCACAGGAATTGGGGCGTCCCTCGGGTGGCACGATATGGTGGTGGAGCGGCTGGCCAGCGGGCAGCCAGTCGTCCGCTTGGTGGGGCAGGGGCAAGTCCTGCTGGCCGAACGACAGGCCAAAGTGGTTCATCTCAGCCTGACTCACACTGCCACCCATGCGGCGGCCGTCGCCGTGCTGGAATCGTAGGCCCGCAATCCGACTCGGCCGAGTGGGCTTTGGCGTTAGTCCCAAACCTCGGCAATTGTCAGTTTGAGCCTTTGCTTTCCCGATTTTTTGGCCACCTTGTCCGCGTGCAGAAGGTGGCAGCGAAGGCTGACTCGGTGGGAGCCGAACCGTACGGGGCGGCTGCCGCCGCTTTGCAGCAAGTGGTGATTCCGGATCTTTGGCAGCAGGAAGCCGTCTCGGCTTTGCGAGCCCGGAAGGACGTCGTGGTGCATGCGCCAACGGGTGCCGGCAAAACGCTTATTTTCGAGCTCTGGTCCAACGGGGGCCGGAACCGCGGGCAGGCTATTTATACCGTGCCCACGCGAGCCCTGGCCAACGACAAGCTTGCGGAATGGCGTGCCCGGGGCTGGAATGTGGGCATCGCCACCGGCGACCTGGCGGACAACCTGGACGCACCCGTCATCGTGGCAACATTGGAGACGCAAAAGAATCGCCTCATCCAGGGCGACGGTCCATCGCTGCTGGTGGTCGACGAATACCAGATGATCGGCGACGACGACCGAGGTCTCAACTACGAGCTCGCCATCGCCTTGGCACCGCCCCAAACCCAGTTGTTGCTGCTCAGCGGATCGGTGGGGAATCCCGACCATATCGTCAATTGGTTACACCGCCTGGGGCGAGAAGCCGTCTTGGTAAAGCACCAGATTCGCCCGGTACCGTTGGAAGAGGTCTTCGCCGGCGAGTTGAGCTGGCATCTGCCATCCGAAATCAAAGGCTATTGGCCCCGGTTTTGTGCCAAGGCACTGGCGGAGGATCTGGGACCCATTCTGCTCTTCGCGCCGCGCCGGCAGCACGCAGAGGAACTGGCGGCCGATCTCGCGCGTCAGCTTCCAAATCCCAACCCCTTGAAACTCACCGACGCCCAAAAGAAGTTGGTGGGAGACCATCTGGCCCGCTTGCTGAATTCACGGGTGGCTTATCATCACAGCGGTCTTAGCTATGCCGCGAGAGCGGGCGTGATTGAACCATTGGCCAAGGCCGGTCAACTGCGAGTCGTGGTGGCCACCATGGGGTTGGCGGCAGGCATCAATTTCAGCCTGCGCAGCGTGGCCGTCACTTCAGCGACCTATAAGCGCGAGGGATTGGAGATTCCGCTGCGATCGGACGAAATCCTGCAAATGTTCGGCCGGGCAGGGCGCCGGGGCATGGATGAGGTCGGCTACGTGCTGGTGAGTGCGAACGAGATTCGCATACGCGACGCCCATTCCGCCCATTTGTCCCGCAATGGCATGGTCGATTGGAGCGCGTTGCTTAGTCTGATGGCGGCAGCGGCGGACCAAGGGCGCGATCCCTATGGCGAAGCAGTGCGGGTCCAGGAACGTCTCTTCACGACCAAACCGATATTCCTTGGCGTCGAACAGTCGATGAAGCACCCGGTAACGCCCTGCGGTTTACGCACCGATTCCGAGCGTGCCCGGCACGTCCGGAAGCGGATCCGCGAAATGCGTAACTCCCATGGGGAATGGGAGCCCTATCCGTTCTGGGAAGACCGTCCGCTGCGGGATATTTGGATCGCTCCGAAGTCCACCGAGGTTAATGGCGAAGCGGGTATAGCCAACGGCGATCAACTGCTTTTACGCCCGGTGCTCACCGAACCCGCCGCGTTGGATAAGATCGGGGCCGGAGGTCTGGCCAAAATTGGCCCCAAAGACGGGCACATGCTTTGGGGCCGTTCGATGGGCATCGCCGAGAAGCTGGCCGACGGCAAGATTCTCTTGTCGAAACCCATGCGTCGCCTGGTGAATTGGAATGGACGCAACGCCACCGTTGAGGCTTGGCGGGGAACCTTGATGCCACTGATCGAGCAGAAGATGGCCCAACAGAATCTGCCGATTGTTCGTTGGGACGAACATCCGACCAAGATTATAGCCTTCGTCAGTCTCGAAAACCAGTTGTTAAAAGCGCCCGTGGATCGTCACGGAATCGCGCTCTGGCGACCGGAGGACCGTGAGGTATTTCCGTCCGACTGTGCCGGGTGCAATCTGCGAGAGTCCTGTCTCGAACTGCCCACGGCGACGGGCACGGCCCTGTTGTGGCGTCGATTGCTGTTGGTGGATGCGCTGGGAGCACCGACCTTGCGCGGGAGGGTGGTTAGTTATTTTTCCGGCGGCGATGGATTGGCGATCGCTGCCGCCCTGGAAGACTCCAGTTATCCACTTGATGAGCTAATCTACGACCTGGCAAACCTGGACGCTGGATTCCGCTTTTCCACCGATGAAACCCGGTGGGGCGGGCGTCTGGCCGTGGCCTGCCGCCAGCAGTATCAGATCCAATCGATTCCCGGATACCTGGATACCGGCATCCCGCCTAAATATGGCGACGGCGGCAATATCGTGGTGCGAAGCATTCATAAGGATCCCGCGAGCAAGGGCCGATTTGCCACCGAATTCCTCGGCGATGGTGATATCGACCGGGTTATCATCGAATGGCGCAGCCTGTTACGCCAGGTGAGTCATGCGCCCAAACTGGCATGGCCCCGCTGGACTGAATTCCAGGCCCTGGCTCGCGCCACCCTCAATGAGACGGATTCTCCCACGAATACCGACTTGCCACGCTTGGAATATCACCAGACACGGCGCGTGGACCATCGGTTGATCCTGCGGCGGCATTAGCCTGAGGGGGGATCAACCGAAGAATGGAACTCCATGCCTGCAAGTCATGTCCAACGTTTCGGTCCTTCAGCCCTGTTTATTGCCCTATCCACGACACCGGAATCATCGTTCCTGGCCGTGCAACAATTGATCGTTGCCTTGGAGGCGCTGCCACTGTTCGGTGTTCGGGAAATGGTTCGTGGCTACACCACTCTGCTCGTTGAGTTCACGGCGGCCGAGTTCTGTTCCGACGCCCTCCTCGACAGGATCAAAGAGTGCGTGGAAAGCGTCGGAGCTGGCGAGAAGCTTGTTGCACCCGTCGAGACACGATTGATTGATGTACCCGTGTGTTATGACGGCCCGGACTTGGAGCGAGTGGCACAACATGCAGGCCTTACCACAGCAGAAGTGATTGGGTTCCATACCGGAGGCTTATGCCAGGTCCATTTTCTCGGATTTGCGCCCGGTTTTCCCTATCTCTCGGGTCTGGACACGCGTCTTGCAACACCACGCCTCATCACACCACGCCCCCGGGTGTCCCCCGGCAGCGTGGGCATCGGCGGCAACCAGACGGGAATTTATAGCGTTGCCACCCCGGGCGGCTGGAATCTTATAGGAAGAACTTCACTCCCTTTGTTTTCACCGCAGGCGGTTGCTGGCGAACAGATGTTTCTCTTCCGGCCCGGTGACCGGGTACGATTTGTCGCCGTGGATGAGTTGGAACAGCCTCCCAAGTTGGAAACGACGCCAACACACAGGGAGTTGGGGAGCCCTATTCTCAAGGTATTGCGAAATGGCGCGGGAATAACGCTGCAAGATGCAGGCCGCCCCGGTTGGAAGCGTTACGGAGTGCCCGAAGGT
>DATJII010000366.1:0-5411 GCA_035493435.1 Candidatus Limnocylindria bacterium | reverse complement strand
AGCCTTCCCGTGGTACTTATCACGATCCTTGGAGGGTGTTTGGCGCCGCACACCGAAGCTGGCTCTGTGCGTCTCAGGAATCACTTTTCCTGAGACGCCCCCCCAAACACCAAGTCAATATCGGGACGGAGAATCACCCCCACTTCTTCCTCCGCCTCTTCCGACGGTCGGCGAGAACTTCACTTCACCTGTGCGGCCCGAACAATAGACTCCACTAAATCTCCCACTTCCCAGTCATTGCTTGGGAAAAGCCCCGCCACCTTGCCTTGAGTATCGATGACCACAGTGCGGAGGTTGTGATTCTGTTGTTCGATCGGGACGTTTTTGACGAATTGCAGTTCAAAATGACCGGTCAGCCGTTCCAACTGGTCGAAGTCGGTTGTCACCAGGCTCCACTTGATCGGGTCGTAATTGAAGCGCTCCCCATATTTTAACAACGTCTCCGACGTGTCGTACTTGGGGTCGAAGGAAATGGAGAGCAGATGAAAGTTCGTAGGTGCGTCCGTCCTTTGGCGAAGTTGTTTCAGGGCTTGAGACAGGTTGTCAGTCATGCGCGGACAAAAGTTCGGGAACGGGCAACGGGTAAAGATGAACGTGAAGGCGACAGCCTGCCCGCGGTAATCGGAGAACTTGACGGTCTTCCCGAATTCGTTGGTGAAAGAATAGTCGGGCAACGGATCGCCGACCTTTAACACGGGAGTGGACGTCACAAAACGTACTGGCGATTCCGGCGCCCAGGAATCCGCTGCCACCGGAGAATTGGACAGGACGCGGATGCGATCCACCCAGCCATCCTTTTCCGTAACATTCAGGCGAAACAGAACGGCGTCCCCGCTCTTGACGCCCGCGAGTTCGTTGGTGTCCCTGACATCAAACGGCATCGTCATCGCGACCATATAGTTCGTAACCGCTTCATGTTTGATGACGATGGTCTTCTTGCCGGGTTCCACGCTGCGCACCACGCCGCGCACCTCGTAGGTGTCCGGTGGCGCAACCGGTGGTTTTTGCTGGCATCCGCCCCAGCCCAGGGTGGCGAGCAGGAGGAGAACTGAAATAAAGCGCATACGAGTCTGGCGGTTAAGAGTTATCCTCAAAAACGGGCTTTTGGCGTGCTGTCCACGGGTTCGACGTACGGACTGGCGGAAGAGTCCATCAATTGTACTCCCCGTCGCACTTCCTCAGCATGGCTGGCCGCGAGGTCAATGGTTTCGCCGGGATCCTGAGCCAGGTTATAGAGTTCGACGGGCTTGTTAGTGCCCAGCGATAGCGCCTTCCAATCGCCGAAGCGAACCGCTTTTTGGTAGCCATACTCATGGAATTCCCAATAGAGCGAATCGTGCTTCCGCTTTTGCTCGCGGCCATACAGTGATTGGGCAAAGGAGACGCCGTCCAGCCCTTGGGGTCGGGTAGCACCCGCCACTTCGGCCAAGGTGGGCAGGACGTCCCACAAGGCGATGGTCAGGTCATTGGTCTGGCTGGGCTTCACGTACTTCGGCCAGCGAACGATGAACGGAACCCTGATGCCGCCCTCGTACAAGGACCGCTTTTGTCCGCGAAACGGGCCGCTGCTTTGGAAAAATGTGTTCGTGACTCCGCCTTCACTGTGGGGCCCATTGTCACTGGCAAAAATCACCAACGTCTGGCGATCCAGGCGATACCGATCCAGTGTGGCAAGCAACACGCCCACATCGGCATCCAGGCGCGCGATCATGGCGGCCTTGCCTTGCTCAGGCTTGGGCCAGGGCCTGTTCGCGAATTCGCCCAGGGATCGAATCTCCAACATACCATTGGTCCCCAACTCGTTGTTGGCGTGCGGCAGGTTTGACGCGTAATAGATGAAGAACGGGGACTCGGCCTTGGCTTTGACATAGTTCGTAGTGATGCGCAAAAACCAATCGGGCGCATAGTCACCCCTTCCCCCGCCTTTATTGGAAAGCATCGGCATGTCCATTTCATTGCGCCAGAGATGCGACGGGAAATAGGCGTGGGCGTGCAACTGATCGAGATAGCCAAACCATTGGTTGAATCCCTGCTTCAAAGGAGTGCCCGGTGTCCCTTCCCAGCCCAACGCCCACTTACCGACGGCCATACTGTCGTATCCAACGGTCCTCAGGACCTCTGCGATAGTTACATCATCCGGTTCCAATGGCACTTGCACGTTACTCCGCACCCGGCCATGGCCGCTGTGCTTTCCAGTCATCAAGGCGCAACGGCTCGGGGCGCAAACCGTATTGCCCGCATAGGCCTGGGTGAACTTCATACCTTCGCGAGCCAGTCGATCGATGTTGGGCGTCGCGAAATTGGTCTGCCCGTAACACCCCAAGTCGCCATATCCAAGGTCATCCGCGAGAATGAGCAGGATGTTGGGCAGCTTACTCGTCCGACCGGGGTTATCCCGCGGACCGTCCAATTGCGCGAATAGGCGGCTCACCGCCACCAGACAGGCGGCTACAGCCAAAACAATACGTCTCATGTACGAAAATCGATCAAGCCAGATAGGGGATGGTTAATGGCCCTTGCGGCAACACGGCCACCCGGGCATTTGGACCGCGCCGCGCCAATTCCGCTCGAACAGCCGCGCCGATATCACCGCACGGTTCCAAATGTGCCCCGCGCACTGTTGCTTCGGATATTGCGGAATACAACATGACCCGCGCCTTACGGGAGATCAGGCACTGAATCTGCGCCTGCCATTGCTCCGGGCGCTGGAATCCCGGCGTCGCCAGGAGGGTGAGAATTTCTTCCGGACTACGGCCTTCTTTCAAGAGCTTGTCGAAAGGACTGCCACTCGGAATCCCCTCCCGGCATTCCGACGCCAGAATGATCGTTCCGCCAGGGGCGACAATGCGCGCTGCAGCGCTCATGCCCTTCACTCCTTGGTAAAGGTTTTGATCCAGCGGATATCCCGAATTGGTCGTCACAACGACCTCGAAAGGTTCCTTCACCTTTTGCATCGCTGAGGCCCGCACAAACTCCCGACCCGCCCGGTGTGCCTGCACGAGGTCACCGGCAAATACCCCAGTTATGTCACGTTTCTCGTTCAGCGTGACGTTGACCAAGAAACTCGGCCCCACCCGGAGCGCGATATCGAGCAACTCCTCCCACAACGGATTTCCTTCGCAGACCCCGAAGGTGGCGCGGGCATCGCCCATATTGTGCTCACCGTGATTGCTCATCACGGTTTCCAGATGGGCTACGCCGGGCATGATTCCTTTGGGTCCACCACTAAACCCGGCGAAGAAATGCGGTTCGATAAAGCCGGTGACGATTCGAACATCCGCCTCCGCACAGAGGCGATTGATTAACACGGGAGCGCCCGTTTTCGTGCTTCCGAACGGGATGCAGGCCGCGTGGTTTTCCGGCTCGTGATTGACGACCCGATAATCCCGAACGACCTCGGCTGTAAGCATCGTCTCCAACTCCGCTTGGGTATTGGGCCGATGCGTCCCCAATTGATTAAGCAAAGTGATCTGCTCACGCTGGACACCAATGGATCCGAGGTATTCCAGCAGCCAGGGAATAAGGCGATGATTCGGCGTCGCCCGCGTGATGTCCGTAAAATGGATGCAGATCTTGGACGTGGAGGTAATCCATTCCGACAAAGGCCGGACACCGATCGGCCGAACCACGGCTTCAATTACCGCCGCCTTTTCATCGGCCAACGCGGGTCGATGCGCCGGAGAGATCACGGTCGTCCGGTCGTCCGGCAATTCCACCGACAACTGGCCGTGACCGTATGCGAGCTCAACCTTCATGCAGAACCCTGAGCTTATGTGGGGACGCCGAGCTCGCAAAGCCCAAAGGCGAAGGCGTCCGGCGCACGATTTTCGTTACTACGCCTGTCCCGCGCTTGCTTCGTGGCCGGAGGCTCAGTCACACTCGCTGTCCCTTTATGTCGCAAGAGGTGCATGCTCCGGTTCGAACCTTTCAAGTCGATCAACTGAACGTCCAGGTGTTCGGTGATCCCAGCCATCTGTTCGAGTACACCGCGTTTACGGTGCGCGATTTGCTCGCACAAACCATTGCCCGGCAAGGGTCTGCCGCAGCCATACTGGCCACTGGCAATTCCCAGATCCGCTTCCTGGCTCAACTGGTGAAACTTGGTGGAGTCGATTGGTCCAAGGTGACTCTCTTCCACATGGACGAATACCTCGGCATTTCTGGCGACCATCCCGCCAGCTTCCGCTGGTACATGCGGGAGCGTGTTGCCAGCCTCGTGACGCCCAAGGCGTTTCACTATCTGGAAGGCGACGCCGAATTGCCGCTGGACGAATGCGAACGATATACCGCCCTGCTAAAGGCCCAGCCCATTGACCTCTGCTGCATGGGCATTGGCGAAAACGGCCATATCGCATTCAACGATCCTCCCGTGGCTCGGTTTGACGACCGCTACTCGGTCAAGTTGGTGAAGCTCGACGATGCCTGCAAGATGCAGCAGGTGAAGGAAGGTCATTTTCCCGATCTCGCCACCGTCCCACCCTACGCCCTGACGTTGACGATTCCCGCACTCGTGGCAGCCAAGAAAGTCATTTGCCTGGCGCCGGAAAAGCGCAAGTCAGTTCCTGTGCGTGACGCACTCTCGGGGCCCATCTCTACCGCCTGCCCGGCCTCGTTCCTCCGCACCCAACCACAAGCCACGATGCTGCTGGACTTGGATTCCTCCGCCCTATTGCCCCGGTAATGGCTGGCGAATCAAACGGAGATTCATATGAGGATTCTGGCTTTGGACTACGGCAGCAAGCGGGTCGGCGTCGCCGTGAGTGATCCGCTCAAGATGATCGCGCAACCGCTCGAGTACTTGGACGCGGAGCCTTTCCAAAAACTGGCCGATGAGATGAAACGCATCATCCGCGAACAGGAAGTGGAGATGATTGTCATCGGCATGCCCCGCAACATGGACGGGTCCTATGGTGAAGCGGCCGCCCGGGTGCGGGTATTTATAGCCGCCCTCAAGGATGTCGTGCTGGTTCCGCTGAAGACGTGGGATGAGCGGCTTACCACCACGCAGGCCAATCGGGCCTTGATCCAGGGCAACGTGCGCCGGAGTGATCGAAAGCAGAAGGTGGATATGACCGCCGCTGCCATCCTGCTGCAGAGCTATCTCGATAGTCTGGCCATGATGTGAGGCAGCCGTGGCAACCCGTCGCGACACCACCGAACAGATCCTTCCCGGCCACCTCCGCCTGCGTGTGACCGTGGGTTACGATGGGACTAATTATCTAGGGTGGCAGACCCAGCGGGAAGGTCCGACCGTACAGCAGCAGCTCGAGTTGGCGTTGGGGCGCATCTTCGCCTCGCAACCGGTGACGCACAGCAGCAGTCGCACGGACGCCGGGGTTCATGGCTTGGGCATGGTTGCCCACTTTGACATCCCCAAGGAGCACTGGCGGATGGATGCCCGTAAACTCATC
>DATJII010000365.1:0-6956 GCA_035493435.1 Candidatus Limnocylindria bacterium | reverse complement strand
CCAGAAACTTGGCCAGTGTCCGTGCCAGCAAGGTCTTACCTGAACCGGTAGGCCCCACGAGCAGGATGTTGCTCTTTTCCAACTCCACGTCTTCGCTGCTCACCCCGGAATCCTCAGTGGAATTCGACATGATCCGCTTGTAGTGGTTGTAAACCGCCACGCTCAGGGTGCGCTTGGCGTCGTCCTGGCCGATTACGTACTTGTCGAGGTGCTTCTTGATCTCGACCGGCTTGGGTACGCTCAAGGATTTGAGCTGCCGCTGGCTGTCCGTGCGCGATTCCTTGTCCAGAACGCTTTTGCACACCGCCACACAGTTATCGCAGATATAGACGCCGGGTCCCGCGATCAGTTTCTTGACCTCGTTCTTCGGCTTGCCACAGAAGCTGCACATCGTGAGCTGCGAAGCTCTTGCCATATAAAAATCGGTATCGTGGGAATTTCCTCAGCAGAGTGCCCGACGCTTCCCATCGCGGACCTCCAAACCAATACCACTTGTACACCAAAAAGGGCGTCCCGACAACCTTGTTCGGAACGCCCTTGCCAAAAGGCAAAAGAGGATCAGGCCGGCTTGACGTCGGTGGCCACCAAGGCGGGGATGTCGCGGCGGCTTTTCACTACTTCGTCCACCAGGCCGTAGGATCGTGCCTCCTCGGCGCTGAGGAAATTGTCGCGATCGGTGTCCCGGGTGATATCGCTCACCGGGCGACCGCAGTGATGGCCCAAAATCTCGTTCAGCCGGTCGCGCAACCGGAGGATTTCCTTGGCCTGGATGTGGATGTCCGAAGCCTGGCCTTGGGCGCCACCCCAGGGTTGGTGAATCATGATCCGGGCGTTCGGCAGCGCGAAGCGCTTGCCTTTGGTGCCACCCGCGAGGAGGACTGCACCCATGCTGGCGGCCTGGCCGATGCAATAGGTGTTCACGTCACACGTGAGCCACTGCATGGTGTCATAAATCCCGAGGCCTGCCGTGACACTTCCACCAGGCGAATTGATGTAGAAATGGATCTCCTTCTTGGGATCGGTCATCTGCAGGAACAAAAACTGCGCAATGATCACGTTGGCGACCATGTCGTCCACGGGTGTGCCGAGGAAAACGATGCGATCCACCAGCAGGCGCGAATAGAGATCGTAGCCCTTCTCACCGCGGCTGGTCTGCTCAATAACGTACGGGATGGAAAATCCGTTCATAATTCGTTCAATCCGAAAAGCGACGCGAAGCTAGGGGGCGCAACATGCCCCGTCAAGGAGCCGGTGCCCCTGCCCTTGTTTAAACCGCAGATGGGGGAAGGATGAGCGCAGATCGGGGTTTGACGAAGGCGTGGCCCGGCCGATGAGCGTGCAATGGGTGGCCGAAGAAAAGGCATCTTGGGCACCTATTAAAGACTCGCCACCCATTAAACTGTCTGCAGCCCCATCTGCGTACATCCCTCCCCCATCTGCGGTTGAATAGAGTCACTGTTAACCCCCAGATCGTTCCAATCGTAAATTTTCAGAAACGAGTATTGAAGCGCCAACAAAGGATCCGGAGACGTTTGCCATCATCGGGGCACCATGGAGGTTCACCGGCAACTGGGCCCAGGTTTCCTCGAAGGAGTGTATCAGGATGCTTTAGAAATCGAGTTTGCAGCGAACTGCAATCAGTTCGCGCGGGAATTCTCGGTACCGGTCACGTATAAAGGCAGTCGCCTTAAGACGCCCTATCGCTCATTTTTCCTATGCTATGGAACGATTATCCTCGAACTTATAGCTATCAAGGCCCTCTTCGTAATCGAAGACGCACCAGTGCTTCACTACTTGAAAGCAACTGGGATGCATCGAGCAATTCTCCTGAATTTCGAATCACCACGAGTCAAATACAAACGGCTTGTCAACCAACTCCACACACGGCCGCAGCTTTCTCCCCGACCAGATAATAAACGGTGTCTATTATTTTGACCATCGAGGGAAAGTCAGGTGGGAGGTGACGTGTTGCGGTTGCAGAAGTGGATCTGGCAGCTAGAAACCCATGAATGGCATCCTGTTTACCCAATGCCACCCGCTACGTCCCCTTTGCCGACCTTCAACAAATCTGCCCCCAACTCCCAATCGAAGTCCTTTTTGATGTTCTCTCTGCCGGAAATGCGCTTTAGCATCCGCCACCATCCGGCATGACACATTCCAGACCTTCTGTCCGAAGTTTCGCGAAATTCAAGTGGCCGATCAGGTGGCTGGTCGTCACCCTGGGTTTCTCACGGTTGTTGGCAGCGCTCGCGGCCCCCATCCGCGTTGTCGTTTGGGACGAGCAACAACCCCAACAAAAGCAGGCTTACACCAATTTCCTCGGCAATCAGATTGCCGAACATCTTCGCGGACAGCCGGGAATCGTGGTCCTCTCCAAACGACTCGACGATACGGACCAGGGCATCGGCAAGGACGTGTTGGACAATTGCGATGTGTTGATCTGGTGGGGCCACGTGCGCAATGGCGAGGTAAAGGTGGAGGCCGCCAAGGAGATTGTCCGCCGGGTGAAATCGGGCCAGTTGGCGCTCATCTCCCTTCACTCGGCCCATTGGTCCGCGCCCTTCATGGAGGCGATGAACGAGCGCGCCCGTGAAGATGCCCTTCGTCCCTTGAGTTTATCGGAGCGAGCCACCGCCTTTTTTCACGAGACCAACCAATACCCGGTTCTCCGCGTGCCGCCCAAGTACTCCGATCGATTAACTCCGGCGGCGCTGTATCGCAAACCGCTCCATGGTCCGGTGGAGATCGACCTGACGCTGCCGAATTGCTGCTTCCCGGCCTATCGGGCGGATGGTAGGCCCAGTCTGGTTCGAACCCTGCTACCCGGCCACCCGATCGCGCGCGGATTGCCAAAGGAATTCACCCTTTCACAAACCGAAATGTACTGTGAACCGTTTCACGCGCCGGCCCCGGATGCCGTGATCTTCGAAGAACGCTGGGAAGCAGGTGAATGGTTCCGGAGCGGCTCGCTATGGAACCTCGGCAAGGGACGAGTTTTCTATTTCCGGCCCGGTCACGAGACGTATCCCATTTACCAAAACCCGAACGTGCTGATGATTATCGACAACGCGGTGCGTTGGCTGGGGCACGCGAAGCCGTAGGTGCTTAATAGCGCCCATTGGGAAAACGCTGCTGAGCACGCCCTTGCGATTCCAGGTAAATCCCGAGCTTGCCGTCGTGCTGAAGAGGCGGGCCGCCTCTTCTACTTTGCCAGCATTTATCGCCTGCTCAGAATGTGAGCGTGGTCATGGCGTAGATCCAGTCGGCGTCCTTGGTGCCGCCAGTGGCGGCGAGTGACTGGCGAAGGTAGCTGCCGGCAAAGAAATGGCCGTACCCCGCCCGGAAGGCCGCCCAAGACTTGAACGCGTAGCTGGCCTGGATATCGAATTCGGAACCGAGATACGGGGTGTAGTCCGGGTGGATTCCGTAACCGTTGCCGCTGCGTCCGGCGCCCGATTGCGGATAGAAGAAGTCGTGGGTGTCCGCCAGCCAGTAGAATTGGTAATCGGCGGTGACCGTCAGCTTGGCAACAGGCTTCAGCGTCGTCCCCAAGCGCAGATTGTGGGCATTTCGCCAGCTCATGACATCCACCAGGCCATAAAACTTGTGGTTGGTGGGAAACAGTGGATCAATCGTCCCGCTCACGCCGTCCTTTGAGTCCGAGTCGCCAGGAGAAAAATTATATTCCACGTTCAACCGGGGCGTAGCCCAAGCCTGCTTGAAAGTATAGCCGCCATCGAGGTGAATCGCGTAAGCCTGCTGGTCAAGGCGCTTCGGCGTGGCACCGCCCGAATTGATACTGCCCAACTGCCCCATGGCCTCCACCTCATAGTCCCACGGTCCCAGCTTGCCCGGAATGGACTTCCACCGCGTCCCCACGGTGACCACGTCCCGGGGGGAAACTGCCGCCCCCTTGCCCGAATCGCGTCCCAGCACATAGAATTCGGTATTCTGGTACGGACAGAGCAGCGTCGTGGAGCCGTAGATTCCAGAAAACCAATCGTGCCAGTCAGGATGGTCGAACTGCTGGTCATTCACCAGGAGCACCCGGCTCACGAAGGCATCGATCCAGAGGCCGGGCCGTTCATAACGCAGCTTGGCGGCATCGAACATGCGGGGCACATTCGACCAATCCGACGCCCCGATCAGCCGTTCGTCGCCATAAATGAATTCCTGGCGACCCACCTTCAGGGTGACGGGGAAATGATTAGTCGAGCCCAGCATGATATAGGCCTGGCCCAGCTCGGTGCGGTCACTGGTAGTTCCCCTTGCCGCCAACCGGCCATTCTCCCAGGAATCCCGGAACTCGGCGTAGGCGCCAAACCAATCCTGCTTATATCCAACGTGCACAAATTCGCGCCCGAGAAAAAGATGGGCGGCGTTGTCGGCAAACTTCTCCGAAAAATCGTGGATCGTCGGCACATTGGGCCCGGCGCCCTGCTGGATTTCGTAGCGAAATCGCACTTGTCCGCCAATGTCCCACGGCTTGAAGTCGGGCGACCATTGCTGCAACTGGTCGTTGACGATACCGGCAGATGCGGCAGGCGCAAGGACACTGGCCGCCATCAAGGCGGTCCAAAGCGGACTAGGACGATGGGTCATAAGTGGTTGAAGCGATACTTATCTGAGCCGGATCGTTCGGGAAGACATCTCCGGGGAAATCGGTTCGGGTTCGGCCACCTCAGCTTTATCGCTTTCGGGCCGCTGATCCAGCATGGCTGCGGAGGAAGCGAAGCGAGAGGTGGTCGCGGGCCGGCGGTCAGGTTCTTCCATCGCGGCGATCTCACCTGTCGAACGCAGCGTTTGCCTGGCCACTGCCTTCTCGCCGACCAGTTCCACAATATGGGAAACGATATCATTAAGCGACCGGGCCTGCCCCTTCAGTTGTTCCGCGGCGGCGGCGCTTTCCTCCGAGGTTGCGGCATTCGCCTGGGTCACCTGATCCATCTGGATGACCGCGGCATTCACCTGGCCAATCCCCTGGCTGTGTTCGCTGGAGGCGGTGGCAATCTCGGCAACCAGCTCGTCCACCTTGCGCACCTTGCCCACCACCTCTTGTAAACTCGCGGCGACGGCTTCGCTGATCTCCACACCCCGTTGGCTGGTGTGGATGGAGTCTTGGACCTTATCGGACGTTTCACGCGCCGATGCTGCACAACGGTGGGCCAGAGCCCGAACCTCGTCAGCCACGACCGCAAATCCCAATCCAGCATCGCCCGCCCGGGCGGCTTCGACCGCAGCGTTCAGGGCCAGGATGTTGGTTTGAAACGCTATCTCATCAATGTTCTTGATAATTTTCGCGATATTATCGGAAGACGTCTTGATGCCCCCCATGGCCTCACGCAACCGCTGCACGTTTTGCCAACCGGTATCGACTCCGGCCCGCGTTTCCGTGGTGAGTCCCTTGGCCGTGCGGGCATTCTCGGCGGTGCGCCGGGTCATGCCGGCCATTTCTTCCAGTGAGGCGCTGGTTTCCTCCAACGATGCCGCTTGGGCACTCGCGCCTTCCGCCAGGGTCTGGCTGGCATTGGCCACCTCACCTGCAGCGGCAGACACATAGCCCGATCCGGCCGACAGGGAAGCCGCGATGCGGCTCAAAATACGCGTGACCCCATAGATATTGAGCAGGGCAATGCCGATTCCCACGACAATCGCCACCCCCAGGCCGATGGCCAGGCTGGCCGTGGCCAGCTTCACCGCATGAACCACTCCCTTGCCTGTCTGTTCGCCATTGTCCCGGTTATAGTCCACCAGTGCCTGGATGGAGGAAAGGTATCGATTATACGCGGGGTCAAGCTGGTTGACAAAAAGGGCGTAGACATTCGTGCCTTGGGCGTGCGCGGTGTCGGCAATGAATCCCTTCCGGCGATCGATATAAGCCGCCCGCGAGACCTTCATGGCCTCGAACAATTCCTTGCCACGATCCGCCGCGGGAATCGCCTCATATTGCTTGTACAGGGAAGCCATGGTTTCCGAGTTCGTCCGTATTTCGGAATCGATGGCGGCCCGGTCCGCGGTGTTTTCCGTGAGGCAATAGCGATGCAGCAGGATGTAGTTTCGCTGGTTGAGGACCTGAATCCGGCCAATCATATAGACCGAAGGGAGGCTCCCTTCGGCGACGGTGCGGGTCTTCTGGTTGAGGGTCAGCAGCCGTTCGATGGCAAAAATGCCAATCGCCAGGGTCAACAACAGGAACGCGGCCGAACCCATGGCCATCCGCGTCTTAATAGTCAATCGCATACAACAGGGAATTCTTACCGGGGCCAGCGGCTCCCCATTTCCCAGATGCAGCGCGCCTGCCCCGCTTACGCGGGTCGACAGCGTCTCTCATCCGGACGATGAAAAGGAAACCTGATGATCGCCGGTAAAGGTTGTATCGGCATGAGGCGAAGAGAGCTTGAAACTGGCCGCCCCAACAAAATCACTTAGGCGAATTATCAGTTTAAGAATTTATCAACTGGCACAGTTAAGGCTCGCGACTTGCGGTATCGCTCAAGCCTTTATTGTCCAATTCGTTACAAATAATGCCGAGGAGTAACGTTAATTCTTTTTGACCCGTGGGATGGCAAATTGATCTGAAATTGCAACTCGCCACAAGAACACCTTGCCACCCCGGTGGTCGGGTGGCTAGAGGCCAAAAGCAGACCGAGCTATCCCACCTTCAAGATCGGCACGCCAGCCACCATCTCCTTCAGTCGCTCCGCTATCAATCGAGCCAAACCCACCACCTCGTTCGCCAACTCCGTCGGGAAACGGCTTTGCGCCGTTGTTTGCCAAAGGGCCAGCCAGTGGCTGAAGTGCTCCGGCTGCAAACCGAGGCGGATATGGCGTCCCATCCCGCCCCGATACAACCGAGGCCCACCACTCTGGGTACTCCAAAAATCGGTGACGGTGGCAATGTGCGAAGTCCAATCGTCCACATGCGCCGCAAAAACAGGCCCCAGCACCGCGTCCTG
>DATJII010000364.1:0-3966 GCA_035493435.1 Candidatus Limnocylindria bacterium | reverse complement strand
TTTTGAATCACGCCGAAGAAGCTCATTAATCCGACATAGATAAACCAAGTCGCCAGACCGGCGGATATCGTGAGCGCGGTGCGTCGGCCCAGGTGACGGGCGCTCAGGCCCACCGCGACAGCCGCCATCAATACGACAAATCCAATAAAGAGAGGGACGATCATAGGCTGGAGGAGGGTGTCACTGATTGTCAGGGGTATATTTTGTTTTCAAAGACTACACGATGGAAGCATTTTACCGGCTCGTGTCCTCAGTGGGCGTCGGCGGGCGGCGCCGCAGTCGTGGCGACCTTGCGGAGCAGTGGCACCATCAGTGCTCCGAGGCCAAAGCAGACGGCCAGGACGACAAAGGCGTCGGCAAAGCTCAGGACCTGTGCCTCGCGTAACGCCACCGCCCCCAGTTGTTTGAGCGCGACCAGGTGTCCTCGCACAGTGTCGCCACCGCTTAAGGCTGCGACACGTGCGCTCGTTTTTTGCAGCATTTCTTGCATGGCGATGTTGCCGGGGTTCAGGTGTTCGGCCAGCCGGAGAAAATGCAGATTGGTGCGATTATTGAGAATGGTTCCGCAGATCGCGATGCCGATCGCTCCGCCCAGATTGCGCATCATGTTGAATAGTCCGCTCGCGTATTTGAGGCGGGCGGGCGACAAGCTCCCCAACCCAAGAGTGACGGCGGGCGCCACCGCGAATACCTGGGGAAAACCGCGCAGCACCTGGGGCCAGAAGAGTTGCGCCGAGCCCCAGTCGTGGGTGATGAAGCTGAAACTCCACATGGACAATCCGAACATGGCCAACCCGAACATCATCAGCCAGCGAGTGTCGTAGCGGCGCGCCAGCAGGATATAAACCACCGTCCCGACCAGGGATGCCGCCCCGGTCGAAGCCACCGCGACGCCGGTCTGCCAGGCGCTATAACCACGGACATAGCCGAGAAATAGCGGCGTCAGGTAGATGGTCGCGAAGATACCCATGCCAGTGACGAACGACAGGACGCAGCCCACCAGAAAGTTTCGATCACCCAGGGCGCGGAGATCAACCACGGGATGGGCAAAGGTGAGGCAACGTATCACAAAGAGTGTTCCGGCCACCGTGGCGACGACGGCGAAGGTGGTGATATTGGCGTCGTCGAACCAATTCCACCCCCCGCCTTCCTCCAAGACGTATTGAAGGCTGCCCAGAAAAACCGCCATCAAGGCGATTCCAATATAATCGGCTTGCTTGAGGAGCGAATAATCCGGCTCGTCGATCTTGACCAGAAAGGGAATGGAAAGGGCCACCGCCGCGCCGGGAATGAGATTGACATAGAAGAGCCAGCGCCAGTCGAGCGTGTCGGTAATCCAGCCGCCAATGACTGGCCCCAAGGTGGGCGCCACGGAGGCAATGGTACCGATCACGGCCGCGGAATAAACCCGGCGTGCCCCCTGGAAATAATGGAATGACGAGGTAAAGACCGTGGGGATCATGGAAGCGCCGAGAAAGCCCTGAAGCACCCGGAAGACAATCATGCTTTCGATGTTCCACGCGATGGCACAGAGCAAACTCGTCACGGTGAAGCCCGCGGCCGATACGGTGAAGAGCCATCGGGTGGAAAACACCCGCGTCAACCAGCCGGAAAGCGGAATGGTTATAATTTCCGCAATCAGGTAAGCCGTCTGCACCCAGCCGATCTGGTCTCGCGACGCCGATAGCCCGCCGCCGATGTCCTGGAGGGACGAGGCCACTATCTGGATGTCGAGGAGGGCCATGAACATCCCCACGCACATGACCATGAAAGGGAGCACGGCCTTGAAAAAAGAGGGCGGATGGATCTCGGTGTTCATAAACGATTCTGGTCTGTGGTGCGGGTGTCCACGTCGGCGGTCACCGAAAGACCGGGACGGAGTTCGCCACGCGCGGCGGTTTCATCGTCCAGCACGATACGCACGGCCAGGCGCTGAACAATCCGCGTAAAGTTCCCGGTGGCATTCTCTGGAGGCAGCACGCTGAATTTTGCGCCCGTCGCCGGAGCGATGCTCTCCACATGGCCCTGGAACGTTTTGTTGGGAATTGAATCGATTTTAAGAGTTACCGGGGAACCCGGATGCATGCGGGCGACCTGGCTCTCCTTGAAATTGGCGTCAATCCATAAGCCCCGGGTTGGCACGAGCGAAATAAGTTGTGAACCGGCGGTGGCGAAGGCTCCCACTTGCGCGCTGCGGTTGCCCACCGTCGCGTCGATGGGGGCGCGCAGTTCGGTATAGCTTAAATTGAGCCTGGCGAGTTCGCGGTCCGCGAGGGATTGTTCCAGGGACGCCTGCGTCTGTTGTTTCTGCGCGCCGATCACCTCCAATTGGCGTTGCGCGACGGACAAAGTTGCACCGGAGCTCTTGGTGGCAGCCAAGGCTTGCTTATATACGGCGTCGGCTTTTTGGAAGCTTTGGACCGACTCCGCCCCGTTGGTCACCAACGATTGGTAGCGGACCTGGTCATCATGGGTGCGGATCGCTTCGGCATCGGTGGCGGCTATTTCCGCCCGCGCCTTGGCTATAATAGCTTCCTGCAAATGGCGCGTCGCGTCCAGATTTGCCTGGGCGGCCTGCTGGATGGCCACGGCAGCCTCGGCCTTGGCCAGCGCAGCCTGCCAATCCCGGGCGTCCAATTTCACCAGAAGATCACCAGCCCGCACCTGTTGGTTATCACGAACCGCGATTTGCGTGATGAAACTGGAGACTTTGGGGGCGATTACCGTGACATCGCCGCCCACATAAGCGTCATCCGTGCTTTGAATATAGCGTCCAGTTGTCCACCAATGCTGCGCCAGATTTGCGACGCCGATCCCGGCAGCAGCCAGGATAAGCAAACCCGCCGCGCGCTTGAGCGTGAGCTTCCGTCCGGTTTTGGGTTCAGGCACGCCGGTGGTTCCGTTTGGGACTGCACGGCTATCGTTTTTCGTGTCCGGTTCGGCGGATGGGGCAGGGGAAGCCACAGTGCGGCTGTTTTGGTTACCGGTAACGGACAGTGTTGCAGTATTCATAAAGTACCTGGAGAAATCGGAGTTCCGTTTACTTTGGGCATGGTAGTCGAAGTAATACCAACCGGTTGGTATGGTTGAGAGGCAGAGATTTGGCCGTTCGGTGCGTTGTTGCCTTCATGAGCGAGTCCGCTGGAAAATCAAGTGCCCGATGAATCGGGCGCCGGGGTCTAGTTCTTTGAATTCTGTCCGAACAACGTTTGGAGGTATCGCCGGAACTGTTCGAGGTTGTCCGACAAGACAGTATTGTCTTCCGAGGCCTTGGCCATTATGAGGGAACCCTGGAAGATCGATACGAAGAGTGTCGCCAGTTTTTTGGGATCGAAGTCCGCCTGGGGAGCGTGGACAGATTTTGCCGCCGCCAGGTCTTTTTCAAAATCACCGGCCACCCGCAGGAAAGCGTCCTGGCACGAACTACGGAGTGCCGAATGGGTAAAGGAAAGCTCCTGGGCGACCGTGCCGACCAGACAGCCCTTGGTCAAATGCCGAGTGCCGCCGGACGATTCCTTGACGTAATCCAACCGTCCGTAAACTCGCTGCAACGGATCCGCGAGCTTGCGATAAGGTGCCGCATGGGAATCGGCGAATTGGTTCTCGCCGAAACGTGTGATCGCTGCCTTGGCGAGGTCTTCCTTGCTCTTGTAGTAGTGGAAGAAGGCGCCCTTGGTGACCTCGGCAGCCTCGCAAATATCGTCCACCGTCGTCGCGGTGAAGCCCTTCAATCGCATCAGGCGCACCCCGGCATCCACCAGCTTGCGCTTCGTTTCGGGCATCTCCGCTGTCTTGCTGGCAGGTTGCATACGTACTGGTTGGTATGTTGCGTTTCCCGTGGATTTCGTCAATGACAATGTTGGGATTTGTTTGGCAGACGCTTTGCCGGTCAATCTTCCTTAGTCTTTTCATCGAACTCAAAAGAGGTATCGACATGCACCCGCAGCCGCCGACGGGCTAATTCGC
>DATJII010000363.1:0-3270 GCA_035493435.1 Candidatus Limnocylindria bacterium | reverse complement strand
AGCGCTTGATTTGAATCACGACGGCGTCATCGACGCCGACGAAATTGCCCAAGCCAGCGCCTCGCTGAAGAAACTCGACAAGAACGGCGACGGCAAACTCACTCCCGACGAACTCCGGCCACCCCGCCCCGCTGGTCCTGGCGGTCCCGGAGGTCCCGGCGGGCAAGGTCGTCCTGAAGGTCCCGAAGGCGAAGGACGTCCGCCTCGTCCAGCTCCCGGACAATAACGCTTAGCAACAATCGGGAAAACCGCTCACAAATCGCAATGGCCTGGACCCGGAATCACAATTCCGGGTCTTTTGCTTTGGCCCTCGCGGGGAATCTCAACCTAGCGCCAATTATCGAAATCTCTTTACCCGAAGTACGGATGGCACGTTACCACGGCAGCCTGTACTCTCGTCTTTCAAATCATGGGACAACGGCTCCGGATCATACTGGCGATGGCCTGCCTTTGGGGCGCCACACACTTCCTAGTGGCAGCGACAAACCCCAGCCAACGCCCAAACATCCTCTTCATCATGTCGGACGACCACGCCGCCCACGCCATCAGCGCGTACGGAAGTGTCGTCAATCAGACCCCAAACATGGATCGCATCGCCCGGGACGGGATGCGCTTTGACCGTTGTTTTGCCGTCAACTCCATCTGCACACCCAGCCGCGCCACGATCCTCACGGGCAAATACTCCCACGTGAACGGCGTACCGGTCTTCAACCGCTTCGACGGCAGTCAACCCACCGTGGCAAAATATCTTCAGGCGGCCGGTTATCATACCGGGATGTTTGGCAAATGGCATCTGGGTAGCGATCCGACCGGTTTCGACAAGTGGGCAGTCCTGCCCGGCCAGGGAGTCTATGTGGACCCGGATTTCCTGACGACCGGGGGCATCACGCAAATCAGGGGTTACGTCACGGATATCATCACGGACCTCTCGCTGGATTTCCTGAAGAACCGTCCAAAGGACAAGCCATTCTTCCTCATGTGCCACCACAAGGCGCCCCATCGGCAATGGGTGCCCGATGCCCGGCACCAGGCGATGTTTGCCGGCAAAATCATCCCGGAACCGGCGACTCTGCGTGATAATTATAAAGGACGCACCGACGCCCTGCGGGAGAACCAGCAACGTGTTTTTGACGACCTCAACCGCTGGGACCTGAAACTTGAGCCTCCCTCCGGCTTGTCCGAGACGGCTCGGAATCGCTGGCTCGGGGTCAAGCCAACGGAGGTGGAACTCGTGGTGAACGGCCAGAAGACGATTCTGACCGGAGACGCCTTGAACGCCTGGAAATACCAACGTTACATGCAGGACTATCTGGCCTGCATCCAGTCGGTGGACGATTCTGTCGGACAGTTATTGGACTGGCTCGACGCCAACGGGCTCCGAGAAAATACCATCGTTATCTATACCAGTGACCAGGGATTCTTCCTGGGCGATCATGGGCTTTTCGACAAACGATTCATGTACGAGCCCTCGATCAAGATGCCTTTCCTGGTGCGCTGGCCCGGGGTGATCGCTGCCGGCTCCGTCCAGCCCGCCCTCGCCATCAATCCCGATTTTGCCCCCACTTTCCTGGAGGCCGCCGGTCTGCCCGTGCCTGCAGACATGCAGGGACACAGCCTCCTGCCCTTGATGAAGGGGGAACGCCCAACCGGTTGGCGTGACAGCCTCTACTATCGCTACTACCACGATCCCGGCCATCACAATACCCGCGCCCACTACGGCATCCGCACCGAACGATACAAGCTGATCTATTTCTGGAAAAAGGACCAATGGGAGCTGTACGACCTCCAATCCGATCCGGACGAGATGAATAATTTATACGGCGACCCGGCGCAGGCTCCCCTGGTATCCCGGCTCAAGACGGAACTCTATCGGCTGAAAAAGGAGCTCAAGGACGACGACCAATTCGCCGGGAAATTGCCACCGGACGGAGTCGACGGCCCATTTCCCGATAAAAAACGGCTTCCGGCCAAGGGACTGTAAGGCGGGGCACGCCGATCAACTTCATTCATGGCCATGAATAGAAATATCCCCGCGCTCACCCTGGCCTCTATAGTGGTCACGCTGCTGTTCGTGACAGGAGCGCGGCACTGGCCGACTTCCGCCCGGCCCTCCACCAGCTCGAAGTCCACCGCAAATCCAAAGGCATCCCCCGCCGAAAAACTTCCCGGCATGGTCTGGATTCCCGGTGGGGAATTCTCGATGGGTACCGAGGACCCGACAGAAATGGTCTGCGGCGGGCCCGATTCCATGCCCGACGCGCGGCCCGTGCATTCCGTATATGTAGATGGTTTCTGGATGGACGCGACCGAGGTCAGCAACGAGGCGTTTCAGCGATTTGTTGAAGCCACCGGGTACCGGACAGTGGCAGAGCAGCAGCCCCGCCAGGAGGATTTTCCCGAGGCTCCTCCAGAAAATCTGGCTCCGGGTTCGATTGTCTTTACTCCACCGCCGTCCCCCGTCCCGTTAAACAACCACCTTGCCTGGTGGGAATACGTCAAAGGCGCCAACTGGCGGCAACCGGCGGGACCCGGAAGCAATCTGGTGGGCCGTGAAAAATATCCGGTAGTGCATGTCGCCTATGCCGACGCCGCAGCCTACGCGGCCTGGGCGGGCAAACGCTTGCCCACCGAGGCGGAATGGGAATTCGCGGCGCGCGGCGGCCTGGACCGTCAACCCTATGTCTGGGGCGTCGAACTGAAGCCCGGAGGCCGGTGGATGGCCAATATCTATCAGGGCCATTTCCCCGTGCAAGACACGGGAGACGACGGTTTTGCCGGTCTCGCACCAGTCGCCCAGTTCCCTCCAAATGGCTTTGGCCTCTATGACCTGGCAGGCAACGTGTGGGAATGGTGCGAGGATTGGTATCGGCCCGATTATTATAGAACCCTGCGTGATGCTGGCGGGGCGCCAAGAAACCCTCACGGTCCGGAAACCAGTTTCGATCCCGCTGAGCCCGGTGCGGCGAAGCGGGTGCAACGCGGCGGCTCCTTCCTTTGTACCGATCAATACTGCACCCGCTATAGGGTGGGTTCCCGCGGTAAAGGCGAAGTATCCACGGGAAGTAATCACCTCGGGTTTCGCTGTGTCAAAACGCCCGCTGGAAAATCCTGAATTCAACCCTTCCGTACCCTATGGGAATCTCCAACTCTTTCCGGCGATGCTTCGCCACGCTCTGCATTTTTCTGCTATGGACGCCCGCCTCGACAGCATCGACCGGCAGCAGTGGGAATCGTTTTGCCGCCTCTGGGCAATCACGCCCAAACTTTCTA